>BOAV01000057.1 GCA_026002045.1 Spirochaetia bacterium | reverse complement strand
TGAAAAAGGTGTCAATGTAGTCGCAATAACAAAGAAATCTCCAGTTAAAATGGAATTGAATTATACTTTAAAACAAATAGATGATTATTTGCAGGACCAACTAAAGCCTGCTTATCCATTTAGGGAATCAAATCCGCATAAACAAAAATTATGTTGTTGGTTTGAGGTTCCAATGCAGGTCCTGTCCGGTGCTTACAAAACTGAAAATAATATGTATTTAAAAAAGTCATTAATTGGTGGGCGTGGTTTTGGAATATTCCATGCGGCAAGGCTTGACTATGTAGAAAAACTTCAAAACTATGACTGGATAATTTCAGACTTAAATATATTTGATGTCATCCCCGAAATTGAAAAGGGAATTATGGATAGAGATATACAGCAAGTGGAAAAAATACACAAAGAACTAACACGACTAACCCAAGAACACTATATTTTGGGGTACCCTTATCCATTAGTTGAAGCACACAATTTTGTAACTTTAAAAAGAAACTTCAAAGAGGAAGTAATCAACTTGGTCAAACTCAGTTTATATAAAGATAAACGTATGGACCATATCGATATAGAAAATTTATTTCTTGATACTCATGATCTATTTTAAAGGAGAATGAATATGGAAAAGCTAAGTGATTTTGGCGTTCTTTATGGACAGAAAACAACGGAAGATGCATTACTTATATATTCTTCTTATGAAGATTCTAAGGCCAGTCCGCAAACCGGCGATTTTATCGTATTAGCTCCTCAAAACGAAGATGGTGTAAAATTTCTTGCCCGTGTTGAAGCTGAAATCTACGATGAAGATCCCATTTTTCGCTCCCAGGATAAAACGCTCATAGCTGTCCACTACGCTCGTATTGCCGAAAGGGAACTTTCAGACAGGGATAAACAGAAAATATTTAGCTATACTTATAAAGTACGTATTCTTGGAACATTTCATAATACTGGTTCTACCTTAAGTTTTACAACAGCGGTTAGAAAATTGCCAACTGTTTCTTACCATGCCCGCCATTTAAATACATTGGAAGTTCAAGAACTTTTAAATCACGAAAACAGCAACGGGGTTCCCATTGGAAATCTCTGTATAGGTGAAGATGTAGCCCATGATAAAGGGGATATTCTTTTTGATATTAATAAATTGCGCAACAAAAGAACGATGATATTTGCCCAATCCGGGTTTGGGAAAACCAATCTCATGAAGGTTATGCTTTATCATATGATAGGCGATAACACTTACGGAAAATTGATATTTGATTTAGACGGGGAATATTTTCAAAAGAGTCAGCATCAACGCACCTATGGATTGGGGGATATAAACGAGCAAAAAATAAAAGATAACTTGATCGTTTATAGTGATAAACCCATTGATGAGAAGTATAAGAGTCACTTTACATATGCTGGCAAGGTTTTGATTAACACACACTTGCATTTAACAATTGGGGATATTCTTAATTTTAGCGCTGGATTTTCCGAAGTAATGAAATCATTCCTCTTGTACTTGGACGACGAGGGAGTGACAGATTTCATAGAAAACATAGACAGGTATGTTGCCGATCCGCAGCTCCTTCATCAACAGTATCCTGATTTCTTTACAAAGACAACCGACAAAGAAGCTGCAAGTGCAGGTAGAACCATCGCGGCCATCAGAAAAAGAATCAGGCATCTTATTGATGAAGGCAAGGGCATACATTCATCAAAATCACAGTTAGTCGAAAATATTTTTCTTAATCTAAAAGCCGGAAAAACGGTAATTATAGATCTGTCATTAAAGGACAATATGGATGCATCGATAATTTCTACCATGATTGTTAGAAAAATATTTGAAACAAACAAAGAAAACTATACAAATAACCCGGAAAATTCTGTAATTCCTGTTGTTATTGTGGTCGAAGAAGCCCAAAATGTCTTATCCGAAGAATTTGTTCGATCAAATGCCAATCCCTTTGTACGTGTAGCAAAAGAAGGTAGAAAATTTGGCCTTGGTATAATAGCCGTTACCCAGCGACCTTCTGCAATATCTGAAGAAATAAGGACACAGGCAGAAAACTTTTTCGTCTTTCATATGGGTAATAGTGACGACATAAGAGCCTTGGTCAAATCAAATATAAATTATGACGGTGTTATTTCTAATTTTATACAACGGGAAACAATACCGGGAAACCTTTATATGGTTTCATCAAATCAAGCATTTGCCCTACCGGTCCGTGTCAAGGAGTTTGAAAAACTCATTGGGAATTCGGTTTATCCCGATTCAAAAATATAATTTGCTTTATGAATTTACAGAATGCTCTTACTATAGAGACCAATCCTCAGGCTGACGACATCGAGCAACGGCTAAAATTACTTATCGTTCGTGATTTATTTCAATTAAAATGGGATTTAAAAACTAACAATGGTACCTTTGTGATTAGTCCTCCGACTGAATATGCTAAGGACGTTGTCAAGCAATCCATGAATTTCAAAAGACAAGAAATCTTAATAAAAAATCAAATATGGATAAATAACCATGTAAACCTGCTTAGAGACAATTTAGCTACCGGAAAAGAAGCTTTTAAAAGTGAGATTATACCCAGTATTGAAGTATGCACAACAGATCGCCAGCATGAATTATTCAGAATATGCAGATATTATTGGTCTTCACCTTATAGTGACTATGTGGGACGCCGTATCAAATTATTAGTCCGTGATGAAGCAATAGAAAATCGCCCTATAATCGGCATAGCGGCGCTTGGCAGTCCTATAATCCATATTCCAGAACGGGACAATTGGATCGAATGGGACACTAAAACAAGAACCAATAATTTAATATTCTGTATGGATGCGTATGTTTTAGGCGCTATGCCACCATATAATACAATGCTTGGGGGTAAATTAATAGCTTATATTTTAGCGTCAAATGAAATACGAAAAATCTATAAAGAAAAATATGAGAATATATGTACTAATATTAACAATCGTATCTCGACAAATCTTGTATGCCTGTTTACCACTAGTCTATATGGGCGCAGTTCTCAATATAATCGTATACAATATAATGAGAAATATTTATATAATGAAATAGGAAAAACGAAAGGATTTGGATCATTGCATTTAACAAATGAAACATTTTTAATGATGCAAAATTTGTTAATTCAAAATAATATTATAATATCAAATCGATTTGGCGATGGCCCTAATTGGCGAATGCGCGTTATCAGAGAAGCCTGTGATATAATAGGTATCAATTCTGATATGTTACTAAAACATTCCTTCAAAAGAAATATATATGCTATACCTTTAGCGGAAAATTATAAAAAAATTCTTTTAGGAGAAGAACAACAACCTAATTACCATAACTATCCCATGAAAGACTTAGCGGATTACTGGAGGGAACGTTGGTTCAATAGCAGAAAAAAATATCTACTTCAAAGTGGAAGAATTAACGAAATAAACACCTTTAATCCTTTAGAATTTACTATTATATAAATGGAGTTATTTGCGGTGATTGAAATTTCGTATGAAATTTGGGATAGCGGACACGGAGCGCCCTTGCCATGACCCCCTCAAATTCTGACTTAATCATGTACCAAACCGACGATGGTTTAACAAAAATTGAAGTTACCTTCGACGGGGATACCGTATGGCTGACCCAGGATCAGATGTCCGAGCTTTTTCAACGGGATACCAGCGTTATAAGCCGTCATATCAAGAATATTTTCAATGAGGGTGAACTGGAAGAAAAAAGGAATTTGCAAAAAATGCAATTTCCTAATTCCGACAAACCAACCAATTTTTACAACCTTGATGTCATTATCTCTGTCGGCTACCGGGTAAAATCCTTACGGGGAACCCAATTCAGAATATGGGCAAGCGGCATTCTTAAAGAGTATCTGCTGAAAGGCTTTGCCATGAATGACGAGTTGTTAAAATCCGGTGGGGGAAACTACTTTGAGGAACTCCTTGAACGGATTAGGGACATCCGCTCATCGGAAAAGGTATTTTACCGGAAAGTATTGGAAATCTACGCCACCAGTATCGACTATGATCCCCGCTCTGACATTACCCAGCAATTCTTCGCGACCATTCAAAACAAGATGCACTTTTCCGCCCATGGTCATACTGCCGCCGAGATTATCTACAACAGGGCCAATGCGGAAAAGGATTTTATGGGCCTCTCAACATGGTCCGGCCATTTCCCGAAAAAAAACGATGCCGAATTTGCAAAAAATTATCTTTCCGAAGATGAGCTGGATACGTTGAACCGGATCGTTACCCTGTATCTGGACTATGCCGAATTGCAGGCCAAGAGCAAGACCCCCATGTACATGAAAGACTGGATCGTAAAACTGGACGATTTTATGAAACTTTCGGGCAGGGATATCCTTAACCATGCAGGAAAAATCAGCGCCGAAAACGCAAAACGAAAAGCCGATAAGGAATATGAAAAATTTAAAAAGCGAACCCAATATGCCTTAACACCGGTAGAACAGCACTTTTTAGAGTCCCTGGAACGGGCAGAAAAAAAATTGCTGATAGCGGGAAAAAAGAAACCAAAGAAAAAGTAGAACTTAAATCTCCCTGCCGACCCGCAATATCTCACATCTCCCGCCTCTTTGACACCCCCAGCCAATTCCGCTATAATCAACCAATAAAATCCTTACAAACGGAGTACCATCATGCCCTATATCGCAATAAACACATCGGTGGCGCTTTCCCCGGCCCAGCGGGAAAAGGTCAAGGCGGAACTCGGCCGCCTGATAAGCATTATCCCCGGCAAGGCCGAGGCGGAAAGCCTCGATAACCAGCCTGACCATCACCCTTGCGGCCTCCAAATATCCCCGTGAACTCATAAAATGCCTGAAGGAAGTCCATAAATATCAAATTGAGGAAACCGGAAGCGGCATATACCAGGTTACCGGGGATCTACTGCCTATTCAGATCATCGCCAGCCCGGAGCTCACCGAAACCGACAATCTCTGGATAAAAGGATTAAGCCGCGGCTTGAATATACAGAGCGCGGATACTATATTTAAAGAAGTTCGATTAAAGGGCAATGAACCCCTTATCCGGGCCTATCTCTATGCGGTCCTGCAAGCCAATCTGCAAACGCCAAGGAGGTTGTAAAAATGAGCGATGGAACCCTGACCAATCAACATTTCCGGGACCGGCTTTGACCACGGGGAAACTGATAAGCCCCCTGCGCCGCAGGACTTCGGTAATTTGAAGCGCCGCTTCCCCGTCCAGGTCGGGGGTTTTTTCGATGGATTGCAGAATGTTTTTGATGCCCCCTATGGCCTCTACGGTCCGGCGGACTTTCCTGCGCCGGGTGGGGATGCCATCCCGGAGCCATTGCGCCACGGTTAAACCCGCCTCGTCCCGGTTTGCTGTCCGGGTGCTGCGGCTGGCGACCCGCTCCCCGGTCTGCGGATTCAATATCTCCGCATAGATAACGCCATTACGGGGGTATAAATCAAATACCTCGCCCTAAAGGACGAGGTATGTTGTTCTCGAAAGGTGGTTATATTCGGGGGTCTAATACCTTTTAACCACCCTAAAGGGCGGGGTATTAGACCCCCTCAATACGAATAAAAAGACCGGCCCATAATTCCTCCTGTTTGGAATGAATTGGGGTTCTTCCCGTAACTCATTCCGACTTGGATTTGGAATAATGGAGCCGGTGCTTCCGGTATCTCGCTGTAACTCTTTGTATTATAAAGAGTTACGATTTTGGGCCATCGAGGACTTGAACCTCGGACCAAGAGATTATGAGCAACCCCTTGGTCAATATATATTAGCCTATCAATGCTTACCTAAGATTATTTTATCGCCATACATGGAAGGGTGTCAATCATTTTGACATATTAAGGCTGATTTAAGCCTATCTATACCTTGTCTGTATCTGCCTTTTATCTGTCATTTGTCCGGGGCAATAAAAAGCCCCTCTCCGCTCAAAGGGAAGGGGCGCCGCCTTAACTAAATTAATTGACCTCCACGTCCTGTAAAATACCAGCCCATACGGGCAAGGTTTTACCGGGGAACTGGCCCCGGACGATTTAACGCTTACCCTTCCTCAGGGAACCGCAGCAGGGGGTGCCGCTTACTGCGGGGGAAATCCCATGCTTCATCATCTGCGGGATCCGGGCCTCCATCCGGAACCGGTGGCGCTTCATCCACGGCCGGCCGTAGTCTATCCCGGTATGATTCAAGCCCGTACCCTACCAGCATATTGAGGAAGTCCTGGAAGGGCTGCGCTCGATGGCAACCGCCCTCCCCGTGTTTCCAAACATCCTCAAGCTCCATGAAAAAGCTGGAGGGGAAGGACACCCGGCAGCCGATTTGATTTTCACGTTTCATGTACTTCCAACCCCGCTGCCCTCCGCAGCTCATGGATTTGATTCTCAAAATCGGCAATCATGGCTTTCAAACTTTCAACAACTACATAACCGAAAATCTGATAGCCATGTAAGACGCCTTCATCAACAGGAATATCCAAATTTTGGGAATGGGCCATATATGCCAAAGCCTTAACCTGGGACACTACCTCCCCCGAATCATTGAAAGTCATGCCGCACCTCCAGGGACCGGGCCACCCTTTTCATTGGTAATGATAAAGACATTTTCATTTTTGCCCCTGGTATATTTTGCCCGGCAAATAGAAAGGTCCCTATCCGGGCCTACCTGGTGTTCTATGCCGGATTCTTCCCGGACAAACCCCGCCGCGATTAGTGCCGCGTCCACATCCCGCCCCCCAGGGCTGAACGATTCAACCTCGCATTTTTTGCACCATGAAGGAATCATACATACCCCCTTCCTAAATTAACCTGAACCTCCGCAAGCAGGATTTCCAGGCCGTGCAATTCATCATCATGGAGAATCAACGCTTGATCCTCCGATTGAGAAACCCGCAGCACGTACCGGGCCAAATTGAGAAGGGCCGCCGATTCGTCCAGACGGTAAGCCTCAATGACTTCCGTTTCCGCTTTGTTTGTTGCCATATAAAACCATCCTTTGCCCCATAAGTCCGGGGCCGCTTATTAAAAGGGAAAGGCTGGGGCTGTCCATGCTGTTTCCCAACACGAGGAAGCCCCGCCTCTCCCATGAATCCCTATGCCCTGACCATGAGCCGACCGCCGCTAATATCTCCGTTCAGTACCCGCAGTCCTACCGCCTGGGCGGTCATATAATTCCCCGCTCTACCGCATCCCGCAGTGTTTCCAACCCCTGCCGAAGTTGGCGGTCCTTCTTAGAGGTATCACCCTCTACCAGCTCCATGAGGGTACTGATGAGATCCACGGCATCCGAAGGGTTCGCCACCCTGGGGGCTTCCGGTTCAAGGTTCATTGCCTACACCTCCCCCGGATAAACAGCCCGGCCCATATCAACGGATAGATGCCCCACCGCTCCCCTACTTCCTTGAGGGATACCGCCCACCGGAACACAAAACCCTTGAAAATCATGTTTACCTCCCTATGATTCACTCTTTGCTTAAATATATAAGTGTTCTTTTATTTTGTCAAGTGTTTATTTATCAATTTTATATTATTTTTCTTTTTTTAAATAATCGCTTTACAAACTATCGATAATAATGATATATTTAAGTAAGGGAGAATTTATGGGCATAACGTACAAGCCACTTTTTCACCTATTGGTGGACAAAGGGATGAAGGGGACGGATCTTACCAGGGACGGGATAATAAGTGCCCCTACCCTAGCAAAATTGAATAAAAATCAGCCAGTAGACGGCAAAGTCTTAGAACGGATATGCGCCTACCTGGACTGTCAGCCGGGGGATGTTATCGAATACGTGAGGATTGGGGACAAATAAGGTCCGCGCCCCGTATAAGCCCGCCTCGCGCGTCCTGGGGGCTATTTTGGAGGGGTGTCGGCCTCTCCTATAGGGGGCCGGTAATTTTCAGGGCATTGTAAGGAAAATGGGATATGTGTATATTTAAGACAAAGAGCTTTTCCCGGCTGGCCGATAAAGAGGGTATAACGGACCCGGAACTAATGGCCGCCGCCGATGAAGTGAACCGGGGAATATATGAGGCCGATTTAGAAAGAATTGACATTTTTATAAGTATGATATAATATGTATTTTAGTGGGTCAACATGAGGTTTGAATGGGACGAAAAAAAGAACCAACTGAATATTAAAAAGCATAAAATCAGCTTTGTCCAAGCCCACTATGCCTTTTTTGACCCTCTGCGGAAAGAATATTATGATGATAAGCATAGTAGCCTTGATGAGGAACGCCTAATGCTGGCCGGCTTTGCCGAAAACAGCGTTATGCTTATTACCTTTACCCAGCCGGACCCGGAAACGGTCCGTATTATTTCCGCCCGAAGGGCAAAAAAACACGAGGAGGAAAAATACTATTATGGGAATGGTTAGCTATACCAACGAAACAATGCCCTTGGTAAGCCAGGAAGAATGGGACCGGGTGGCCGCCATTAAGGATGAGGATATAGACTGCTCTGACATCCCCCCTCTTGATACCCTTGTACTCCGCCCCAGGCCGCTGGTAGACCGGGGTATGTACCGGCCTGTAAAGGTTGCCGTTACCTGTAAACTGGATGCCGATGTGGTGGCTTGGCTCAAGCATGGGGGAAAAGGTTATCAAACCCGGCTCAATTCTATTTTGCGCCAGGTAATGGCTCACGCTCAATAAAATGAAGGTATACCGCAGTAAACACTATGAAGCCTTGCACGAAGATTTCAAGCTTCACCTTGAAATGGGGGGGATCACCCAGGAGCGGTTTGACGAATTTGAACGGGATGCTTTCCGGGAAGTCCCGGACGCGCCCCAAGGCTGCGGCGCATCCGTCCCCGCCATGGCCACAAGCCCCGGACCAGGCCGCAGCGTAAAGGGATAGCATTGAAGCCGCTTTTTACAGTCCTTGCCGGGCCGCTTTATACCATCGAAACCGACTTGACCGCAGAGGAATGGGCAATCATTGCCGCGGGGGAAAAGGAATACCAGGAACACCCGGAAACCTTCACGCCCCTAAGCGACTTACTGTAGACAAGGACAAATAGCCGTGAGCATCCCCACCCCTCTTGACTTTCCGTATTCCATAGGATACACTAAAAACATGATAACGGTACGGGAAACGGAGCATTTCAAGACATGGATTCGGGCGATCAATGACCGGCAAACAAAGCAGATCATCAATGCCCGTATCCGCCGGATTTCCACTGGTAACTTTGGGGACACAAAGCCGGTAGGGGACGGCATTTCTGAATTACGTATCGATTACGGCCCCGGCTACCGGGTGTATTACATTCGGCGAGGCGATGAGCTTGTGATCCTGCTTTGCGGAAGCGACAAGTCCACGCAGGACGAAACCATAAAGGCCGCGAAAAAGATCGCGGAAAACCTTGAGGGGGTATAGCATGAAACCAGTAAAGACAACGGTATGGGACCCGGCGGAATATCTTGAAACCGAAGAAGATATTGCTTTCTACCTGGATGATATTTTCAAGAGCGGCGATTCTGACCTGATCATCACCGCTATAGGCGACGTTGCCAGGGCTCGCGGCATGGCAAAGATTGCCGATGATTCCGGCCGGGGCCGGGAAAGTCTTTACAAATCCCTTTCCCTGGAGGGAAACCCGTCTTTTGAAACCATCGTGAAAGTCATGGCTTCTCTGGGGTTCGCCTTAAGTCCCCGGATCATGGCTTCCTGATTTTACCTAATCCTGAACAATGAAAATGTTAAAAAGGAAGGTGATCTACCCTACAGGTTGGCAGTAAATTTCTGGATATCCGCTTTTAGTGCTGCGGTTTTTTCGAGGATAGAATTTTTTTGATCCTCCGGCCCTTTACATACCTTTATGAATTGGCTTGCGCTATCAAGGGCTTCAAGATATTTTGAAAAAACAAGCAGCGATATAGCCCTCGGATCGCCTTTTTTTGCTTTCAGCTTTTTGGCATTTTCCCTGTTGTTCTTTTTTTCATACTCCTTATAGTATTTGTCAAATTTGATCATATTCTGTTACTCCTTTATAAGTTATCTGCCAGTTGTATGGGGCAGGATTTTCATATATTCCCCGTCGGTATGGCATAGATAAGCCCCCGCCTGAATCCCCAATTTACGATTTCGCAGATCATCTCCCGCATTGAATCAACGGTATACCCCGCGTTTCCTGAATATCCCGAATCCCGCTGCGCCACTTGGCCAGCCGGGGTTACATCCACCTGTTCGCCGTTGTTTACCCGCAGGAGGTTTGTGTCCACTCCCGGGGGGCCGTTGGCTATGAAGCTGCCGCCGGTTTCCGCGCTTGCGGCCTTTGCCCATCCGGCGATAAGCGAAGCGGTTGCCATTACCCCCGTTGCCGCTGCTGATGCAATGCCGATAATTCCCAGGGGAGAGGGGGGCGGCCCAAACTGTGCTATGGCTTGGCTGATACCAATGGCGGTATTCATGGCTATCTGGGCAAGCCCCAAAACTTTTTCAACCGCAAGGGCCGCTTTATTTTCTTTTGAAAACTGGCTCAAAAGCCCCGCCATATCGCCGAAAAAGCTTGACGCCGCGCTTAGGGATGCCTGATTGATAGCCCTTCTGGCTTCCGCTACTTTCTTTTCTTCCTCAATCTGCTTTTTCTTTGCTTCCTTGTCCGCTTGTACCAATCGATCCAATTCCTGAATCTGCAAATCATGGGAGGCCTGGAGGATCGACAGCATTTCTGTGTCATGTTGTTCCGCTAATTGTTGTTCAAGGGCGGCCTTTTCATCTTCCGTAATTTGAGTATTTTTAAGAATTAGTGCCCGCTCTGCATCAAATTGTGTCTGCATGTTTTGAATGGTAAGGGCGGCCTGTTCCTGTAAGTAGGTTATACGCGCTTCATCGTCAAGTTTTTCCGCTTCTAAACGGGCGGAAAGGAAACCGGCGAAGGCTGCCTGCCGGGCGGCCTCTCCCTGGGCCTCGGTTTCTGCGATAGCGGCAAGGCGATCCTTTAAATCGGAAAGGGCTAAATCTTTAAGGAGCTTATCATGCTCTTTTTGTTTTTTTAACCTATCCGCGGCAGTTTTGTCAGCTTCGGTATCAATTTTCATCTCCGGGGGGGTGAGATTTATATTCTTTGCACTGTTTTCAATTTCAGATTTAAGATCATCCAGTTCTTTTTTTCGTGCCTCGGCATATGGCTTGGTAAATGCGTCAAGTCCATCTTCCCATACAGATCCAAATGACGTTGACCATGCCCTGGCTTTATCAAGCGCCTCCATGGGGCCTTTAAGCAATTTATCGGCCCCCGGAAATTTGCTTACAAATTCAAGGAGGCCCTGAACCTTTTCAAGAACCCAATCTATAGGCTGGCCAATAACAGTCATTATTGTTTTTCCCACAACTGCAAAGGCCTCTTTAACCCCGCCCACCTTTTCGGCAAGAATTGAAAAAGCAGTAATTAACGCTATTACACCGGCGGTAATAGCGATGAGGGGATTATCCTTCAAAACAAGGTTAAACGCCTTAAATGCGGCGGTCATATTTCTTATCGCTTCTGCACCCTTTGTTATTACCAGAAAAGCAGCAAGGGCTGCACCGGCGCCCACAAGCGCTATCCCCACCGTTTTCAGGGTGCTTTCCAGGTTGTTGCCCTCCGAAATCCAGTCGTTGAATCTCGCTAAGACCTCCCCTGCGCGGTCTACAATTTCTTTTGCATAGGGCAGGAATTTCTCCCCGATGACGGCGGCGGTCAGGTTCAAGTTTTCCTTCACCCCGAGCAAAGAACTTGAAAAAGTGAAGGCTTGGTTTTTCATGCCCTCGAAAAATACCCCACCCTCGCCTGTCATTCTGGCGAATGCCCCTGTCAGGTGGTCAGCGGTGAGTTCTCCTTCCGAGGACATATTCATAAGCTTCGCCACCGTGACGCCCATGGATTTTGCCATTTCGTCAAAAATAGGCACACCGGCGTTTGCTATCTGGTTGAGCTCTTGCATCGACACTTTGCCTTTAAGCATTGCCTTTGAGTAGGCGCTCGTCACGCTTTCTAAGACCTGCCCGCTTCCCCCCGCTGTGTCCCCCAGCATTTTGAACGCCTCCACCGCCGCGTCCGCATCCCCTTTCATTGCGGGAAGCAGCGTCTTTACTGACTTTGAAATAGCGTCAAGTTCGAAAGGCGTATTGACGGCCTCTTTGTTTAGTTCTTTGACAAGGTTTTTGGCCTGTTCGGTGCCGCCCACGAGAGACTTGAACTGCATGGTCATATCTTCCACCGATGCTGCCCCCTTCAATGCAAGCCCGATGAAGGCTCCCGTTGCCGCGCCGATGCCGGCCAGGGCCGTAGCTGCGGCCTTTGCCGCATTGTTTGCCATATCTTGGACCTTTTCGTTTTGTTCTATTTTTTTGTTTAGGGCCTCGTATTCAACCTGTAATTCTTTTACCTGATCCGATTCCGACCCGTATTCCTTAGACGCCTCCTTTATTTTTTCTTTCAGATCATCCTGGGATTGTTTAAGCTTTACATTTTCTTTGGCAAGATTGCCCTTTGCGTCCAGTTGCTTGACAACTATATCGGCCTCTTTTTCAAGAACCTCGGCGGCGGCCTTTGAAGCGGCGGCCAGGGCTACCTCTGCTTCCTTTGCCGCCTCAATTTTTGTCCCGATCTGTGTATATTCCGCCCTTAGTTTCTGAACTGCATCGCTTTCCGGATCCATGCCGTTTTTGATAAGCCGCTGAATCTCCGCGCCGTATGCCCTATACTGCGATTCAGCGGCGGCAAGATCGCCTTTTGTTGCGCTTATGGCAGCGGCGGCGAGTTTCTGCTTTGCTTCAAACTGGTCTATGGCCTTATCTTCAAATGCCTTGGTAAACTGCTTTACCGTCATTCCTGCGGACTCTGCATCCTTGGCGAGTTTTTCAAAGGCTTGTTGAGCTGAGTTAAAATCTGCCGATATTTTAAGCGATAAATCCGCCATTATTCCACCTTCCTATGCGATAGGGTATGCCAAGCGAAAGGGTATTTCTTTGCAAGGCCGGCCAAGAATTCATCCATTCTTTTTTTTGCTGCGACCTGTTTTTCTTTTTCCGCTATCCACGCGTCCATTTTTATTTTATTTCGCGCACGAATAATTTCGGGATCATATTTATAAACGATACTCCCATCCTCTGCTATGTGATATTCTGTCGGATCTACGTATGATCCGCCATCATCATCATCGATCATTTTACTTTTTTTCCTTTGTTTTATTGGAAAAATCGTCTTGATCGTGAAGTAAGTTATAAGCTATACGGTCATATTCGTCTACAGTTTCCTTTTTGGGCACTGCTTCAACCTGATTACGCGCTCGGGGCGTTAAACCGAATTGAGCTAATCCCCGGTCAACAGCTTGTAATTCTGATTTATACGCAGCATAAAGGGTGTTGGTTTGGGAGTTTTTACCTTCAAGATAAGAGGTAATAGGAACGCGTACCTTTTTAATCTTCCCATTTCCCCCTTTTACTTCTTGTACCGTCATAGCCTCACGGAGGTCCATAGCAAAACCGTAACTGGTACAGAGCAGTTCCAGGGCAAAGGTATCTACTGATGTAAGAATCCCGGATTCAATGAGCTGATGGCAAAGCTTTACCCACAACCCTTTACCCCATTCGTTTAATCCATCGGGAGGCTGGGGCGGAGTTGTAAGATTCGGAAAATACGGATCTTTATTCTGAGTGCGACACGGATGAAAATTACCCTGTATGATTTTCGCGGATTTAGTTTTTTTTGCCGGCATTATACATCCATGGTTAAAGCGATAACCGCTTCACTGTCTGTTAAAGCGCCATCAGTACGATGAGATACGGAAAAGCCGATTTCTCCCGTTTCCGCATAAAGTTCCCCAAGGCGGCGAACCTTGAAACCGTCTGCCCTGTCTACAATCACATAGCGCCTAAAATCGCCGTAAAGGATAGGCTTGGTTCCGGCTCCTGCATCAGGCAGAGCGGAAAGGTAAACCGGGCACCCGAGGATACTCCCGGCAACAAATGAAGGTTCCCCGGAATAGGCATAACCGCCAGGATGAAAAAGAGGATTCCCACTTCCGTCTACCAGAGGGATAACGGCGGAGAGTGTTTTTTGATTCATCAAAAAGGCGGCGCCGGCGTGATAACGTAAAGGCAGGGAGGCGAAAAGCTCAATAAAATCCTCATATGCGGGCGCGGTCCCTGCTGCGGCCAGCTCGGCAGCATCGAGGAGGAGGCCCCGCGGCTCGTCTGTCCCGGTTCCGTTGATATAGGCCTCATCTTCTTTTTCCCCGATTGCCTGACCAAAGATTGAGGCAATCACTTCGTCAATATTAAAGGCGCTATCCTGGACGAGCTCCTCGGATGCTTTGGCAAGCCCGCCTATCTTATTCAAGACAAAGGTATGCCCGGCAAAAGTAGGATCGGGTGAAGGATAGTTACCTCCTTCCGATATCCAATCAACGGCGGGCAATTCGCTGTTTATGGCAACGCTGCCACTTCCTGCGGTTACTTGGTGAACAGTAGCAAGAAGGCGAACCGGGAACCGGGCGGCCTTCTTCATGATCTCTAAAACTAATTCCTGAGGTACGGTAATATCCCCGGAGCCGATGGAGCGGAGTTCTGCGACGTCGCATTTATTCCGCAGATACTTTAAAAATAATTCCTTGTTCATAGAAAAGTCCTTGACTGTCTCTCAGTGTTAAAAAATTAAACCCTGCAATACTGCGGGTATAGTTCCGTTATTCCTGTACTAAACTTTTTAGATATTCCCGGCGCTCTGCTTCCTTTTTTTCGTTAAGTTCTTTTTCAAGTTTTAAGGCGGCGGCCTTATCCGCTTTCAACTGTTCCGGCGTTCTTTCTGCGAGCAAGTACCCGCCGCGTTCAAGTTGATCCTGATAATAGTATTTTGAACTTTGGGTTATGCGGTCGGCAAAGGTCGGGAGTTCCTGATCTGCGGTTTCCTGAAAGTCCTGGATAAGCTCGGCAATAGTGCGGCCTGTGTGGTTTATATGCCCTGGTATGTCATACACAAAAAAACCGCCTATACATTCTGCGGTTAAATTGTATTTTGCGCGGGCGGCCTCGATGTTTGACAGGGACTTAATAACGGTCTTAAATTCTGAGGCGGCGATGCCCACGGCTTCTTGCCCGGCATCGTGAATAACCTTCAATCGGCGTTTAAGTTCCGGGGTGTTGTTTTGTATGTTTAAATCAACAAGACGGCGTTTTAACATAGCAATCCGATTCTGGCAAAGATTTGATTGGCTGTTCATCTCTTTGAAGGCGCCATACTGCTCATTTTTATAATAATCGGCAGCGTCTATTTCGTGTTGTTTTTTCTGGGTTTCAAGATTTTGAATTTCCCGCTTGATATTCTCCGCCGCGCTTACGTTTTCCGTTTCTGCTTTCATGGTACTTCCTTTCCGCCTCCCGGCATGATTGTTATAC
>BOAV01000056.1 GCA_026002045.1 Spirochaetia bacterium | reverse complement strand
ACAAGGAACAGTTTATCCGGCTGATGCTGGAGAAAGAGGATTACCGGAAGGACGAGCTGTTCAAGGGGCTCATGACCGATATGGAAAAAAACATCGTACCGATCCGTACCTTAAAAAGTGCGAAACGTAAGTGGAATTATTTCAACAAGTACAAATGCAACCAGAAACCGAGCTTTTGAGGCTTAAGTTTATGATGTTGTGTCAGGCACCAAATTTGTCTAGTGGCAGCGATATAGACGCCGTTACCTATGGGGCCGGTAATAGTCTTTGCCGGTCATAAATACGTTAGGTAAAATCATCATAGTCTACAAGCCCTTTGATGGGCGCCAAAATGATACCTGTCACCCGAAAAAGCGTTTTCTAACCATCTACAGACAGATGTGTGCAGGCGCAGGGCGCGCTGCCCCTGAACATCGCGGACCCGCAAAAACTGCGAGCCGCAGGCTCGAAGTTTTGAGGACGGGCGATGGAAGAGGCAGTGCGCCCTGCGCCTGCACCAATATGTATCAAAAATATCGAATTTTGAAAAAAAATCCCTTTTGATTAAACCGCCACACATCCCAGTGCCCTATATAGTGCAGGAGATTTATATGGGACAGATTTTTCTTGTGTTGTTTACGGTGGTTTTGCTGATCTTCTGCGGCGGCTGCGAATCTACGGGGGGAGACGGCGGGGCGTCAAACAGTACCATCAGTATTATGAGCTGGAACCTGCAGGCCCTTTTTGACGGGACGGAGCATGGCGGCGAATATGATGAATACCGGGATTCAACGGGATGGTCCGGGGAAAAGTATTCGGCCAGGCTGAATAACATTGCCAAGGGTATTGAACACCTTGAACAGGGAGCCCCGGATGTTCTGGCCCTGGTGGAAGTCGAAAATGCCCAGGTTCTGGAGGACCTTGCCCGAACCCTGGCAAAGTACGGCTATAAATGGACTTTTTTTGCCAATAATCCCGGCATGTCCCTGGGGGTTGGGGTATTGAGCAAGTTTCCGTTGATCTCAACCCGGAGCCATTCCTTTAGCGGTAAGGATGAGATGACCCCCCGGCCTGTGATGGAGGTATGGGTTCAGCCCAAGGATGCGCCTCTGGCGCTTTTCATTTGCCACTGGAAGTCGAAGCTTGGGGGAGATGAGGCCACCGAATCCCTGCGGCGGGCCTCGGCGCGGGTGATTTTGCGGCGGCTGCGGGAAATCGGCCGGGAGCAGCCGGGCACACCGGCGCTTGTCATGGGGGATCTCAACGAGAACCACGATGAATTTTACCGGCAGGGGGGGAATTTCCTCAGCGCCCTTATCCCCGACGATCCGCAGGCGGCGGCGCTTACAGGTTTTACTTCTGACGAAGGCGCAAAACAGAGGGATTTTCTTATCCTGAGCGAAAATAAGCCTCCCGTTTCGGCTCATTTTGGCCCGGAGGCAATGGCGCTCTATTCCCCCTGGTACAATGAGCTTGCCGATGGTTCCTATTACTATAAAAAGGCCTGGGAAACCATCGATCATTTTCTATTAAATGAGGCTTTATTTGACGGGACCGGCTGGGATTTTAAGGATTGCTCAGTTGTCACCGTGCAGCCCTTTACCAATTCCAAAGGCTTTCCCGCCTCCTATAACCCCCGGACCGGTATGGGCTTGAGCGATCATCTGCCGCTGCTGCTCATGCTGAAAATGCAGGAATCAACTATCGGGGCTTTGTAAAAAATTTGTTAGCTATAACAAATTTCTGTTGACATGATTTTTTAGTTATATTATGCTAACAACTGAGGGGCGGTATTAAACCGGCCCTCAGGAGAGCAACAATGTTTTTATCCGATACTCCCCGGGGCGCCTCTTTTACGGTGGTCCGGGTGACTTTAGGGAAAGAGGTTGGCAAACGATTGGCCGACATGGGGTTTACCGCCGGGACCGAGGGCGCGGTAGTTAGGGCGGGTTTTTTCCGGGGACCCCTTCAGGTGCGAATCCGGGGTTATGATATTTTAATCCGCCGCTACGAAGCCGCAGGGATCGAAGTAGAGCCCGTGGGCGACTGGTCTGCGGCGGAGGACGCATCCCGCCCATTGGGGCGCTTGTTCGGACGGGGCCGTTTAGCCGTCGATCCTTTGTTTAAAGATACGCCCCCCGCCGGGCAGTCCGATGGAGGTGCATCATGAATAATAATCTTACAATCGCTTTAGCGGGGAATCCCAACTCCGGCAAGACCACCCTTTTTAACGCCATCACCGGGGCTCACCACAAGGTGGGGAACTATCCCGGCGTCACCGTGGAAAAACGGGAGGGCATCCGGGTTCGGGGGGACAAACAGTACCGTTTTATTGATCTGCCGGGTATTTATAGCTTGACCGCCTATTCAATTGACGAAGTGGTGGCGCGGGATTTTATTCTTGACGAAAAGCCCGATATCATCGTTGATGTGCTGGACTCCACAAATTTGGAACGCAATTTATATCTGTGCCTCCAGTTTCAGGAACTGGGCATCCCGGTCATTGGGGCGCTTAACATGAGCGACGAGGCCGAGGCCAAAGGCATCATTGTTGATGAAAAGAATTTGAGCCTTTCCCTGGGTCTCCCCCTGGTAAAAACCATCGGGCCCAAGGGCATCGGCATTGATGCGCTTTTGGATGCTATTGATGCTACTGTCAGCGCTCCATCTGATTCACATTCGATACATTACGGTGATGAAATCGAATCCAGGCTTGCAATTTTACAAAAATCAATTGCCGCAGATACGGCGTTCAGCGCCAAATATCCGGCGCGCTGGCTCGCAGTAAAACTGTTGGAAAAGGATGCCAACGCCTACGAGCGGCTCAAGGAACATTCCGGCGCCCCGCAAATTGAGGCCGCCGCGCGGGAAGCGGTGACATGGCTGGATAAACACTACGGCAAGGATTCCGAGATCATCGTTACCGAACAGCGTTACGGTTATATCCGGGGAGCGGTGCGGGAATCCATCAAAATCGTCAAACATGCGGACTTCTCCGTTACCGAGGCCGTGGACAAGGTGATCATGAACCGCTTCCTGTCACTGCCGATTTTTATTCTGGTTCTTTGGAGCGTGTTTCAGCTTACCTTCCTGTTGGGTGAATATCCCATGGCTTGGCTCGAAACTTTTTTCGGCTTCCTCAGCGATACCATCCTGAACACCATGAGCGACTCTTTGATCAGATCCCTTCTGGTAGACGGAATTATCGGCGGCGTGGGGGGCGTCCTCTCTTTTGTCCCGTTAATAGTAATACTGTTTTTCCTGCTGTCGATTCTGGAAGATGTGGGCTATATGTCGCGGGCGGCCTTTGCCACGGACAAACTGCTCCACGCTTTCGGCCTTCACGGCCAGTCAATATTCCCCATGATGCTGGGCTTTGGCTGTTCTGTCCCGGCGATCATGGCTTCCCGTACTTTGAAAAGTCCCCGTGACCGGATCATCACCATCCTCATCACCCCCTTCATGAGCTGCGGCGCAAAACTGCCGGTCCATGTACTTTTGGCGGCGGCCTTCTTCCCGAATCACGCCGCCAGCATGGTGATGGTTCTGTATGCCGTCGGGGTGGTCCTCAGCCTCTGCTGCGCATTCGTGCTGAAAAAAACCGTACTCAAGGGCGATCCCACCCCCTTCGTGATGGAGCTCCCCCCCTACCGCGCGCCAACCCCCCAGGGCATACTCTGGCATGTATGGGAAAAAACCTGGCTCTACGTCAAAAAGGCGGGGACCATCATCCTGGCATCGGCGATTCTGATCTGGGCCATCACCAGTTTCCCCGCCTACGAACCTGCGCCGGGCGCGGCTGAGGAATCGGTCGTAAACGCAGAAGCGGCGCTGGAACACAGCTACGCCGGGCAGTTGGGGCATTTTATCGTCCCCGTTTTCCGGCCCATGGGCTTTGAGTGGAAACTGGCCGCCGCCTCCGTGACGGGCTTTGCCGCCAAGGAAGTGATCGTCTCCACCCTGGGCATCCTCTACCGGGTGGGCACCGAGGAGGACGAGGAAAGCGAGGGCCTCCGGGACGCCATACGGCAGGACCCGGACATGAACCCCCTGGCCGCCTTTGTGTTCATGCTCTTTACCCTGATCATCCCGCCATGCTTCGCCGCTCTGGCAACCATCAAGGCGGAAATCGGCTGGAAGTGGCTGGGCTTTGAAGTGTTGTTTCTGCTGGTCCTTGGCTGGACCCTCTGCACCATCGTCTATCAGCTTGGAAGCCTCTTTGGTTTGGGAGTCCTGTTATGAGTCCCATGATCGAGACGGGAATTATTGTAGTTATCGTTGCACTGGCGGCGCTCTTTGTGGCGCTGCGTATTGTGCGGACCCTGCGGAGCAAGCGGCCGGATTGCTGCGCGGGGAAGGGCAGGGCGTTTAAGAAGACTGCGGCGCCCTGTCCGCACTGCGCGGCGGCGGAAAAAAACTAATTTCAAAAATGCGCCCCGCTTCTTGCAGCGGGACTTTTCATTTTTGACGATTTATGATATAAGAAAATATGCAAGAGCCAAGAGCCAAGAGCCAAGAGCCAAGAGCCAAGAGCCAAGAGCCAAGAGCCAAGAGAATTATGACGCTCCGTTAAACTTTGTCAAGCCCCCTCATCTCTTGGTCACAATTCCCACATATAATGAAGCAGAAAATATAGAACTGTTTGTAAAGACGGTTTTTGAATATATCCCATCTAATGCAGAAATTCTAGTTATTGATGATAATTCACCTGATGGAACGGCAAAAATAGTTGAACATTTAATCCCGGGTTATCAAAAACGGCTGCACATATTGAATCGTCCAGAAAAACAAGGTTTGGCGAAGGCATATCTTACCGCATTTGAATGGGGCATGGATCGCCCTTACGATGTCTTTTTGGAAATGGACGCAGACTTTTCCCACAGGCCTGAATATATCCCCGAAATGCTTAAAGAAATTACGGCTTTTGATGTGGTAATAGGATCAAGAAATATAAAGGGCGGCGGTGTTGAAGGCTGGTCTGCAATTCGTAATATGATCTCAAAAGGCGGTTCGATATATTCCCGTATGGTTTTGGGATGTCCCATAAAGGATCTAACCGGCGGCTTTAATATGTGGCGTAAAACCACGCTTGAAAAAATCGGTTTACAGAATATCATTTCAAGGGGATATTCATTTCAGGTTGAAATGAAATACCGAAGTTTCGCCGCAGGTTGTTCCATAAAAGAAATCCCCATTGTTTTTCCTGACAGAAAACTCGGAAAGTCAAAAATGTCCAAAAAGATTTTTCTGGAAGCCCTGGTAAATATTTGGAAAATCAAAACGGCCGTTGGAAAAGACAGTGGAATAGACCAATTTATAAAATTTGCCATAACCGGCGGACTTGGAACAATTACGAATTTACTCATCTTTTTTATTTGCGCCGACAAATTGTTGTTTCCTGAAATTCCGGTTAGTATTGGCTGTTTTCTGATTGCAGGAACACAAAACTATATCATCAATCACAAATGGTCATTCGCAGGGAATACGGCACATGAGAAATTGTCTGCCAAAAAATGGATCTTGTTCATGGGTTCATCGCTTTTTGGGCTTGCCGTGAATATCGCGGTGATGATGGTTGTCATCGCCCGTTTTGCGTTTCCCTATAAATTCATCGCCCAGGCATGCGGCATTGCCGCGGGAATGATAATTAATTTTGCATTATCAAAATTGTTTGTATGGAGAAAGAAAGATCATGAATAAAAAAACAAGAGCAATTTTATCTGTAATCTGCGCCACTGCCTTTTTAACAAGCGCCGCGCTTTCGGCGTTTATCGCTATTGTTGCCGATCCCGCAAGGCTTATGTTCGGTGAATGGCTTGCTCCGGTTAATATCAACATAGAGATAGACAAAAATTTTATCGAAAATATTTCTGTTTTATCCGAACCAATTTTGAATGCCAATTATTATTTCTCACCAACAAGTGCGCCCACCGGAGGCAGAGTCGTTATCCATACGGAAATTCGTTCAAGTAACTTTCACCGCAGGCTTTTTTTGCGTCTGCCGAAAGAGAGTGCGGAAAGTACGCTCAAGGCTATCGAAAATATAAGCGTGTTTATCGGGAACAAGGTGTATTATTTTACAAAAGACAAAGTGGTGCAATTTGAAAAATCAGAAAAGGGTGATTATACGCTTTTTCGATTGCCGCAAATGTATTATACAAAGTCGTTTTTGATTAAAGACTGGGTAAATTATTACGGAGAATTCAATATCGCGCTCAAATTGTTATGCGCGTTTTTCTTTTCTCCCGGCAGATTCCTTGTGCCGTGGCTTTTTTTATGCGTCATTTTTTTCCTTTACCGGAAAGAGCTTTTTGAAAAATACAATGAATTACGCGGAAAAAAATATACCGCCGCGGTACTGCTTGCCGTCATAACCGTTTTTGCTTTTTTACTGCGTATTAACGGCTATATCCGCCATTCCGCGTGGACGGATGAATTGTATTCGGCGGCTCTCGCGGGTAATCCCAATGCGCCGTTTCTTTCTGTTTTTATGGACGACGGCAATCCGCCCGCATATTTTTTGCTGCTTAAATACTGGTTCAAATTAAGCGGCTGGAATGAGGCATCAGGAACACTGCTTTCTGTGCTGCTCGGCACGCTTGCCTGCCCTGGGCTCTACCTTTTTCTCAAAAAGAATTTTGATAAAAAGACGGCGCTTTTGGGCGCGTTCTTCATGGCAATATCCGGATTTGCGGTTGAATACTCGCAGGAGATGCGCGCGTATATTCTCAAAATGGCGCTTGCCCCGGTAATCGCGTTTCTTTTTTTGCGGGTTCTGAAAAAATGTTCGCCCGTCAATCTTGTTCTGTATGCCCTGCCGTGTATGATCATCGTGAACGCCCATTACTACGGTATTTTGTTTGTGATGGCAAATTTCGTTTTTTATTGTGTTTACTCACTTTTACGAAAACGGCACATCGGCAACATTCTGAAATTCCTTGCGGCAAATATCGTTGTTGCCCTTTCGTTCATGCCGTTCTTTCTCTACAAACTTTTTGTGGACCGCTATGATTTTAGCCGTGATATTGTGATACGTCCCGATTATGCGCTCATTTTTGCGCTTCTTTTACTTTTGACTATAATCGCCTTTGTCAACTGGAAAAAAATCGCGGCAGTTTCTTTTATTGGGGAAGGCAAAAAAACAGGCTGGGCGTATATACTCTGCATTCCGGCGCTTGTTTTTATGCTCAGTTTTCTTATCTCGTTCTTTAAGCCGATGATTGGTTATCGTTACCTTATGCCTGTAAATTTTCCGTTTTTGCTCTCCATCGTGGCGGCGGCAATTGCTGCGCTGCCGAAAAACAGAATCGGCCTTTCACTTGTTCTTGTTTTGCTGTTGAGCAATGGTATATATGGAAGCCGATCGGATATACCCGGCGGTGGGTATGAGTACTACAAGGAAAGCCGCCGCTATATCACACTGGACGCGCAGGCGCATCCTGATAAAAAAGCCGCGATGCTCGACAACGCGCCGCATTTAGCGGCTTATTATCATGAGCCGGACTTACCGCGTTATTCACCGAATGAACATTATGATGTCATCTATGTCTTTAACCGTGAATTTGATATGCACGAACATCAAATGTATGACGAACTTTTCAAAGCCGGATTGGATGATTCCAATATGCTCAAAATCATTCCTGACGGGAGAATCGTGATATTCAAACTTTTTCCGTAAGGTTTGATCGGGGACGCAAAAGGCGGCGCCAAATTTAATAGATGATTTTATTTTTACGCCTTAATAATAACTGATCCGGTAATCCGATAAAATCTCAAAACCGATGCGGCGATACACGGACCGGGCGGCGGAATTTCGTTTTTTAACAAAGAGGGAGACTCCCCTGCCTGTGGGGAGGATGCTGCGGACAAGTTCCGCGCAGATCCGGGCGGCAATGCCCCGGCCCCGGTAATCGGGGTGGACATATACGCCGCCGATTTGGCAGCGGGTAAAGGATTCGGCGCTGGTGTTCACCTTGGCGATCATGCGGCCGTCGAGTTCGGCGCAAAGGATATGCTCACGGGAAAGGATGTGTTCCAGGGCCGCCCTGCTGGAAGCGGGGTTGAATACCGCCCCGTAGGGCAGAACCTCCTCCTGCTCATAGGCGGCCTGGAGGGGCAAAAGCTTTGCCATATCTTTACTTTCAGGCCGCCGGATGACAAGCCCCGGTGGGCCCGCATTAAAACTGTCCGCAGGAGGCTCCCGGTCCAGGGCCATCAAATCGTAGTCGATACTTTCTATAGGATAAATTCCAAAATCCCCTATGATGTTTTCTAAAACAAGTGCATCCTCCCACAGACCCTGAACCGCATGAATCGGGTTGTTACGAATGAGCCGGTTCAGAAAATGAGGGATCGGAATATTGCTCAAGTCCCTGAACACGGGAAAGAAGGATCGGTTACTGTGAAGCAGCAGGGCCTCAACCGCGCCTTCCCTGTCCCGCAGAACCCACAGATGATCATGAAAGGCCGACCGGTGCAAAAACCGGTTGCAGGCCGCAACACAGAAAGGTTCCCGTTTTCGCAGAAGTTCTTCCGGTCCGCTGTCACGCCTTCCTGCCTTTTGCCAGCGCTGGGGCTTGTTCTGCGGCTTATTCAAGGAAGTCTCCCTCCGGCGGGAATACGGCCCAGGATGGCGGAAAAGCCTGCGGCAAAGGATTCCCGTGCATAGCTGTAAACCGCAATTGCCCCGTCCGCCCAGGGGGCACTTTCAAGATACACCGGGCTCAACACGGAAAAAACAATCACCTTTTTTTTGAGGGGCTGCAGTGCCCGCAGAAATGCTAAACCCTCCGCATTGGAAATGCAGAAGATCACCGTGTCGGCGTTCCGGGCCATGGCGGTAAATTCGGCGATCCCAAATGAAGGAGAATACCAGTAGGAAGCCGCCTCGGGGTAAGCGGCTTTTCCCAGGGTGAAAAAATCTACATACTGCCCCGCCAGCAGTACCTTCCCGGCGTCATCCGCCTTGAGAGGAATTACGGTGTCCCTACCCCGGACCACAGTAACACTGCGGGCGGCAAGATCGAGAAAAAATGCGGCCCCTTCGGGGTTTGGCAATTCGGTCTCAATCTTTGCAAGGTCCGGTATGTGGGGGACTTTTTTTTCGCCCCGGAGGTATTCAAATTTTACCGCCAGCACCCGTCTGCATGCGTCCCGCACCCGTGCGCGGAATACCACATCGTCCTTCATGGCGTTTACCAGGGATGTCCAGATCGGATCCAAAAGGTTTGGGGTTTTGGAGAGCATGATGATATCGTTCCCCGCAAGCAGGGCCTGCTGCGCCGCGCGGGAAAGGCTCCCCGCCCAGGTGGTGGCGCCGTTCATCATAAGATCGTCGGTGATGATAATACCCCGGTAACCGATTTTCTCCCGGAGCACATCATTTAGAAACCATGGTGAAAGTGAGGCCGGGGCATCCGCAGCTTTAGTGTTGGGAAAAGCCAGATGGCCGCTCATCACCGCCGGGAGTCCCTCTTTGGCAAGCAGGCGATAGGGCACCAGTTCCCGGTCCCAGAGTGTTTCAAAGTTTACGGTGATTTGGGGCAGCACCCCGTGGGAATCCAGGTCCGTGTCTCCGTGACCGGGGTAATGTTTCGCGGTAGGAATGATCCCTGCCGCCATCTGGCCCTTCATAAAGGCCGCCCCCAGAATCCCCACCTTCACCGGATCGCTCCCAAAGGCACGGGGCCCAATCAGCACAGAATCCCTGTTGGTAAACACATCTACGGTGGGGGCAAAATTCATGTTGATGCCGATAACCGCCAACTCTTTGCCGATGTAATACCCCGAAAGGTAGGCGTCCCGCGGATACCCCGATGCGCCGATTGCCATGTTCCCCGGCGTTTCGCTGGTGCTTCCCTTTACGTGGCGGATCCAGCCCCCCTCCTGATCCGTGGCCACCAAAAGGGGCAGACCGAATTTTCCCTCCAGGCTGAGGCGCTGCAGGGAGCCCACGGTCTCCGCGAGCCGCCGAGTGTCTCCGGTGTTCCAGCCGAAAATTTTGACCCCCCCGATATTCCGGTCCCGAATCCAGTCGACGATCAGCGGTGAAGGCTCGGCTCCCACCCAGCCCAGCATAAAGGTCTGGGCCAGAGCCTGCTCATCGCTCATGGCCGCTTCCATGGCGGCGGCAAGTTCCGCAGGGCTGCCGGAATCAGTAAAACTAAGGGAAAAAAGATTTTGCGCAGTAATACTAAAAAACAGTATTACTGTTATAATCAACTTCATCATCCATTCAGCCGATCGATATACTCCGCCGCACAATGCGCCGCAATGGCCCCCTCGGCGGCGGCGACCACCACCTGCCGGAAAGGGCTTGCGCGGACATCACCGGCGACAAAAAGCCCCGGCACAGAGCTTGCCATTTTCTGGTCCGTGATGATGTAGCCGTTTTCGTCTTTTTCGGCGTCCGGCACGAGGGAAGTTTGGGGAATGGTCCCCGCAAAAATGAAAACCGCATCTGCGGCCTCTTCGCAGGTTTCGCCAATGCCCTTGCCGTCATCACCGGTGCGTTCAAGAATGACCGATGCAACTTTTTGTCCGCCCCGGATTTCCTTTATCCGGGTATTGAACCTGACTTCGATATTGGGGTTGTGGAGGGTGCGCTCGGCCAAAGCCTTTTGCGCCCGGAAATGGTTCCGCCGGTGAACCAGCACCACCTGTGAGGAAAGCCGGGAAAGGTACTGGGCCTCGTCACAGGCAGCGTCCCCGCCGCCGGCCACAAAAATTTTTTTGTTTCTGAAAAAGGGGCCGTCGCAGGTGGCGCAGTAAGAAACTCCCCGGCCTGAAAATTCCGCTTCGCCGGAAACATCCAGGGTGCGGTGCTGCGCCCCGGTGGCGAGGATCACCGCGGGGGCGGTCCGGGTTTCGCCGTTTCCCAGGGCCAGGGTAAAAAGATTCCCCTCGCGTTTGAGCGACAAAACGGATTCAGACAAAAACTGCGCGCCGAAACTTTCGGCCTGCTTGTGGAGGTCCTGGGAAAATTCAAAACCCGTTTTTGGCGGGACATCCCCAGTTCCCACATTGCCGGGATAGTTTTCAAGTACATCGATCAAAAGCGCCTGACCACCCGGCGCAAGCTGCTCAATCACCAAAACTTTCAAATTGGCCCGTGCCCCATATTGGGCGGCGGTCAGCCCCGCAGGACCCGCCCCAATAATAATCAAATCGATAGACATGGTTACTCCTGTTGTTTTCATATTATATAAAAAAGGATATGATGATTCTATGGTTGCATTGCTTCTGTTTCTCTTAACCCTTCAAACCACTCCTCTCTCCGCCCAATCCCCGGCCTCTGCTTTTCCCAATCTGGAGCCGGACCCAAAGGCGGCGGAATTTGCCCGCCGGGGACAGACGGGACCTTACACTTGGCAGGATCTGACGGAGATTAGCCTTTGGGCCTCCGGGGCAGACGCCGATGCTTCGCCCGCACGGGGGCAGCCTTCGTACCGGGCGCTTATCGCGGCCGCAGTTCAGGAACTGCAAAATGCACCGGATCTTCCACAAAATGAGCGGGAACGGGGGGAATATGTGCTTACCTTCATGCACAAAAAATTCCTCAAGTCCTATTCGGCGCTGCAGACCCGGATCGATACGATTCTTTCCAATGGCAGGTATAACTGCGTTTCATCGGCGGTGCTTTACCTCATACTGGCCGATGCGGTGGAGCTTGAAGTAAAGGGAGTGATGACCCGTGACCATGCCTTTATCTCGGTGCATGCCGATGGTGAAGCTATTGACGTGGAAACCACCAATCCCTATGGCTTTGATCCGGGGAACCGCCGGGAGTTTCACGATGACTTCGGCAAACTCACGGGCTTTGCCTATGTGCCCGCCCGGAATTACCGGGACCGTACCACCATCAATGCACTTGAACTTGTTTCCCTGATCCTTCACAACCGGATCGCCGATCTTGAAAGCCGTAAGCGTTTTGCCGAAGCGGTCCCCCTGGCGGTGAACCGGGCAAGTCTCCTCGCGGGCCGCCTGGACGGAATTTCATCTTCCATTTTTGAGGACCCCGAAAAGGACTTGATTGACCGGCTCCTCAACTACGGCGTTTCATTAATCAATGGGGGAAAGGAAGATGATGGGCTCCGCTGGGCAGCTATGGCAAGCGCAAAATACCCCAATCCGGTGCAGTGGCAGGAATTTATCTACACTGCGGCAAACAACCGTATGGTCAAACTTTCCCGCGGAAATCACAGTTCCGAAGCGCGGGCGTTTCTCACGGCCAATGCCAACCTGTTGAGCCCGGAAAATTTCAAACTCCTGGACAGTATGACCACCGATGCGGAACTTACAGAAATGTCAAACCGGATAAGCCGGGCGGATCAGGCGGAAGATATCCTTGCCGCCCTGGACCGGGCGGAAGCGGAGAAGCGGCTCCCCTCAGGCCGTGCAAAGGAACTGCGAAATTTTGTGATCCTCAAAACAGCATCACTGTTAAGCGCAGCCCCCGGCCGCGACTGGCTTGCGGGCATCGCCTGGCTTGAATCATCAATTACCCGCTACGGGGCAGACTCACGGCTGGAACAGGAAATTCGTACTTTCAAATCAAACCGGGCGGTGGATTTTCACAACCGCTTTGCTGCGGCCTTTAACAAAAAAAACTATGATGAAGCGACACAGATTCTCCGGGAGGGCCTTGCGGAATTCCCCGACAACCGCCAATTACAAAATGACAGGAATACTGTGGAACGGGCGGGGGTAAGGGGGAATTAAGAACGGTCTGCCGCCGCCTGAAAAAAAACAATCCAAAATCTTTCAGAAAAAAAGTCACTTTTTCCCTATTTGATGCAAGCGCCACACATCTGAGTGCCCTATATAGGGCATGAAAATATCACCCAAATTCCCCGTATCAAGGGGAACCCTCAAGCGTCTGGCGCGGAAGTATGCCGCCGAGGGCAGGATTCTGGATGTGATGCTCGACATCGTGTTCAAATCCCTTTTCACCGCCGATGACGAAGACTCACGGGAAGCCCTGCGGCTTCTCCTTTCGGACTGTACCCATCGCAACGTCAGGGATATGCAGGTGCAGAACAGTGAAATCCTCCCCGAGTACCTTACCGGGAAAGCTGTCCGTTTGGACATCCTGGTTACCTTTAACAATGGGGAACAGGCGGATCTGGAAATGCAGATCCGAAAGAGCGATGACGACCTCAAGGCACGGGCCTTGCTTCTGGGAACGAAACTCCTGGCGGGGCAGATGAAACGGGGAACGAAATACCAGGAGACCAAACGGGTATATCAGATTTTCTTTCTGAATTGCATTTTGTTTCCCGGCAGTGACAAGGTTCCCCGCCGGTACTTCCCCATGGAGGAAACGGAACACGACAGGCTATCCAATAAGCTGGAAATCATCTTTTATGAGATGCCGAAGCTGGAAAAAGTAGTCAGGGCCTATTTTGAAGGGAAGGCGGACCTTAAAATCTTGCCAAAGGAGCAGAAATGGTGCATATTTTTTAGGTATAAAAACAATGAAAAGATGGAACCATTGATACAGGAACTGTGTAAACAGGAGGAAGGGATTATGCGGGCAGACCGGGCATTGGCAAAGATAAGCAGGAATCAGCAGAAATGGGCGCGGGCCTTTTCACGGGAAGTCGGGATCATAGATCATGAGTCCGGGCTCTATGCTGCCGGGAAGGTTCGTGCGGAGGGAATCGCCCGAAAAATGAAAGCGGATAATATTCCCCCTGAAAAAATACAGGAATATACCGGCCTTTCTTCTGAAGACATCGAAAACCTATAGCGTTACAAACAATCGCATACAATCAAGTGTGACCCCGCGCCAACCGCGCCGCCTTCGCAAATATATCTCCAAAATACCGCCCTTCTTCTTTGGTTAAGCCCGCACGGGAAATAAAGTCCCGGATGAACCGCTCCTGCTCCGCCCGGCCGGGATGCCGGTAAAAGCCCAGGGCCTCCAGATTTTCTGTCACAGCAGCAGTAAGAGCATCGGCCTGTTCCCGGCTCAGGGGAACCCATGCGCCTTTAACGGGCTCATCGGCTGCCGGTCCTAATACCTGAAACAGCTCATAGGCGTAGATCTGTACCGCATGGGAAAGGTTCAGCGAAGGGAAAGTATCGGAGACCGGTATGTGGGAAGCGATGTTGCAGAGGGCAAGCTCATCATCCTCAAGGCCGGTGCGCTCGTTGCCGAAAACCAAAGCTGTGGTGTGCCCCGGCCGATCCCGGAGCCAGGCCGCCAGTTCCCTGGGGGTCATGGTAACATTCTTCCGGTGATGGCCCCGCCGCCGGGTGGTTCCCGCCAGCAGGGCGCAATCCACAGCGGCCTCCGCAAGGGTGTCAAAAAATTCCGCCCCCTCCCAAACATCCGCCGCATGGACTGCCCGGGCCCTGACCACCGCCTCATCAAGGGATTCGCGGGCAGCCCCGGCAATACGCAGCCGGGAAAGGCCCATGTTCTTCATGGCCCGGCACACGGCCCCCACGTTCCCGCTTTCCGAGGGCCGGGAAAGTATAATGACGATATCCGACAGTGTCATGTGTCCATATTAGCCCAAAATGGTATACATTATAACTACAATAGCAGCTCTGCCCAAAGACGAACCCTGAGTTCACCTTCGGGCGGGGCTGTCGTTGCAGTTATCGGCTCTAAGAGATTATTTAGTGTCTGTCCACAAAGTCGGTTACTTTGTGGACAGACCTTGCATTTTCGCAGCCTAAAGGCTGCGAAAATGCGATTTTCAAGGTAGTCTGTCTATAATGTGTCCACATTATAGACAGACTCTATTTAGCTGCTGCCTGTACTTCTTCCAGGGTACCAACAACAACGCCGGGAAGATCTATAGGAGCGCCAATCTGGGCAAGGAAGGTACCTTCAACTTCGCCGGCTTTGTAAGTTGAGAAGCCGACACGGTACAGTCCGCGGACAAGAGCTTTTAGCGGGTTGCTTGGTTCGCTTGTCGCGCGGAACAGTGAATTGCGGACAAGCCCTGCGGGGTTTTTCGGCATTTCGCTGGAATCATCATTGTACTCGTACCTGTTCCAGTTGGATGCCCCGGCAATATCTGCAGGAGAAGTAACGTTGCCTGCTCTTTCCAATGAAATCCAGGTGTCAAAATAATGCCCGGTATCATTTTTGCCTTCTTCCCATGTTGGTGATTTAAAATCGCCTTCCTGGGGCTCTGCACCTTTAGGGGCGGGAGAAATCATGCGGACACCAATTTCAGGAGCCACTGCCGGAATCCAAACATAGATGTACCATGTCTTATGACCGTCAACGACATCATCAGGTGCAGCGCCGGGTTTGGCATAGCCATAGTAGCTTATTAATGATGTATAGGGCACCCTGACGGTACCGAGGGGCGAAGATTTAGCGAGTAAATCTGCGCCGAATGCAGGAAGTTTAGCCCCTCCTCCGGTCGATGCGCATCCGGTCAATCCAAATGCCAGCGCCATGCCGAGCATTCCCAATAGAAACATTACGTTCCTCTTTTGTGTAGTTTTCATAACTACCTCCTAAAAAATATATAAAACCTCATATGAAGTTTTATTTACTAAAACATGACGAAGGATTTGTGCAAATTTTTTATGCATCAAAGCCGCCGTGATGAGAAAATATACTGTTAATGCTATTAATAAACTGTCTCTTATACACATTTCC
>BOAV01000055.1 GCA_026002045.1 Spirochaetia bacterium | reverse complement strand
TCCCAAACCGTATCTCGTTGGGTTTTAAAAGATTATCCCCCGCCGGCAGGGGGCTCCCCGACTGGGGAGCCAGCACCGCCGCCCCCAAAGCCTCAAAAACCGAGGCAGTTTCGGGGATGATAAACTCGATATGACCGGCCTTTTCCCGGATAAAGCGGATGATGTGCCGGTTCAGGGTGATCCCCCCAGTCAGCACCACCCTGCCGCTCGTGACCTTGGCCCGCTTCAAAAAGTCGATCACCTTGGCCGCCATCACATCGGACAGCGAAAGAACGATATCGTCCTTTGTGGCCTCCCGCTTGTTCAGCCGGTGGGTGCAGTCGCTCTTCATAAACACCGAGCAGCGGGTAGACAGAGGGTAGACCGTGGACATCGACCAGCTTTTGACCCGCGAAATCATCTATGAACGGGTCTTTACCTGCCAGTCCTGCGATAACCGCTGTCCCATTCAGGTGCTCAAAGTCAACGGCCACCCCTACATGTTCGGGGGCCGCTGCAACAAATACACAAATATGCGTAAAGCGGTGAAGGATGTGCCGGTTTTCGATTATGTCGAGAAGCGGCAGAAGATGCTTTTTGAGGAATTCGCCGCCCCTGTCGCCGTATCCGATGGCGTGGAGCTTACCCCTCCGGTAGCCTATAAACGTGATTACGTGGTGGGCATACCCCGCGCTTTCAGCGTCCACACCCTCTATCCCCTCTACTCCTGGTTTTTCTACGAGCTGGGGATTCGTACCTTCCTCTCCACCGAAGTGGCCCATGCCGGGGTGGCCCGTGCGGAATCGACCTACTGTTTCCCGGCGGAGATTGCCCACGGGGCGGTTCAGGACTGCCTGGACAAGGGGGCCGACTACGTGCTGCTCCCCCATTTCCGGGACATGCCCAGCTACGAGGAAAAGGTCCACGCCAACTTCTGCCCGATCACCCAGAGCCTGCCCTACTATATCGAGAAGGCTTTCCCGGATGTGGATAAGGGCAAGTGGCTCCCCCTGGTGGTGAGCTTCAAGTTTGGGGAAGGGAAGGCCCTGGAACTCTTTACGGTGATGAGTGAACGGCTGGGCATCAGTCAGGACGAGACCCTGGCGGCCTTTGACAAGGCCCTGGTGAAACAGCAGGAATATTTTGAGGCTGTCCAAAAGATGGGAAAGGAAGCCCTGGATGAGGCCCGCAAGGCGGACCGGCCGGTGATCGCCATTTTGGGGCGGCCCTACAACGCCTTTACCCCGGAGGCCAACATGGGGATCCCCCGGAAATTTACCACCCGGGGTTTTTCCATTGTGCCCTTCGACATTCTGCCCTTCAGCGATGAAAAGATATTCCCAAACATGTACTGGTACTACGGCCAGCAGGACGTGATGGCGGCGAACCTCCTCAAAAAAGAGGATAATATCTACCTCACCTATATTACCAACTTTTCCTGCGCGCCGGATTCTTTCATCCTCCACTACATCAAGTGGGCCATGGGGCAGAAGCCCTTCCTGGTGCTGGAACTGGATTCCCACTCCGCCGATGCCGGGGTCGATACCCGCGTGGAGGCCTTCCTCGACATCATCGACGGCTACCGGGCCAAGAAGATGGAGATCGAGGCGGAGCGGTACGGTAACGGCTGGCGTTTTGTGGCGGAAAAAATTCAGAGCGATAAGTATGATCTCCGTATCGACAACGACAAGACCGGCGAGAAGGTGCCCATCGTGGGCAACAAGCGTGTTAAAGTGCTCCTCTCCAACATGGGGGCCATCTCCACCGAATACATGGGCGCGGCGGTGCGGAGCCTGGGGATCAACGCCGAAGCCCTGCCCGTGGCTACCAACAAGACCATTCAGATAGCCCGCGCCCATGCGTCCGGCAAGGAATGCGTCCCCAGCCATCTGGTGTTGGGGAGCGTTTTACAATACATCAACAGCGAAAAGTACCGCAAAGATGAGCTTTACCTCGTCTTTGTGCCCATCACCACCGGCCCATGCCGGACCGGGCAGTACTTTGTCTACTACGAAAATCTCTTTAAGGACCTGCGCCTTGAGAACGTGGTGGTCTTCATCCTTTCTGCGGATAATTCCTACGGGGAATTGGGCGGTGATTTCGTCAAGGAAATGTGGCGGGGCATTGTGCTGGCGGATTACCTAAAAGATATCCAGACCAGCCTGAAAGCGGTGGCGGTGAACCCCGATCAGGCATTGGCGGATTTTGAACATTCCTGGCGCAAGGTTATGCACGCAGTAGAATTCAAGCCCAAGCATATCTGGAAAGAGCTGAAACAGGTCGCTTTGGATGTGCAGAAGATACCCCTGAAGAAAAAAGTAGCGGACTGCCCCAAGGTTCTGGTGGTGGGTGAAATATACGTACGCCGTGACGACTTTGCCGTGGGTGAACTCACGGACCTGGTGAGCGAGCGGGGCATCGTGGTGAAGGTGGCGGGCATCGCCGAGTGGATACACTACCTGGATTTTGTCCGGGAATACGCCTACAAAAAACTGCTCGGCCTGGAAAAACCGGGGCGCAGGTTTTTCTCAAAACCCTGGAGGGATCTCAAAAAACTTGAGATTGAAGAATGGTGGAAACATTCGATAGAGAAAAAGACCCTTTCCATTCTGGGGCCCACCGGGCTGGTTCCCGAGACCCCCCACGACATGCACCAGATCATGGAGTATACCCAGGATCACTTTGTAAACCTGGAACTCAATTCGGAGATCGCCGTATCCAGCGGGTCCGCTGCGGCGGCCATGGATCACGGTTATTCGGGGATCGTGAATATCAGCCCCTTCGCCTGTCTTATCGGCCGGGTCATCGAAGGGATCTTTACCCCTTGGGCCCGTGAGCGGAACTATCCCACCCTGTCGGTGGAAGTTGACGGTAACCTCCTGCCCCCGAACATCGTGAACAAGCTCAACATCTTCATGGTCAACGTGCTGCGCTTCAAGGGCGGCAACGACCTTTCCGGCCTGGTGGACAAGGCGGGGAGCCGCACGAAGCGGTTTGCTGCCGGCGGCGGCGTTGAGAAGAAAAAGGAACCGGTGGCTGCCGGGAAGTAGTGTCAATGATTCTGAGCCGTGAAGAAAAAATAGAAATGATGCAGCGGCCGCGCCAGCGGCCAGGTTAATCCATTCCTCTATGCAAACGGCCCGAAGGGACGTATGCGGTCCCTCAGTTGGGATTACAACGTATCCCCGGAACATCCAACGTAGTTCCCCCCGGGGGATATGCTGGCGGTGGCGGAGGGGAAACTCGAAAGCGCCGCCGGTTTTGACCGGGACCGCATATTTCTGCGCAGTCTTGAACGCGTTCCCTGGCACCAGGTCATAGCGCTTTGGGGTGTGGATAAGGTTAAAGAACTTTATACCCGGGAAACAGCTAAACGTATTTTTCCAAAAACTTTAAAGGAACGTTATGATTTCGCTATTGCAATTTTACGAAGAGAACCTGTACCCCCTGCAAGATGGGGTGATGAACACTATCAGTCGCTGCGGGACACGGTTTTTTCTCACCGGTGGTACCGCCCTTAGCCGTGCTTATTATCACCACCGGTATTCTGATGATCTCGATTTTTTTTATTTAAGATGAAAAGTAACAATAAACATTACGCCATTAAATTTCAATTCTCTATCGAAATTGTTGTTTACAGGATGTTTTAGTGCATTTTCCATACGTACAAGCGACCTTATGGAAAGCCATTTTGTGGCCTTAAAATTTAACACAAGCGATCCTGAAAAAGAAAATTTTTGATAGGTCAAATCCTGACCGGAAGCCGGATTATAAAATGGTAATAAGCCGTCTAATCTAATACCGGCATAATCAAAAAATATCGGCATTTGATAGCCGACATCAAGTAAATACCAATAACGAAACGAATTCTGGTTTACACCATCGCCAAGTTTAAAATACCACCAATCACCATTATTTGCCCTTGTGTACGCTTGATATTGGATTTCATTATAATAGCGAATTACGAAATGATTCCACGCGCCAGGTAGAAAAGCCGCAAGGTCGAATTGCATTGTTGCGGCAAGGTGAGCATTCCATACAATGCCATCTAAACCATTTCCAATAATGTTTTCTTCGTTTCCCCGGTCATTTACTCCCATCCCCTTGAAATAAATAAATCCAAACATATCGTAATTTATACCGGTACCCAAAAACAGCCCTGCTTGTAATTGTAAAAAGGGCAAGGGAGACCAGATACCATCACCAAATAACTCAAAAGAAAAGGGCGTAAGATTTGCCTCAATCTTTACATCTATATTACTATCTTTCGTTAACGGTGTTTTTCCGCCAAGGGGAAAAATGAAATCCTGGGTTACCCCTACTTGCATTTCAATATTTGTAGAGCCATACACAGATAAATCCGTATGAGTTTCAAGAGAATAAGCCGATTGAAGAATGGCGGCAAAAATTACAAAAACAAACAATTTACCTTTCATGTGTCAACTCCTATTTTTCATATATCATGGTTTCAAGTAGGGCTGAATTACAATTATCCGCATTTATAGATACGAGTAATAAAGGACCATAAGCTAAAATTGGCGGCGGAATCAGCCACATCCATATCTGATGATACCATGCCAGGTCTCTGGCGCTTGATGCTCCAAAAAATCGTCTTTTTTCATCTAAACGTTTTAAAATGCTTTTGATTGTTTCCTCGGTACGCAATGCTTTATAGCCAAGTTTTGTGGAATAATCAATAACCTCCCATGGATTTCCGGCGCTTATTAAATTATAAGACTCTACATCAGTTCCTGCATCGAGCATCCAGGAACCATTTAATTCAGATCCTTTTGGAGTTGCGGTGAATACCAAGGTATGCTCAAATTTTCCGTCTTTGAAAAAACCATAAAAACTATGGACTATCCAAATTGTTTTTTTATTAGTTGGTGCATATGCCCGCCGTTCATAGGCTTTAACCTCATATCCTTCAGGCGAATCCAAAATGGTTTGTAAGTATTCTTTTACTTTTATAGGATTGGTGGGATCACCTCTTGCACGGTTTTCTTCTAATTCATTTAAATCTTGATAGGCTTGCATTGAGGCACAAGAAATTAATACACTTGATAATAATAAGAGTGATAACTTTCTCATCATTTTTCTTCTTCTAAAAGAAAAACCCATTTTTCTTCCCTCCTTTAAATTATAAACCTTATTGTTTTAGTAATCAATAGGGTATCCATATTATTTTAGTAATCAATATGGAAGCTTATGAACTCCTACGGCCCCTTCGCGGGGAATCAACCGCAGCGGATGCGGAAAAAGGGACGAATTTACACCAGATAGCAGAATTGGTTAACGATAAAAAGAAAACCCTGAAAAAGGCCGCTGAGGAGTCCCTGGATGACCTTATCTCACAAATAATTAAGCTTCATTCGGCGGATTAGCCCTATTTCCAGAGGAACGCTGAGGTTCCAAGTACTGATTTTGTCCAGCGTGTCCCCCATTCCAAGGATTCGTTCCGGGAAGAGGCTTTGCTGCGGGCTTAGGGCGTATTTATCGGCAAAAGGGGTCATAAGGGCTTGAGTATAGCGCATTGCCGAGGTCTAAAGAAAGCGTTATAGTGTTCCAGAGGGCCAACATTGAACAGATTGAGTAAAAGCATTGACGCGCTGGTGGATTCCTATGGCAAATACGGTCTGGTGAACCATACCGGGGGCGCCAATCTTCCCAGCAGGGAAAGTATTGAGGATATACTCCGGGGCCTGGATGAGCTCATTTTTCCCGGCTTCCGGGAAAGCCTGGAACTGGATCATGATAATCTCAGGCTCATTGCTGCGGAAAAGGTGAATCATCTTGCACGGGAGCTGGTGCTGGAGGTTGAAAAGAGCATTGACTTTTCCGCGCGGAACGGGAATTACAGCTGCGGTAAGGGGGGCTGCCACGCGGTGGCGGAACTTATCGTGGACGATTTTTTTGACGAACTCCCCGCCATCCGCAGCGCCCTCTCCCTGGATATGAAGGCCGCCTTTAAGGGGGACCCCGCCGCCAAAAGCCACGAAGAGGTGATCGTCTCCTATCCCGGCTTCGAGGCAATCACGGTGCACCGGCTGGCTCACTTTTTCTGGACACGGGAAGTGCCCCTTATCCCCCGGATGATGAGCGAGCTTGTCCACGGCCGCACCGGCATCGACATCCACCCCGGCGCGACTATCGGGGAATCCTTTTTTATCGATCACGGTACAGGCGTTGTCATCGGGGAAACCACGGTGATTGGCGAAAACGTCAAACTTTACCAGGGGGTCACCCTGGGGGCTCTTTCGGTGCGGAAGGAAGAGGGGGAGCGGAAACGGCACCCCACCCTCGAGGATGACGTGACCATCTATTCCAATGCCACCATCCTTGGGGGCGACACCATCATCGGCCGGGGCAGCACCATCGGCGGTAACGTGTGGCTCACCTCCTCGGTGCCCCCGGGCACCATGGTGTATACCAAGATTGGGGAATATGCGCTCAAATCCAGGGATGAATAAAACAATGATGACCACAACGGCCGCCGCCAATGGGTGAAGCTGCATCGGCGGAATTAAAAAAGGCCGCCTTTGTGGCGGTGGTGGGCCGTCCCTCGGTGGGAAAATCCACCCTGGTGAACCTCCTCTGCGGCGAAAAGGTGGCGATTGTCAGCGCCGTGCCGCAGACCACCCGTAACGCGATCCGGGGGATCGTGAACCGGGAAGAGGGGCAGCTCGTGTTCGTGGACACACCGGGCCGCCACGCCTCGGAAAAAAAACTTAACAAAAAACTCATGTCCGTTTCGGACCGTTCCATGGAAGAAGGGGACCTTATCCTTTATGTACTGGACGCCTCCCGTCCCCCCGCCGCGGAAGAGGACGCCATCGCCTGCAGGCTGCTGCCGCTGACGGAAAAGGTCATCGTCGCGGTCAACAAGATCGATGCCAGGGGAGCGGATTACGAAAAGGTCGGCGCATTTCTGTCTGAGAAGCTTCCCGGTGTAAAAACCGAACGCTGTTTCAAAGTGTCCGCATTAAAGGATGAGGGGACCGGTCCGCTGCTCACCTGCCTTTTCGATCTGGCCCCCAGGGGGGACGCCTTTTACCCGGCGGATTATTACACCGATCAGGATGTGCAGTTCCGCATTGCCGAGATTATCCGGGAAAAGGCCATAAGCCGTCTGCGGGAAGAACTGCCCCATTCCCTCTACGTGGATGTGGCGGACACGGAACTGCGGGAGGATGGTAAAAAACTGTGGGTGAGGGCCTTTATCGTCACCGAACGGGAATCTCAAAAGGGCATGGTGGTGGGCAAGGGCGGCGAAATGATCAAGTCCATCCGTCAGGCCGCCCAGAAGGACCTGAACCGCATCTTTGAATGGAAGATCGAGCTTGACCTCCGGGTCAAAACCGCCCACGACTGGCGGCACAATGACGGGCTTTTGAAAAGGCTGATTGATCGATAACGCAAGATAAACGAATTTTTTTTTGTCCCGCAGACAGAAGAAATTTAACCACAGACCACACCAAAAAGATCAATTAGTTCGTGTTTTCGTGTGGTTCCCTCCTTTTCCTTCTTCTATGCGTTTATCCTGCCCTGCGAATGCGTATTCTTGTCAAAAAAGCTATGATATAATAAACTAACGCAAGGGGGGATGTTCATGGCTGACGAAATTGTTTATGTGAACGTTGATGAGGGCCTAAAACGGGTAGTGAACAATACCAGGCTCTACGTCAGCCTGCTTAATATGTTCAAGGCCAATCCCAACATGGGGGAGATTGAAACCCATCTCGGGGCTCTTGATTTTGAAAAGGCCCAGGCCGCCGCCCATACCCTCAAGGGAATCGCAGCCAACCTATCCCTCTCGGAACTCTTTGAAAAGGTCCGGAATCTGGAATCCCAAATAAAGGAAAAATTCGTACCGGCCGGCGCCTTGGATGCGGTAAAAGCCGTCTACAATGAAACATTAAAAAAAATTGACGGGGTAATCGCAAAATATGGATGATGCCGACAGACTTCCGACTGTTCTGGTAGTTGATGATGTTGATATGAACATCATGATCCTTGAGGAAATTCTTAAGGACAGTTACCATATTATCACCGCAGAAAATGGAAAGAAGGCTCTGGAAGTTCTCCGTAAGGTTGAAGTTTTGCCCAGGCTTATCCTGCTTGATGTGCTGATGCCCGAAATGAGCGGACGGGAAATGTTCGATATCATGAAGGCCGATGAGGCCCTTAAGCGGATTCCGGTTATTTTTATCACCTCGGAGAATGATTCCGAGGGTGAATTGCTGTCCGCCGGGGCGGTAGATTTTATTAACAAGCCCTTCTTTCCGGAGGTCGTTAAACTTCGGGTAAAGAACCAGATCGTATTAAAGAACTACAGCGACAGCCTTGAGGAGATGGTGGCGGAGAAAACTGCGGAAGCAACCTCCATTCTGGACAATACCCTTCAGGCTCTGGCAAACATCATTGAATACCGGAACCTTGAATCCGGGGGACATGTCAAACGGACACAGTTTTTCTGCAAAGCCCTGATCGATTATATCCTGGAATCACATTCGGTATATGCAGCGGAACTGTGGACCATGGAGCCTGATGTCATTGTCAAGTCAATGGTCCTCCACGATGTGGGAAAGATAGGTATCTCCGACAGTATCCTCCTCAAGCCCGGCCGGTTGGAAAGGGATGAGATTGAAATCATGAAGACCCATACAGTGGTGGGCAAGAATATCATCGAAGAAATGATGAAGGCCGTTACGGACCAGGATTCCATATACCTTAAGCATTGCCGGGATATCGCCTGGTGCCATCATGAGCGCTTCGACGGCAAGGGCTACCCCCAGGGGCTTGCGGGTTTTGATATCCCCCTGTCCGCCCGCATCGCGGCCCTTGCGGATGTTTACGACGCCCTGGTCTCTGCCCGTGTATACAAGGAGGCCCTGCCCCACAAGGAGGCGATCAATATCATCGGTGAAGGCAGGGGCGCCCAATTTGATCCGGTCCTTACCGACGCGGTGCTGAAAATTCGGGACCGGTTTTGGGAAATTTCCCGGAGGAATCAATGAAAAGAATAATAGTATTACTAATAGGTATCAGCTCAGGGGCATTGCTCTTCGGGCAAACCGCTGAGGATTTTATAATCAACGACTGGGAACTTGAGGACGGTGGAGATGTCGGCATTCAAAATAACATTACCGCCATTGAGGACGGCGCTTTTTCCGGCAACAAAAACCTTGTGGTGGTAAACATCCCCTACGGCGTTACCCGTATCGGCGCCGGGGCTTTCCGGGGCTGCGAGGGCCTTACCATAGTAAGCATAGCGTATGGCCTTATCATCATTGATGAGTATGCCTTTGCCTCCTGCAAAAACCTTGCCGCCATTTCCATTCCCCCCAGTGTTACTTATATTGGGACCGGGGCCTTTTCCGGCTGCGTAAATTTGCGGGCGGTGAGCATGTCCCGAAAAACTCAGCTTGCCCCCGATGTGTTCCGGGGGGCGCCGGTTAATATTTTGTATATTGATTAAACCCTTCCGAATGGAGGTCCGGTGCTGCGAGAGCTGATGGAGGTCCAGTGCTGCGAGAGCAGCAAGGAGTTGGACCTCCCTATGGAGGTGGCGGGAGTCGGACCCGCGTCCTGGTACGCGAAACACAGGCGTCTACAAGTTTAGCCGTTTATTAAATTGTCGGGATGGGCTTGGCTAAACGGCACGCGGCTCATCCGTATTCCGGGAATTTCTCGTCGCACGCCGTCCGGACCCGGCGCTTGACCAGCCTTGATTGCGTCGGGAAGCCGGCCCCTCAAGGCGGCGGAGCCGGGTCCCGCGCTCTACTGCTTACGCAGCGAAAGCGTAACTGTCGTTGTCGGCAGTTAAATTTTTGCCGAATCAGGAGATCGGCACTCCACCTGCAGCCTGTATCCCGAATCGCATCAGTCGAAACCGGTGCACCCCCGGGCATCCTGAGGACAGGACCTCAAGATGAAAGATAACTATACTCCGCAGGGGGAGCGCCGGTCAATGGCTCAAAACTAAAACTGCACCAGATCCTTGATCTTTACCGGAAGACCCGAGGCGATTGATTTATTCGCGGCGATCCCCGTCAGGATGGAATAGGCGCCGTCCACATGGGAGGCGGCCCGCTTAAACCGGTCAGGCGGAGGATTGGCGCCGAAGATGTCGTTCAGCATCACCGTGTCCCCGCCGCCGTGGCCGCCCTTTACCTCATCAAAGGACACTTCGTAGGGCTTGCCGAACATGGGCTTTACCGTGAGCTTCTTGCCCACCAGCGCGCCTTCGTCGCCCTTCTCGCCGCCGGCGTTGATATAGGACTTTTCCACCACGTTCACCTCAAGGCGGCCCCTGGAGCCGTTAAAGGCGATGTTGTACCCTTCCCAGGGCATGTAGGCGTTAAGGGAGTAGCTCATCATCACGTTGTTCTGATAACGGACCATCACCCCCATGGTGTCCTCAATGGAAATATCATCGGAAAATACGCTCCGGTCCCGGATATAGCCTGAGTCCGCTTCCGCATCCAGGTACAGGGCCTTAAGGGCTTCGTTTCCTTCCAGGTCGATGGCAAAGGGATCGTCCTTTGCCGCCTCGCTTCCGTGGGCGCGGTAATAGAAATTCTTTACCCCCCGGCGTTCGGCGTTTTTCATACCGTAGAAATTAAGATCCCCCAGGGCATAGACGGTTTCCGGCCGGCTGTTGATCCAGAAATTGACCAGATCAAAATGATGGGTGGACTTATGCACCAAAAGACCCCCAGAGTTCAGCTTGTTCCGGTGCCAGCGGCGGAAATAATCCGCCCCGTGCTGGGTGTTGAGCAGCCATTCAAAATGGATGGAGAATACTTCGCCGATGGTTCCGTCCATCAGAATTTCCCGGATCTTGGTGTTGTGGGGTGCGTAACGGTAATTGAAGGTTACCCGTAAACTTTTGCCCGTCCGCTTTTGGGTGTCGATGATCGCCTGGGCTTTTTTCTCGTCGATGGTCATGGGCTTTTCGCTGATCACATCGTAGCCCTTTTCCATGGACCGGATAATATAATCGTGGTGGGTACGATCCACGCTGGTGACAATAACGGCGTCGGGTTTTATTTCATCCAGCATTTTTTCAAACTCGGTGTAAAAATAAGTCTTTGCCGGTGCGGCCCCGTATTTTTCGGTGAGCAGCTTGTTCGCATAATTCATGCGGGTCTGGGAAATGTCGCAGAAGGCCGCTATCTCCGCACTGTCCTTATAGGTGGTGGATATTGCCTCGTAATACATCCGGGCCCTTCCGCCGGTGCCAACCTGCACATATTTCTTTTTCGCCATGATTTACTCCTTTACTTCAAAAATTAACTGAGCATCGGATTTATCCAAAAAGCCCAGATCAAGACCCAATCCTTTTCCGCCGGGTATGCGTACCCGGCCGTCCTTTACCGCAAGCCCGCGGGGCACGCAGTCCGCAATTCCCTTGTAATGCTTGTACTCATGGTAATGCCCCGCATTGGGGATAACCGATAAAAAAAACAACGTATTATACGAAGGAAAACCGCCCGACACGTGGGGGGTTACGGGTTTGCCCGCGGCCTCCGCCATCCGGGCGACCTTGATGCACTGGATGAAGCCCCCGGTATACTGAATGTCCGGCTGCAGCACTTGGGCGGCATCGTTCTCCACAATCCACGCAAAGCGGCGCAGGCTGGTCTCCTGTTCCCCAAAGGCCAGGGGGATGTCCAGAGCGTCCGCCGCCGCCTTGGTGTCCCAGAGATCGTCAAAGGGGCAGGGCTCTTCGTAAAAGTAGGCGTTAATGCTTTCCACGATTTTACCGACCTCAATGGCCTTGGCGGCGTCGAAGGAGCCGTTGCCGTCGGCGTGGATTATAAAATCATCCCCAAAATGTTTCCGCGCAAGGCGGAGAATCCCCTCGGTGCGCCCTGCCAGGGAATCGGCGTTGCGGCTCATCCGGCCCCCGAGTTTAAATTTGATGGCCCGCACTCCGGTCTCACTAACCCGCTGCTGCAAAATATCCACTTCCTCTTCCGGTGTGGTGTGGCGGTTGCCGCTTGCCACGTACATTTCAAGCTCATCCCGGTAACGCTTGCCGAAAAGTTCGGTGACATTGATATCCGCATACCGGGCCAGCATATCCAGCAGGGCCGATTCCGCCCAGGCGATGCAGCACCACCAGGCCAGCCCCTGAATTTTATAATTAAGATCGTTTACGAATATTTCGTGGAACAGTTTTTCGATATCCCGCGCGTCCTTGTTCAATAAATTGGGAAGAATTTTCTTTTGAAGAATGGGATAAAAATAATCCGCCTGTGATGAGCAGGGGGCGGTGCCGGTTTCCCCGTTTTTTCCCCGGACCCGCAGGAAAAAATCCTTACCGTGCTGTATTAACGTAAAGGAATCAATGATAACCGGCCGGTAGATAAGGGCGGTGTTTACCACCGGCCTGTCCATAAGCTCCTGGAGCTGTGCAAAGGTGACCGGTCTATGGGGTTTAAAATCGCTATGAATCTTATACATAAAAACTCCTTGGATTTATCCTTTTATCGATCCCGCAAGAACGCCCTTGGTAAAATATTTTTGCAGGAACGGATATACTATCAAAATGGGAAGGGTGGAAAACATGATGGCCGCCATCTTTACCCCCTGGGGCGGGATAACAAAATTTTCACCCACCGAGGCCGAATCCCCAATCCCACCCTGGGAGAGGATGACGATCTGCCGCAGCAATATCTGAATGTTCCATTTTTTCGGATCGTTGATATAGAGCAGCACATTCATAAAACTGTTCCAGTGGCCCACCGCATAAAACAGGGTAAAGGTTGCGATGGCCGGCAGGGACAGGGGGATAACAATCCGTATAAGTATAAAAAGATCGTTATATCCGTCCATTTTGGCGGATTCCTCAAGGCTGAGGGGAATTCCCTGGAAAAAGTTTTTCATTAAAATCAGGTTAAAGGCGTTTATCAGCGAAGGGATTATCAGGGCGCTGAATGAATTGAGGAGCCCCGTGGCCCGCACGATAAAATAATTGGGGATCATCCCCCCGGAAAATATCATGGTAAAGGTGATGAGGAACATCAATGTGGAACGGCCTTTGAGGCTTTTGTGGGCCAGGGGCCATGCCATAAGGGTGGTCATGGCGATATTGGCGGCGGTTCCTATCACGGTGATATATATGGAAACCATGAGCGCCCTCGGCATGGTTGCCGATGAGATCATATATCGGTAGGCGTCCAGGGTCGGTTCCCTGGGCCAGAGGATAAAGGGATTCAGGGCATTTTCCCGTGCGGATGCCAGGGAGCCTACCAGTATGTTGTAGAAGGGCAGCAGGGTAACCAGGGCAAATAAAGTCAGGATAGTGTAAATAATGATATCCGCTATCCGGGAAGAAACAGATTTCGTTTTCATCGATTTCATTACAGGATACCCTCTTCCCCGGCCTTCTTTGCCAGCCGGTCGGTACCCAGCACCAGAATGAGCCCGATGACCGATTTAAAAACCCCCACAGCGGTAGAATAACTGAGCTGTCCCATGTTGATACCGAAGCGGTACACATAGGTGTCGAATACTTCACCAACGCTGCGGTTCATCTCGTTCAGCATATTGTAGATCTGATCGAAACCGGTATCCAGAATATTTCCGAGCCGCAGGATGAACATGGTGATGATAACCACTTTTATTGAGGGCAGGGTGATATGCCATAATTGCTGGAGGCGGTTTGCCCCGTCTATCCGGGCCGCCTCGTACTGTTCAACATCGACACCGCTCAGGGCCGCAAGGTACACGATGGTCCCCCAGCCGGTTTCCCGCCACATGGCCTGTCCCACAATCATGGGCCGGAACAGTTTTTCGCTGGACAGGAAATTAATCGGCGGAAAACCTAATGCCTTGATCCCCTCATTGATGATGCCCCCTTCGGTGGTAAACATCACATAGGAAAGCCCCGCCACCACCACCCATGACATAAAGTGGGGCAGATAGGTAACGGTTTGTACGATTTTTAAAAAATATTTGTTGCGGACCTCGTTGAAGAGGAGGGCAAAGATAATCGGCACCGGAAAATTGATCACCAGATTAAGGAGAGATAAAATCAGGGTATTGGAAAAGAGCTGCATAAAGGCGCGGTCGGTAAAGAAGCGCTCAAAATTTTCAAGCCCCACCCAGGCGCTGCCGAAAAAGCCCAGAAAGGGCCGGTAGTTTTTAAAGGCCAGGGTGATGCCCCACATGGGGCCGTATTTGTAAATAACAAAAAAAACGATCCCCGGAAGCAGCATCAGGTAGAGCCACCGGTCCTTATAAAAAGCTGATCTGCTGAACGGTTTTTTCGCAACAGAGGGACGCGCCATTAAATACTCCCCTAAAGATGAGACGAACAGTAATACTGCGGTCTATTGTCCGCAGTATTACTGTTCACGGAAATTTACTTCTTTTGATCCGCTTTATAGGCTGCGGTAAGTTCCGCGGCAACCTTGTCGCCGCCCGCGGCCTTCCATTGGGTGACAGCCGCCCGCCAACCCGCAAGGTCAATCTGGCCCAGCACGTACTTCATCCGGGCATCCCGCAGGATATCGGGAAGGCTGGAACCCAGTTTCACCGAAGTTTCAGAAATGTAGATGTTAATGTAGTTGGGGTACAGTTTCCCGTCATAGCCATCCACCGCATCGTTGATCGCCTGCTGCAGGGGATCGCTGGCCAGTTCCGGGATCGGCTTGGTCACATAGTAGGGGGTGATCTGATCGGCATCGGGGAAATCGACTTCCCGGAACCGTTTGGTCTGATCCGCGGTAAAGGAAAGTTTGCCGTTCTGGATGGAGTAGGTCTCCCCCTCAAAACCCCGGCGCATGATCAGGATGTTTTTATCGGTTCCCAAAAGGTCAAAGAATTTCATGATCCGGTCCAGTTCCGCTTCGGTCTTGATGGAAGTCCGGGGGAACATGAGTGCGCCGGTATAACCGATATAGGCCTTCATCCCCACAACCCCGTTGGGGGCGGTGATTTTATTGGCAAACCCCACTTTGGCGTCCGGGAAAACCGAGTTGAGTTTGATCCGGGCGTCAATGATATCCGTAAAGGCGTCGGTAAACACAAAACCTGCCCGGCCCTGCTGGAAGGGGACGTATTCATCGTTGTTTTCCACCAGATTACTGATGATATAGCCCTTGGCAAACACATCCCGGTACCAGTTCAGGGCTTTTTCATAGGAAGGGTTATCCACTTCGTTGTGGATGGTTCCGTCATCGGCGAGGTACCATTCGGCCTGCCCGCCGTAATAGATGCTCACATTGGTGGTATAGATATCCAGGTTCCGGCCCTTCATGGAAATGCCGGTGGTGTCATTCCTGCCGTTGCCATCGGGGTCCCGCTCGGTAAAGGCCTTGAGGACCGCGTAGATCTCATCAATGGTGGTAGGGGTTTTAAGCCCCAGCTTGTCCATCCAGTCCTGGCGGAAATACATGCAGGAGCGCACGATGTCCCGTTCTTTGGGGAGGGCGTAGGTCTTGCCGTCAATTTTGAGGTTGTTCAGCCGGATATCCCCCAGCCGGTCGAGACCGGGATAGGCCGGGTTGTTGAGGTACTTGTCCAGGGGCCAGAAAAGGCCGTCCCGCACGGACTGGACGATGAGGCCGTCCTTGGGGGATCTTGCCACGATGACGTGGGGCAGATCCGCGGCGGCAAGCTGCGCGGCAAGTTTGTCATTATAGGCCGAATTGGGAACCCAGGTAAAATCCACATCCGCCTTGAGTTCGTTCTTCCAGTACTGAAGCATCCTGGTTGAATCCTTGGGCGGCTCCGGCTGGTTGAAGTTTGCCATAAAGCCGAATTTGAACCCATCGGCCGCAGCGCTTTGGTCGGCCTTTTGACCTCCCCCGGCCGCAAACAGATTCCCGGCGATGCTTACCATGATCAGGATAAGCGCCCATTTTGAAAATTTCATATACTCCTCCTGTAAAAACCTGTCAATTCCAATAATTAAAATTGATATTCATTATTATAGGGGGGAAGTTTATGAAAAGTTACGCTTGCTTTTTGGATTATTCCGTACATCTGAAGCAGTTCCAAAATTAAGAATTTAACCACGAAGCTATGATAAATAGTATGCGGTTTATCTGGTATGCTGTAGGAGTTCGGAAGGACAACTACCGGTTGCTGTGGACCTGGGGCAGAACACTGACCCCGTAACCACGAATAACAAC
>BOAV01000054.1 GCA_026002045.1 Spirochaetia bacterium | reverse complement strand
CTGCATATATCTTATTATAGAATATATTTTGTCTTCGGGGTATATTGTCTGTATGGAAATCATGAAGCGGACTATCGACTGCGGCGCTCTGCGCAAAGCCGATGCGGGCAAGACGGTTATTTTGAACGGCTGGGTACACCGGAAACGGGACCACGGGGGCATCAGTTTTATCAATCTGCGGGATCGCTACGGCGTCACCCAGGTTGTGGCGGACACCAACGCTGGCGGCGCAGGCCTTGACCCGGCGGAACTGCGGAACGAGTACTGCGTTGCCGTGGAAGGCACGGTGCGGCAGCGGCCCGACAACATGGTGAACCCCGATATGCCTACCGGCGAAATCGAAGTCGCCGCCGCGAAGATTGTGGTCCTCAGCAAGTCCGAGGTGCTGCCCTTTCAAATTGATGATGAATCGGACGCGAAAGAGGAGACCCGCCTCAAGTACCGCTACCTGGACCTCCGCTCGGCGGGGATGCAGAACCGCATCCGCCTGCGGAACGAGGTTTCCTTTGCGGTGCGGGAATGGATGATCGCCCGGGGCTTCTACGAGATTGAAACCCCCACCTTTATCAAGTCCACCCCCGAGGGCGCCCGGGACTACCTGGTCCCTTCCCGGCTCTACCCCGGCAAATTCTACGCCCTGCCCCAGTCCCCCCAGCTTTACAAGCAGATTCTGATGGTTTCGGGCTTCGACAAATATTTCCAGATCGCCCGCTGTTACCGCGACGAGGATGCCCGGGGTGACCGCCAGCCCGAGTTCACCCAGATCGATATTGAGATGTCCTTTGTGGGCCGTGACGATATCCTTGCCATGACCGAGGGCCTTATGGGCCATGTGTTCAAAAAAACTCTGGACGTCGATTTACCCGCCCATTTTACCCGGCTTACCTACGAAGAAGCCCAGGAAAAATACGGCAGCGACAAGCCGGACCTGCGCTTCGGTATGCCCTTGCAGGATTTCGGCCCATTCGTGGCTGCCGGGAGTTTCCAGGCTTTTAAGGATGCCTTGACAAACGGCGAAGCGGAAAAAAAGGCCGCCGCTGCCAAAGGGATCACCATTGCGGGGGGCGGGGTTAAAGCGCTAGTGGTAAAGGCTGCCGACATGAATGCCGCCAATAACGGCGCGGCCTATTCCCGCAAACAAATTGAAGAACTGGAAGCCCAGGCGAAAATCTACAAGGCCAAGGGTATGGCCTGGATGAAGGTTACGGCCCCGCAGTCCGGAGCTGCGTCCGCTCTTGAAGGCGGTGTCGCAAAATTCTTCGCCGACTCTGCCGCGAATATTATTACCGGCCTCGGCGTCGAACCGGGGGACCTGATCCTCATCATCGCCGATTCAAAACGCAGTATTGCTAATATCGCACTCGGCGCGGTGCGCTCAAAGCTGGGTAAAGATTTGGGGCTTTATGCGGCCGCTGGACGCTTTGAATTCGCCTGGATCGTGGACTTCCCCCTCTTTGAATTCAATGAAGAAGAAAACCGCTGGGAAGCGGCCCACCACATGTTCAGCTATCCGCAGGAAAAGTACCACGGCATTCTGGAAAGCGATCCCGGCGCGGTAAAGGGCGATCTCTACGATCTGGTTCTCAACGGTTACGAACTTGCCTCGGGCTCCATCAGAATCCACGATCCGGATTTGCAAAAACGGATCTTCAAAATCGTGGGCTTCGATCCCGCGGATGCGGAAAAGAAATTCGGCTTCCTCACCGAAGCGTTTAAGTACGGCGCGCCGCCCCACGGCGGCATCGCCCCCGGCCTTGACCGGCTGGTGATGCTCATGGCCGGGGAGACTTCAATAAAAGAAGTGATCGCCTTTCCGAAAAATTCCTTCGCCGTCAGCCCCATGGATGACAGCCCCGGCGAGGTGGATCAAAAACAGCTTGATGAACTGCATCTTTTGGTAGTGCAGCCGAAAGAATGAGCAAGCGGTAGTGAAAGAATATTTCGATTTGCTTTTTACCTTTCTCAAACTCGGGGTGCTCACCTTCGGCGGCGGTTATGCCATGATCCCCGTGGTGGAACGGGAACTCATTAAAAAAAGAGGCTGGACCGATATGGACGAGGTGATGAATTATTACACCATCGCCCAGGTGACCCCCGGCATCATCGCAGTGAATCTTTCTACGTTTATCGGTTATAAGCGAAAGGGGCCGCTTGGCGGCTTCCTCGCCACTGTTGGTTTTGTGCTTCCCGGTGTTGTTTTTATTACAATTATCGCAATTTGTCTGAGCAACTTTGCGGATCTTCCCGCAGTGCAGCATGCCTTTACGGGCATCAGGGTTGCGGTTGGTGCGCTGATTGTGGACACGGTGATCAAGATGGTAAAGGGGGCCTTTAAAAACTGGAAGGCCCTGATCATTTATGTTATTGCCTTTGTGTTCTCTTTTGTGTGGAGCGTCTCCCCGGTACTGCTGGTTGTCGCTTCCGGGCTGACAGGGCTTCTGGTGTTCCGGCCTAAGGGGGAAAGCAAATGAAATTATTTTTCCTCTTTGTGCAGTTTTTTAAGATCGGACTTTTTTCAATCGGTGGGGGTTATGCGACACTGCCCTTCCTCTACGAAATGGCGGACAAGGCGAAGGGTTCCTCTAATGAATGGCTTACTGCGGAAAAAATTGGGGATATGCTGGCGGTGGCCCAGTCCCTGCCGGGGGCCATCGGGGGAAACCTTTCAGCCTATACGGGTTTCCAGTACGCCGGTATTCCCGGCGGCCTGATTGCGGCTCTTGGGCTCATAAGCCCTTCCATCATCATCATCGCTATCATTGCCCGGATACTCAATGCCTTTAAAGAAAGTAAAATGGTGGCTTCCCTTTTTGCCGGGTTCCGTCCAGCCGGGGCGGGGCTCCTCTCCGCCGCGGCATTGGGGGCACTTGCCATCTCCCTCTATAACCCCGCCGCCGAAACATGGACAGCAATGCTGCGCTGGAAAGAATGTATCCTCTTTGCAGCTCTGTTTTTTCTTGTATATAAATTTAAAAAACACCCGGTGGTTTATATTGCCATAGCGGGTGCTGCCGGGGTGATCCTGGGATTGTGATCAGGATACAAGATGTTCCGCAAGTAATTTCTTTTTGTCTTCCGGTATCGGTGTGGACTGTTTAATATTAAAATCGTAGTGAACCACAATGGCGCTGCCCTTGCTGCAGAGCCGCCCCTGCTGCCAGGCCTCGTGGAACAATGTAAAAGACTTGGTCCCAATGCGGGTGACGACGGTGCGAATCTCCACCTCGTACTGGTAAAAAAGTTCACCCACAAAATCATAATCCGTGTGAGCCATGATCAGGGGCCAGGTTTTCAGGGAAAGGCTTAGGTCCGGGGCGAAAATTTTAAAGAGGGGATTCCGCGCCGTCTCGAACCAAAAGGCCAGTACCGTGTTGTTGATGTGCCCCAAGCCGTCAACATCGCCGAACCGGGGCTGTATGGTCGTGGTAAACATGATTCACTCCTGCTTAAAGATTAATAGTGTTTGTCGGCATATTCAACCCAGCCCCCGGATTCTACCAGGGCCTTCTCAAAATCCCTGAGCACAAAGGGCACGGTCTTTTCGTTCTCCTTGCTTTTAAAAGTAAGTGTTCCTTTTTCGGTACCCACGGAGAGGGTAGTAGATTGTCCGGCAAATTCTTTGAAAAGCTCATCCAGTACTGCGGCGGGCAGTTCCGCGGCGATCATGCCGCAGTTGTACATGTTCTGCCTGAATATCCGGGCGAAGCTTTCGGCAATAACGATATTGATGCCGTTTACTTCCAGCGCCCAAGGCGCATGCTCCCGTGAAGAGCCGCAGCCGAAGTTGGCCCGTGACAGGATCACCCCCTTGCCGAGGATATCCTTTTTGGGATCAAAGGCGGGAAGCTTTAAATCTTCCAAAAGATTGGCTTTAAGCGCCTCCCTGGAACTTTCGTTCAAATACTTTGCCGGAATAATTTCATCGGTGTTGATGTCGTTCCGGTCTAAAAAGAGGACCATGCCTCCAAATTGTTTCATATTAAATATCCTCCGGATTAATAATACTTCCCGCAATTGCGGTTGCCGCCGCCGATGCGGGGCTCATCAGGTGGACCATGCCGCCTTTGCCCATGCGTCCAAAGAAATTGCGGTTCGTGGTGGATGCGCAGACCTCCCCTTCGGCGAGGACGCCGTTGGACATACCCAAACAGGCGCCGCAGGTGGGGTTGGTGACGCAAAAACCGGCGTCCAGAAATTCCCGAATAAGTCCTTCCTGCAAAGCCTGGTTAAACACCCCCGGCGTGGCCGGCGATAACACTCCGCGCACGGTGTCTGCAATTTTGCGCCCTTTAATGACCGCCGCCGCCGCCCGGAGGTCCTCGATGCGTCCGTTGGTACAGGAGCCGATGTAAACCTGGTCCACCTTCGTTCCTTTAAGTTCCCGGATGGTCTTAACCTGATCCGGCTTATACCCCACCGTAGCGGAGGGCTCCAGGCCGGAGCAGTCTATATCGACAATGGCGGCATACTCCGCATCAGCATCGCTGCGCCATTTGGAAAAATCCGTCAGGGCTTCTTCTTTCGTAGAATAACTGTTATCCCCATCGGGGCCGATGAATTTCCAGAGGTAGTCCACAGTAATACTGTCAGGCATGCAGACCCCGCTGGTGGCCCCGGCTTCCACCGCCATGTTGCAGATGGTCATACGGCCCTCCATTGAAAGGACGTCGATTACCGGGCCCCGGAATTCCATCACCTTGTCGGTGGCCCCGGCGACGCCGATTTTGGCGATGATCCCCAGGATCACGTCCTTGGCATAGACCCCGCTTTTCAGTTTGCCGTTCAGGTTGATCCGCAGCGTTTCCGGTTTGCGGAAGGCGCAGACCCCTTTCAGGATGCCCACTTCCAGGTCTGTGGTGCCCACCCCGGCGGCAAAGGCGCCAAAAGCCCCATGGGTGCAGGTGTGGCTGTCTCCCATGATCACCGTAAAGCCGGGACGAACAAAGCCCTTTTCCGGGAAGATCGCGTGGCAGACCCCGTTCCGGCCGATGTCGAAAAAGTCCCTGATCCGGTGCCGCCGGGCCCAGTCCCGCAGCACCTTTCCCTGTAAGGCGGTCTTGGAATCCTTTGCGGGGCTCACGTGATCGATCACCGCCTTGATCTTCGAAGGGTCAAAAACCTTGTCCAGATTTTTCGCTATCAGATCGTTGATGGCGATGGGGGTGGTGATCTCGTGACAGAACACCCGGTCCAGCTTCAGCACCCAGGTATCGCCGAAGGGCCGGTCAGCAATGTGGGCCTCAAAAATTTTCTCCGCAAGGGTTTTACCCATGGGTTCCTCCTGCTTCGCCTTTTGGGGGCGTGATAATCCAGAACAGTTTCAGTTCATTCTTTCCGGGATTTGCCACAATATGGGGTGCATCCGCCCGGAAGGACACCGAATCCCCGGCCTTTAAGACCTGGGTGTGATTCCCCATGGTAAGTTCCGCCCGACCCGCCTCCACGATTCCCAGTTCCCAGCCGGGATGCCCATATTCGGCGCTGCCGGTGCTTGCCCCCGGCTCCAGGGTGATGGCGTAGGCTTCGATGCCTTCCCGGCTTTTGTCCTCCACCTGGGCAAGCCGTTCGTAGTGAACCCCCGGCCGGGTGGTAAAAGATGACCGTTCATCCCTGCGGACCACCTTGACCGAGCGGTCCCGGCGATAGTCCGCAAAGAGGTACTCCAGGTCCAGGTCCACGGCGTCGGCGATGGCCAGCAGGGTGTCGATGGCGGGGGACACCCGGTTCCGCTCAATCTGGGACACCAGGCTTTCGCTTACCCCCGCCTTTTCCGCCACCTCCCGCAGGGTCAGGCCGCGGCGTTCCCGAACAGCCCGGATCTTTTCGCCAAAACGGTAGTTTATGCGATCTTCTTTAATCATGCTGTAGTAACTGAAGTATAGATTAAGTTCAAAAAACTGTCAAGAGGGAAAGTACCGCATCCTTCACTTCGTCACTTTTTCTATTAATTCTTTGAATTCCCGTTGTTTCTCCCGTGAAAGTACCTCCACGCCATAAAGGGCTTCCTCAAAAAGTTCACCGCAGCGGATGATTGCCGCTATAGCGGCCTCAGTATTACTGTCAGCCGATGGCAAGGCCCGCACAAGCGCGGCGCAGTATTCTCCCGGGGCGCGGGAAGGTTTCCAGGAAACATTGAGGGTTTCGGTTCCCCAGAGGATGAGCCGGGCGAAAAGGGTGAGGCTGTTTTTCATGTTCCGCCTTTTTGCCGGGGAATAGGCGGCAAGCAGATCCGCTGTTTTGCTTTTGATCGCTTCGCTGCCCGGGCGGTTCATTTTTGTTGAACCCTTGTCTTTTCTGAGGGAGGTGAAGAAAAATCCGAGGCCCTGCCGCACTGCCTTAAGCCATTGCCGGATAAGGCGGGCCAGGCGGAGCCGGAAGGGAATTCTGCCGGAATCATTGGAACGGGAAAGGAGGGGTTGTATCATAAACCAGATAAAGCCCAATATCAGTAAAACTATTGCGGCGTATTTTACATAATCCCAGAAGGGCCCCGGTTCGGCGGGACCATCCCCCAGAAGTTCCTGTAAACTTATTCGAGGGGATGCCTCGGGGGGCATCAAATTTTGGTTTTCAAGGTTTGTGAATTCCATGGGCCTGTTGAGCCGGGAGAGGAGGGAGAAAAGCCATGCAAAGAAACCGGTGATGATCGAAACAGGAAGGATGTTATTATCGGCAGAAAATAGTATTGCTGCGACGGCAGCGGCAAGTGAAAAAAACAGTATCGCTGTTATCCGCTTGGATCGTTCCGGTGAAGGAACCGCGATTCCTTCACCGGCAAAATATTGTTCCCGTTGAAACAGTTCCAGGATGGCGAAGATGCAGGCGGCGCTTACATAGAGGGCCACCAGCAGAACAAGAAAAGTCAGGGGAATTGCGATTTTCAGTATTCCCGATGTTATTGCCAGCATACCCACAAGCACAAGCTGTACTCCGTAGACCGTGATAAGCTTTTTGATATCGGCATCCGCATCGCCCATGAGGGCCGCATCTTCCAGCATGATCCGCCGGAGGTTTTCCCCTTCGTACTCCCGGGTATGGGATTCAAAAAATTCACGGGCCCTAAAAATTTCCCGCAGATAAAGTACAAAGACCCAGACATACAGAACGCCGGGAACAGCCGGAATATTGGCAATTCCCGGCAGGAAGCGTAAATTGAAAGATCGGTCAAATCTCAGCAGGGAAGCGATGATATATGCCGCCGCAGTAACAATAATTGCACCCCGGATATTTGCCGTGCTGTGATTGCCGGGTAAATTTTTCATCATCCCCGTATAGACAGACACAGTAATACTGCACAAAATAACCGGGACAAAGATATTGATATAGGGGAAGGCCGTACCGGGCAGCAAATGGGTAAGGATTCTGCCGATCAGCGGAACGCCGCTGATCAAAATGGACCAGGGGATATACACCGCAAGGATACCGTAGAGGGGGTTAGATGATTTCATAGCCCCCTTCCTGCATCTGGTAGCGCGGGGAATTTCCCGGAGCCGCCGCGCCAAGATGCCGCTCGTCAATGATGAGGTATTCCAAAGAAAGGTGATGCCGCTTGAGGCTGTTCAGGGCGATGTACTCTTCATCGGAAAAATCAGGCCCCGTGTAGATTAACCTGGTCCCGTAGGGCAGGAACTTTCCCTTTTCCAGCATGATCCGGGCGCTTCCCCGCAGGGGCCGCTGTTCCGCAGCATTACTGTTCGGCTCGCTTGCCCGTTCAAGCCCCGCAAGCCGTTCCAAAATAGGGAGCAGGGTGAAGATTCCTGGTTTAATAAAAGTGAAGCCATCACCTTCATGGGGGTTGTAGAGCATGATCCCCAGTTCCTGCCCTTCGCGGGACGCCATCAGGCAGAGACTTGCGGCGGCTTCGATGGCCCGCTCAAAAAAAAGTTCCCGCTGCCGCAGGCCGTATTCGTAGGGATCCAGGTTAAGGAAAATTACCAGCGGGTATGATATGGCCGCTTCGTATTCGTTCACCAAAAGAATCCGGTTATTACTGAGGCCGCTAAGCCGGGCGGTGGCTTTCCAGTTGATCCGCCGCATCTCATCCCCGGCCTGGTACTCCCGCAATGAACGCCGCCGGGTCACATCCTCGTAGAGCGGGTTTGCGATGATCCGGGTTCCCTGGGGAATGCCGCCGGGCTGGGTCAGGCTGATATGTCCCGGCGGGGGATACACCACCAGCCGGGTGGTCTCCGGGGCAGCGGCAAAAAAGGGAAAGAGCCCCAATGGGTCGCTTCCCCGGACCGAGGCGGGACCGATGCTGAAAATCCCCCGGTTGGAACAGTAAGAGCGCCAGCTGATGACCAGCCGGGAACGGCCCCGGAGGGTGCAGAGCCGCTTGTTATCCCGAAAGACCGCAAGCCGCCCCGGCGAATCAGACGCCGCCAGCATAAATGCGGGGAGCCGCCCCCGGTTTTCCACCACCAATTCCACAACGGCCCATTCGTAGCGGAAGTTCCGCAGATCCCCCTCCCGACGGCTCAGATAGAGATTCCGCAGCAGATATTCGCTGTACATTTTGGAGCCAACGATGATAAAAAGCAGAAAAAGTGAAATGAACTGAAGGATAAAAAAGGGCGCAAAAAGATACACCAAAATCAACGCCCCGGCGCCGGTTAAAACAGGGGCTGTCCTGCGAAGCTTCACCTCCGCCCATTGATTTGTTCGGAACACTTAAGAAGTCCGGTAGTCGGGGATTGGCGTCCGGTCCAGGATCGATTCGATGATCCGGTCGGAGACGATGCCCCGGACAAAGGCTTCGGAGGACAGGAGCATCCGCTGACGGAACACCGGCGGGGCCAGTGCCTTAATGTCCTCAGGGACCACGTAATCACGGTTGTAGAGCGCTGCGTAGGCCTGGGCGGCCCGGTACAGGGCCAGGCTGCCCCGGGGGGAAATACCCACCCGCAGATTCGGCTCCTTCCGGGTGGCATCCACCAGGGCCAGGAGGTAGTTTTTCACCATGGGGTCCACATGGATCCGGGTCACCTTTTCCTGGAGGGGGGCGATTTCGGCGGCGGAAGCCACGGGCTTGAGGTCCGTAATGGGGTGGGTGATCCGGCGCTGGTTTTCCAGGATCAGGGCCTCCGCCTCCGCGTTTGGGTAGCCGATGTTGAGGGACATGAGGAAGCGGTCCTTCTGGGCCTCCGGCAGCGGAAAAGTGCCCTCGAATTCTACGGGATTTTCTGTGGCAAGCACGAAGAAGGGCTCCGGCAGGGCAAGCCGCTTCCCTTCAACGGAAATTTGCCCCTCCGCCATGGCTTCCAGCAGGGCCGATTGGGCGCGGGGAGTGGCCCGGTTAATCTCGTCCACCAGCACGAACTGGTTCACAATCGGACCGCTTCGGTACACAAACCGGCCGCCGGATTCCCCCTGCTGCTGCCAGACCGAAACCCCCAGAATGTCCGCGGGGAGCAGGTCCGGGGTGCACTGGATCCGGGCAAAACTTAAGTCCACGCTGGCCGCAAAGGCCCGGGCCAGAATCGTCTTTCCCGTACCGGGCACATCTTCCAGCAACACATGTCCCCGCGCAAGGAAGGCGGTGATCAGCATATCGATCACCCCGGTCTTTCCCAAGAAGACCCCTTCAATGTTACTGCGGATGCGGGCGGCAAATGCGGCGACTGATTGTTCTTGTTCCATGAGTTTAGTGTATCATAATACCGGGACTAGGCTACAGAGAAAAATCCGTATACCCTAAACCTGCATGAACAAAGTTCTCCGGGAAAAAATAATGGAAGCCTTCTCCTCAGTGCTGCCCATTACGGCGATTGTGCTGGTGGTGAGCGTCTTGGTGCCCATGCCCACAGGGACCATCCTGATGTTTCTGGTGGGGGCGGCGCTGCTCATTATCGGGATGGGGTTCTTTACCCTGGGGGCCGATATGGCCATGATGCCCATGGGGGAAGGCATCGGGATTCAGCTTACCCGGTCGAAGAGCCTCTTTCTGATCCTGTTTATCAGTTTTGTCATGGGGGTGATCATCACCGTTGCCGAACCGGATTTACAGGTGCTGGCCCGTCAAGTGCCTTCGGTGCCGCCCATGGCGCTGATTTTAACCGTTGCCGTCGGGGTGGGTATCTTCCTGCTGATCGCGGTGCTCCGTACCCTCCTTAAAATCCCCCTTGCGGTGCTGCTCATCATTTTCTACATCATCGTATTCGGCCTTGCTTTTTTTACCCCCGCCAACTTCATCCCCGTGGCCTTTGATTCCGGGGGGGTGACCACCGGGCCCATTACGGTGCCCTTCATCCTCGCCATGGGGGTTGGTGTGGCCTCCATCCGCAGTGATAAAAATTCCCAGGACGACAGCTTCGGTCTGGTTGCCCTGTGCAGCGTGGGCCCCATTCTGGCGGTGATGCTTTTGGGGATCTTCTACCACCCGGCGGGGGCAAGTGTTGCCTCCCACGTGGTGCCCCATGTGGAAAACAGCCGGGATGTGGTAAAAAGCTTTGCCAGGGAACTGCCCGTCTATGCCGGGGAAGTTCTTACCGCACTAGGGGCAATCGTGGCCTTCTTTGTCATCTTCCAGCTTGTGTCCCGGCGGTATAAAAAACACCAGCTCATCCGTATTGCAGTGGGCTTCGGGTATACTTTTATCGGCCTCGTGGTGTTCCTTACCGGGGTGAATGTGGGCTTTATCCCTGTAGGCCAGCTGGTGGGCTCACAGTTGGGGGCGGCCCCTTTCAGGTGGATACTGGTCCCCCTGGGGATGCTGATTGGTTACTTTATTGTCGCGGCGGAGCCTGCGGTCCATGTGCTCAACAAGCAGGTGGAAGAAATATCCTCCGGGGCGATTTCCCAAAAGGTGATGAACCGGGGGCTTTCCATCGGCATGGCTATCGCGCTGGGGATCACCATGGTGCGTATCCTCACGGGCATCCACCTGATGTGGATACTTATCCCCGGCTATACCTTCGCCCTTGTGTTAACCTTCTTTGTGCCCAAGATTTTCACCGGTATCGCCTTTGACTCCGGGGGCGTCTGCTCCGGGCCCATGACTTCAACCTTCCTGCTGCCCCTGGCAATGGGTACCTGCGAAGGGGTGGGCCGGGACCTGATGCTCAATGCCTTCGGCATCGTGGCCATGGTTGCCATGACCCCCCTGATCATCATACAGCTCCTGGGCCTGGTTTACGGCCGCAAAGTTAAACCTGTGGCCCTTACGCCCGAAGAAGCCGCCGCGGAGGCCATCAGCATTGCAGAGGCGGGTGAAATTACCGAGTACGACAATGAGGAGGAACCCTCTCGTGAGTGATGAAAAGAAAATCCCCATTTTAAAATTGATTGTTTTTATCATCGACTGGCACAAGACCCCGATCATCTCCCAGGTTTTTGAGGAAGAACAGGTTCGGTTCCATTTTATCAGCAAGGGCCGGGGAACGGCGAATTCGGAAATCCTTGATGTGTTGGGGATCGGCGCCAGCGAAAAGGCGGTGGTCCTCTGCCTGGAACAGGAAGTGCTGGTGCCGGTGCTCCTCAAGGAGGTCCGCAAGAAGCTGGGCTTCCACAGTCCCGGCGCGGGGATCGCCTTTACGATCCCCCTTTCGGGGATCAACAACCCCATTTTGCAGGTCTTTAAAGAAAGCATACACAAGAACGAAAAGATAGCGGCAGAAATTGAGCATTCACTGGCTGCCGCTGCGATAAAAGAAAAGGAAGGAGGAGCCATGAGTTCCGAAATAAAGCACGACCTGATCATCTCCATCATAAATCAGGGCTACAGCGACGATTTTATGACCGCTGCCCGTGAAGCGGGGGCCTCAGGGGGCACGGTGATCAACGCCCGCGGCCTGGCCCACAAGGGACCGGTCAAATTCTTCGGGGTCTCCATGCAGAGCGAGCGGGAGATCGTCATCATCCTGACCAGCCGGGAGAAAAAGGCCCCCATCATGCAGGCGGTCAGCCAGGCCTACGGGATCACCAGCGAGGCCGGGGGTATCGTGTTCTCCGTGCCGGTGGATAGTATGATGGGCTTAAGTTTTGAATAGAAAGCGGCTTTACAAGATTTTACAATCGAACGATACTGTATATATTCGTTAATATAGGAGAATACTATGAAAAAAATCTTATCCGTTTTTGCAATGTTAACGGTTCTGATTGCCGTTTCCTGTAAATCTACCGGGGCGATCAGTACCAGCGAACAGGAAAAAGTAAACGATTCCTTTGAATCGGTTTATGATGAATACCGGGACGACATCATTCTGGAAGGCGCAGAGCAATACGTCGTAAAATCCGGGGATTATCTTTCGAGAATTGCATTGAGCTTTTACGGCCCCAATGTAATTAATTCCGATTATTTCCCGCTGATCATGCTGGCCTCTCCGGGGGTGGTTGCGGATCCCGAATTGATAGAGCCCGGTGACCGGCTTACCATTCCGAATCTGGAAAAAAATTTGAACGATCCCTCTGCCAGGGGTGCAATAAAAGAATTCCTTAAGGATATAGCCCATGTCTATGACCAAAAAATTGCCAGGGGTGAAAGAAACCGGGAGCTCTACGACGGCTTCCGAAACCGCTTGACAGCCCTATCGGATTCATTGTAAAAAGAAGGCGGCCGGATAATCCGGCCGCTTTTTTTATGCAAAAAAAGCGAAACTTCCAATTACCGGCAAGGAGTATTTTATGGCACAGAGAAGGTATTTTTTCACATCAGAATCGGTTGGCGAGGGCCATCCCGATAAACTTTGCGATCAGGTTTCAGACGCCGTTCTGGACGCCTGTTTCAGGGAGGACCCCCAGAGCCGGGTTGCCTGCGAAACTTTTGCATCCACTTCCCTGGTGCTGATCGGCGGTGAAATCACCACCAAGGCTTTTGTGGATTTTCAGAAGGTGGTCCGGGATGTGGCAAAGGAAATCGGCTACACCAATCCCGATTACGGCCTTGATTATCAATCCATGGCGGTGCTGGACATGATCCACAGCCAGTCCCCGGACATCAGTCAGGGCGTTTCCGGCGTGGGCCTTGACGAATACAAGGGCCAGCAGGGCGCGGGCGATCAGGGTATGATGTTCGGCTTCGCCTGTAACGAAACCGCAGAATTGATGCCCCTTCCCATCACCCTGGCCCACAAGATCCTGATTAAGGCCACGGAACTGCGGAAAAATAAAACGATCAAATGGCTGCGCCCCGATGCCAAGAGCCAGGTGACGGTGGAATACGAGGGCCACAAACCCATCCGCATTGACGCGGTAGTCGTCTCCCATCAGCACGATCCCGATGTGTCCTACAACGATATCAAAAGCGGAATCATCGAACAGATCATAAAGCCCATCCTGGAGCCCACGGGCCTTTTGGACGCCAAGACCAAATATTACATCAACCCCACCGGCCGCTTCGTGGTTGGGGGCCCCTTCGGCGACACGGGCCTGACGGGCCGGAAGATCATCGTGGACACCTACGGCGGTATGGGCCGTCACGGGGGCGGCGCCTTCTCCGGCAAGGACCCCACCAAGGTGGACCGCTCCGCCGCCTACGTGGCCCGCTACGTTGCCAAGAACATCGTCGCCGCCAAACTGGCTGAACGGGCCGAAGTAGAGCTTGCCTACGCCATCGGCGTCCCCTTCCCGGTCTCGGTCTATGTGGACACCTTCGGCACCGCCACCGTAGACGAAGGGTGGATCGAAGAAGCCGTGAAAAAGGTCTTTGACCTGACCCCGGCGGGGATCATCAAGAACCTGGATCTGCGGCGGCCTATCTACCAGAAAACCGCCTCCTACGGCCACTTTGGCCGCTCGGAATTCCCCTGGGAAAAGACGGACAAGGTGGAAGAGCTGAAAAAAGCGGTTAACTGACAGGCACTATGAAAAACTGAAAAGTATAAAAGCGAGAAAAGCCGCGCAGACGATTCGTAACGGATGTCTGTGCGGCTTTTTTATTTCTGTTTTCCTGACGCGTTCACCAAACCCTGGGATCGGAACCGGGCTTTATTACTTTCACATCTTCCCCCGAAGGCTCTATGACGTAAAAGCCGTTTTCAAGTGCATAGTTTTTTGATTTTTCGTTTACAACCGTGGCGGCCAGGGCTCCAAAGAATTCCCGCTTGTCGCCGTATATATCGGCATACTTACGGATTTTTTCCATGCGTTTGATATGATCGTCCACATCGCTGTTTTGCAGTTTCGCTTTTACCTCAACGGCCATTGCCTGCGTGCCGTTTTCCAGAAAGGCATCTATTTCGGCGTGTATGTCATGCTCATCGTTGTTTATTTTTCTGTTGCGGTTTATTACGCCGAAGTCAAAACCGAATTGTTTGAATTTCTCCGGCAAACCGGGAAGCATCGTGTATTCAGCCTCATCACCAAACTTGTTGCCCAGGTCGCCGACTATCCGTTGGGTCTCTTTTTGCACTTTTTGGAGTTCCCTAAAGCCGGCCTCGGTTTCCTCGTGGCTGGCGCCCAATCCGGAGACTATCCGCTGGAGTTCCTTGTGCGCCTGACCAATTTCACGTATGGTCTCCCATACATCGTCCAGCGTTACTTTTTTGGTTTTTTGAGAAACGGGCTTCTGGCGTCTATTCGCCTTGGCTGTGTTTACAGGCTTTTTCGTTGCCGTTTTAACTGTTGGCATAATACTCTCTCCTAATTAAAGTATAGCGGAATTTAACCCTTTGGGAAAGCGGTTTTACCCTTACTCGATCACAAAATGGCGGATGAAAAGCTTGAAAGATTTCTCCCAAAAGCCGATTGTGTTCTTTTAGTTCGTTTGCAATCTATTCCATTTTGGCACCTGGCGCCCCTGTGTTACCATTACGGCGCAGGCTCCGCAATCAGCGTGTCGTCCGATGATGCGCCAATGACGCTGCCGCCGGTCTGAGCAACGCCGCCTTTGGTGTACGTGCCGCCCGTGCCCCACTTCACCACTATTACCAGTCTATCTTCAGAATGAGTAGTAAGCGAAATCGCCGCGCCGCGGCCAGTTACCGGGGCGCCGTTGCCGTCTCTCACTTCGTTGGCATTGCCGCCCGCATTGGCAGCCGAGGCGTTGCCGTAAATCGTGCCGCCAAGCATGGTAAACGCACCTACCCCATTTCGAGAGTGTGCCAAGTACACCCCACCGCCCAGGGAATTGCTCCCGCCTATTACGCTATTGCCTGAAATCGTGCCGCCTTGCATGATGAAGATGTCTCCCGATGCCACACCACCCCCATGGGCAGAAGAGCCGCTGACATTGTTACCTGAAATTATGCCGCCCGACATGGTGAATGCGCCGCTTTGTACGTTCACGCCGCCGCCGTCGCCCAGTTCTTTGCTAGCGGCGCTATTACCAGAAATTTCGCCGCCTTCCATGGTGAACGCGGAACCCGCCCCGTAGACAGCCACGCCGCCGCCCGCTGCATATCTGCTGCTGTTGACGCTGTTGCCCGAAATCTTTCCGCCTTTCATGGTGAAGGAGGCGTCGCTTCCTATTCGCACGCCGCCTCCCGCATTTCTATCGCCGGTAACACTGTTGCCTGAAATCTCTCCGCCTTCCATAGTGAATGTTCCATCGTTCACTTTCACACCGCCACCGCCGTCAGATTCTTGAGGCGCGATATACGTATTGCCCGTAATCGCGCCGCTTTTCATGACAAACTCGCCGCCTCCGCTCACCTCTACCAATGAGCGGTCATTGTCTTTTATTCCGACCAGCGTAACGCCCTCAAGAGTGAGATGCTTCTTGCTGCTGATGTTTAGTACACATCCTTGGCTTTTCAGGTTGATGGTCCCGCTCCCGTTGATGACTGCTGTGCCCTCGCCAATGCGGAGTCCCCCTGCAACCCAGTCGCTGCCGTGGTCGCCATGGCCGCTGGTGTTCACCGTGCCGTCCACGGTCAATTCCGCGCCGTTCTGCAGCTCGAACTTCACCTTGTCTGCCGTCAGGTCAAGCGTAACACCCACAGGCACGGTGAGGCCGGTTTTGAGATACACCTCGCCGGTGATCCTTACCGTGGCGCCTTCCGCCGTTGCGCTCCCCGCTTTGATGGCGTTGAGATCTGCGGCTAATTGTTCTGCCTGTTTATCCGGCGTGGGAGGCGTTCCGCTCCCGCCGCCGCTGGTGGCGCAGCCCGCAAAGGTGATTACCGCCACTAGGGCGATAAGTCCGAATGAATAACCGCAGGGCAAGCCCTGCGGTATCTTTAACCTTCATGCTTTATTTTGGTAAGGGAACAGCTCAAGCTGTTTCCCCTCATGTATTTTTTGGTAATCCTCTGGATTTCGTCCTTGGTTCTT
>BOAV01000053.1 GCA_026002045.1 Spirochaetia bacterium | reverse complement strand
GAAAAAAGGGCCGGTTTGCAGAGGGGCATGAGGATGCGCCAATACACATAAAAGGTATTGCATCCGTCAATGGTCGCCGCCTCATCCAGGGCGATGGGAAGGCCCCGAAAAAACTGGATCATCATGTAAATAAAGAAGGGATAACAGGCGAAGGCGGCGGGCATGATAAAGGGCAGGTAACTGTTAAGCCAGCCGAATTTATTGAATAAAAGATACCGGGGAATGATAATAACCGCATTAGGCAGCATCAGGGTAGAGATCATGATCATGAATAAAATTTTCTTGAACTTGAACCGGAACCGGGCAAAACCATAGGCAACCAGGGAACTGGAAATAACAGTAAAAATTACCGTGGGCAAAACCAGCATAAAGGTATTGATATAAAACCGGGTATAGGTGATTCTGCCCGTACCATTCCATCCCTTGCTGAAGCTGTCCCAGACCGGTTCTGTGGGAAGCAATGCAAGGGAACCGAATATTTCTCGGTTGGATTTAAATGCGGAAAGAAAGGTCCAAATGAGGGGATAAATCATCAGCCAGCTAAAAAACAGCATTGCCAGATGGATAATCAGGACAGAAATTTTAATTTTCCGTGAATGAATCATCAGAATTTACCTCCGTCCTCATAATAGGTAGCCATACTGGAAAAACGGAAAAAGACAGCGGTAAACATCAAAATAAGCAAAAAGAGAATCCAGGAGAGGGCGCTGGCATAGCCCATCTTAAAATACCTGAAAGCTTCGGAATATAGTTTCAATGCAAATAAATAGGTTGAATTTAAGGGCCCCCCGTTGGTAATAACAAATGCGCCGGTAAAATCCTGGAAGGCGTTTACCATCTGCATAAGGATATTAAAAAAAAGAACCGGTGTAATCATCGGCAGGGTAACCCGAAAAAAAGAATGAAACCGTCCGGCCCCGTCAATCCGGGCGGCTTCATGCAGATCCTCCGGCACCTGCTTCAGGGCGGCCAGAAACAGAACCATGGATGATCCAAACTGCCATACGCTCAGGAGATTGAGGGTAAAAAGGGCCAGCATAGGGCTCGTAAGCCACTTAACCGCCGGTAAATGAATTGCCGCAAGCAGATGGTTCACCAGGCCGTCGTCCATAAACAAAAAACGCCAGAGGATGGCAATGGCCACACTGCCGCCGAATATTGAAGGGATATAAAAAACGGTACGGTAAAAATTAATGCCCCTGATTTTTTGATTTAATAGCATGGCGACGATCAGGGCGGTAACAATTTTCATCGGCACCGACATAAATACAAATTTTATGGTGGTCCAAAAAGAAATCAAAAATAATTTATCTTTGGTAAACATGGTGACATAATTATCAAACCCGACAAATACCGGCTTGTCGGTTATATTGTAATCGGTAAAAGAATAAAACAGGGATGCCGCCAGGGGATATGCCTGGAAAACAATAAAACCTAAAATCCACGGTAATATATAAACATACCCCATATTATCCCGGCGGGATTGTTTTCCTGTCTTCACATTAAATCCTTAACATTGATTAAAATTTAAACCGGGCTTTAATCTTTGTCAAAAGATTAAAGCCCGGCCATCCTCCTGCGCCCTTATTACCGGGACTTCTTCAAGGCATCCATCTTTTCCTGCACATCCGCAAGGAACTTGTCCGTGGCAGCTTCGGGGGTGAGCTTTCCGAATACAACCTGCTCGCATATATCCTTTACAATATCCGTAACCTCACTGTTGCTCTGAATCATGGGGAACGGCGGGAGCGGGTCCGCATTGGTAAATGCAACCATGGCTGCCATATCGGCATTTATGCTGCCGGCCTTGTTCAACTGATTAAAGGCATTTTGATTGGTAGGAACCGAACGCTGGGTCCCCAGAATTGTTATAGCCTCAGGATCGTTCAGCAGCCAGTTGGCAAAATCGGCGGCTACTGCAACGTTGGGACTCCGGTTACTGACGGCCAGCACCATGGCGACCTTGAAGGGAATCGACTTGTTTTTTCCGTTGGCCGCATAGGGGGGCTTGGCTACGGTAAAAGCCCCTTCGGGCAGCATTTCTTTATGCTGCTGGATAACACCTGACCAGTTGATCATGAAACCGAGCTGTCCGCCCGCCCACTTGGGATTCATCTGATTCATAAACAGATTCGCTTCCCCTATGGGCTGGGCTGCGCCGCCGTCATAGAGTTTCTTTAATACCGTAAACCCTTCCAGCAGTTCCGCCCTGGTGGCGCTGATCTTGTTCGCCCCTTCATCGACCCACCAATGGCCTGTTTTTGTGTAAATATAGGGACTCAAAAAGAATTCAAAAATAATATTTGAGGGTATGGAGAACAGGTAATCGTTCGGATTTGCCTTGTGAATACGGGCGCCCTCGTCAATCACCTTTTCCCAGGTCCAGTCCGTATCAGGGGCAAGGTTATATTTCTTGTAAAATTCCCTGTTGACCATCAGCCCCCAACCATTTGTTCCCATAGGGAGAGAAATGATCTTTCCGTTAATGCTGCAATATTCTTCCAGTATTTTTTGTGAATAGGGACTCAGATCAACCGCCGACTGGGTTGTCATATCCACAAAGGTATCGCCCCGGGCCGCAAGCTCGGGGAACCATACATAATCCAGCTGCATAAGATCCGGTTCGGTACGGCCCGCAATCTGGGTCATGATTTTCTGCGGATACCCGTCAAATCCCTGATACTCCCCTTCAATGGTAACATTGGGGTGCAGTTCCATATACCGATCAATGGCCTGTAAAGTCGCCTGATGCCGGACATCAGCGCCCCACCAGGAAAAACGAAGGGTAACCGGTTTTGCACCGCCTGCGCCCGCCTTATCACCGCCGCCTCCCGCAAAAGCAAGGGCTCCGATCATCAAGATCATTGATACTGCCGCAAATATCCGTTTTGCCATTTCCTTCTCCTCCTCAAAAAAATACATATCATGGGATTCCGATCGATCCCACTTGATTATGTTAAGGGCCTTTGGCGATCCCCGGTATATAGCTGAAACGTTATTTTTTATCATTATTTGTTCTTTTTTTCAGGCCCTCCTTCATCTTATGATATAACCTGTCTTTACATGACCCTTAACGGGTTCCCCTTTTCAATCTGAATGTTTTAATTTCATAGGGCTTGATCACAAAGCTTGCTTCATTGGTATCACTGCCGATTTTTTCCAGAACCCTTTCAAGCAAATCACACTCATGTATTTCACGGCAGGAATGGTGAAACACCAATTTGACTTCCGTCCGTTTGTTCTGATATTCATAGAGACGCACAATGATATCATCCCCATCCTCAGCCTTCTTGATGACCTCGATACAGACATTATCCCTGTCAGAGCGGACAAAGGAATATTCTTTTTCCAAATCCCCGGCATGGGGATCTTCTATATGGGCAAACAGGGGGATATTGAGACCGCGGGCCATAAAATGGGTTCCCCCTTCCCGCCAGGTATCCTTATGCGGATAGAGGGAATAGGTAAATTCATGTTCCTCCTTGTCCGCTTCAGGATTCGGATCGATGCCGCTCTTTAATAAAGTTAAGCGCATAATCCCGTCTTTTATATCGTAGCCGTATTTTGAATCATTCAGAAGGGAAACTCCAAAACCGCCTTCGGAAATATCCGCCCAGGAATGTCCGCATACTTCAAACCGGGCTTCGTCCCAGGAGGTATTCCAATGGGTGGGACGGGTAATGTTTCCATACTGGATTTCGTAGGTTGCTTCGTTGGTATTAATGTCAATGGGAAAAGCGGTTTTAAGCAAAACCTGTGCCTGTTTCCAGTCAATAAAATACTTACAGTCTATCCGGGGTATGTCCCGGTAGACATATATTGTTTCGTTAATTACCGACCGGTTGAACCGGCGTTTAACCTGCAATGCGTACCGGATCGGTCCGGTTTCAAGGACATTGACCTCTTGGACATCATCGACATTCCACATTTTTTCGGTATAATAAATATCAATGTCCCAGTTGTCCGCCGTGATGGGTATATCCTCAAAAGCCTGTAACTGTTTGCCGGTTTGACCTTTCCTGAGTAGTTCACGCCGGTTCCGTTTATCATAAACCGATGTAAAATTCATGGCCTCATTAAATGAGACATAAAAGAACTGGTTTTCGATTTCCTGCGGGCTGATTTTTACATCCGCAGTATTTGTTTTTTCGGTCCTTTTTTCGGCAATAGCAAAAACCTTATACCCGTTAGCCGGCATACTGCGGACAAAACAGATGACCCGGCTGCCATCAATTTTCTGGCAGGGCAGTTCATTTCCGGCAGCGTCCTTAAGGCACGGATCAATAATACCCTGAGGGATATCGAATTCAACAATATCATCCCGATCAATGGAGAGGGGATTGTAAACAACCAGGCTCCGCTCCGCAAGATTTATCCGGGACGCAACATGGGCCAGGGCGCTTTTTGCTTCATTGGTTCCGGCGGAAAGAATGGTTTTATATTCCTCCCGGGTAATGTCATATACATCCTTAATGCTGGAACCGGGCAAAATGTCGTGGAACTGATTAAGCAGTATTTTTTTCCAGCCCTTTTTAAAGGCTTCTTCGGGATATTTCTTTCCCAGGGTCATGGAGAAAACATTGAGCTTCTCGGCGCTTTGGTAGAGATTTTCCGCTTTCCGGTTATCCCGCTTGTTCCGGGCCATGGAGGTATAGGTTCCCCGGTGGTATTCCAGATACAATTCACCGGACCAGGCGGGAAGCCGTTTGTTATCCTTGACCGTTTTTTCCAGTTCCGTAAAATAATCTAGGGTGGTACCCATCTTCAGTTTCGGCGTCCCCGGTATTCCCTTTGCCATACGCCGGGCAACCTCAAGCATCTCGAAGGTAGGCCCGCCGCCGCCGTCCCCAAAGCCAAAGGGGATCATGATATTATTGGTGATATCCTTCTGCCGGTATTCTTCCCAGCCGCCTATTATTGCACCGGGATGAATTTCTGTATTATAAGTGCTGAACCAGGAATCCTTGTTATAATAGGGCGTTTTTGCGGTAATAAAATAAGTAAGTATCTCGGTTCCGTCTATTCCCTTCCAGCGAAACGTATCATAGGGCAAGCGATTAAACTGATTCCAAGAAATTTTCGAGGTTACAAAATAGTCCACCCCCGCCTTTTTCAGCAGCTGGGGAAGAGCGGCTGAATAGCCGAATACATCGGGAAGCCAGAGGATTTTATTTTCGTTGCCAAACTCATCCTTAAAGAACCGTTTGCCGTACAGGAGCTGACGGACCAGGGATTCCCCGGAAGTTACGTTACAATCAGCCTCAAGCCACATGGCCCCTTCATCTTCCCACCGTCCTTCACGGATCCGGTCTTTGATTTTTTCATATAATTCCGGATAATCTTCCTTAATAAATTCATAAAGCTGGGGCTGGGAAGACATAAAAACATACTCCGGGTACTGGTCCATCAATTTGAGCGCCGTGGAAAAACTTCTGCCCGTTTTCTCACGGGTCTGGGCCACGGTCCACTTCCATGCCACATCAATATGGGTATGCCCCACACAGGTGGCGATCACATCATCATGGCCGCACAATTTTTCATAAAATTCCCTTTGCATAAACTCTCTTGCCTTTTTGATACCGGCGAAATATTCCGCTGAAAAGGGCTCCCGAAAATCAATGCGGTTTACCGCCTCATTCAATACCGAAAGCATATCGATCCGCCGCTTGTCCTGGCTCTCCAGTTTCTCGCAGGACCATACCGGAACCTGAATATCAAAATAGAGGGCTCTGGTCTCCTGCTCTAATACGGAAAGGCTCCCGTAAAGAGTGCACTTCTTATCAGAAAGCATCCCCGCATAGGCATGAAGATCGATATCATACGTAACGCCGCCCTGAGCCTTTTCACTGATAATCACCTCCCGGTGATTCATATCCAGGCCCTGGATCAACTCTCCGTTAAGATAAAAAAAGAATTGGGGGTTAACCGCATCCCAGCCTTCCTCGAAGGTATAAAAAACCAGGGCCAGGGTTTTACCCGCATAATCCCGGGGAACCGTAACCGATGTTTTAAACCATCCATGATAGTCCCGCCCTCCCCAGAGTTCCCCGGTTTTAAAATTCTTCCATTCAGGATTTTGTCTTTTTAAATCCTCCGGGTCATGAAAATTCCCTTCGGCAAATTGGTACTCCTCAATGGGCAGGGACTTTGAATAGATATGCCCCTTTAATTGGGCGCAAATCCGCTGAATTCTTTCCAACTGTAAAAGCATGGGGCATACTCCTTCATTCAATAATAAGAGCTCTTTTCAATTTCCGGCACATAGGGATCATATCATTTTCTGTCATTACATACACTGTTTTTTCAATAACCATTCATCATTTATTAAAACCTGTCTTTTCATAACGTGAGGGGAACCGAGAATTGAATAACCGTTTCTGTTTCCGGGACACTCCTTATGGAAAGTCCCGCGCCGGCGCCGTAAGCCAGGACAAGGCGCTTGTTAAGGTTGTAAAGTCCGATATTCTCCACCGGAGACTTTTCTTCGGGGAAAAGCCGGATGACATCTTCCAGCCGGGAAGGGGTAAAACCATGCCCGTTATCAGTCACTGAAAATAAAAGTTCACCCGCCGCCGCCTGAATGGATATAACAATCCGGCCATTTTTTTTATCCCGCAGTCCGTGGGAGATACTGTTTTCCACCAGGGGCTGTAAAACAAATTTGATACATTTGGCGTTCCCCAGATCCTCCCCGCCTTGCCATATCACCTCGAAAACATGATCAAACCGCATCTGCTGGATCTCAATATACTTACGGGTATTTTCTATTTCCTCCGCCACAGTGACATACCGGTCACGGTTAACCAGAGCATACCGCAATAAACCGGAGAGGAGATCTATCATGCGGCTGGCGTCATTGGGCCGGCCCGTAAGTTTCACCGTTTTCCAGAAGATATTTTTGAGGGTATTAAATAAAAAATGGGGATTAAGCTGGGACTGGAGCAGAGAAAAATGCATGGCCTCCATGAGATATTTTTCCTCGATAAGCTGTTTGTCCAGTTTATTCTTTTCCAGAAATGCCTTAACGATGTTCTGGGTAATATATCCGTACATATCTCCGGAGGGCCGCAGGGCCGACAGTTCCTCCCCTTTCTCCGCCGAATCCAAAAGCCGGATAATACCCTCCACATCACGGGTGTTCCGGCGGGTGATGATATATGCAAAAAGAACACCCATCACCAGGATAAGGATGATGGCGGACAAAACCATCCGCATCATCTCCCCGGACTGGAGGCCCAGGGTATTACGGGGGATCAAAGAAAGATAGGTTACCCCATAGGCGCTGTTTTCTTCACGGGAAACAAAATAGTTTTTCTGCAGATCCGCCAAAACGGGAATGGTTTCCGCCCGCTCCAAAGCCCCGGCTTTACAGAGAACCGTTCCGTCGTCATTTAACAAAATAATACTCTGATTCGGATAGGTAATATATCCTCGGTAAAATGAAACCAGATAATCCTGATGGATATTCATCACCAGAACGCCGATGGAATTCCGGCGATCAGAACTATAAAGCCGTTTGTACAGGGTAATAACCCGGGTTGAATAATTTGACATGGGATACATTTCCACACTGCGGATAATAAGCCATTGTTTTAATTCCTGCGGGACAGAGCGAACCTTGTCCATCCATTCACTGTCCCCGGTATTCAGCTTATTTGCCACCCCAACGGATGTGGCGAAAAAATTCCCCTGATCATTTCCAAGATAGATATATATGGAATGGAGAAATGCCTTTGAATTGACATTGGAATCCAGAAAGGTTTTGATCATGTTGGAAACATCCAGATGTTCCTTGTCCGCATATCCGCTCTGTAAAAGATCCTCAAGACGCAGCATAACAAAGGGAGAAATACTGTAGTTAAGGCTCTGGGCATCGGCTTCGCTGAACATAAGTTCCGTACTTTCCCGGATGCGCCCCACGGTCTGCTCATTAATTGTTTCAATGGTTTTCCGGCTCCCGTCAATGGTAATATAAATAACCACAATACTAAGCAGGGCCGCCACCAGGAGCATGGGCAGGGTAATTAAAATAAAGTTATGAATAAAAAACGAACGCTTCATGGCGCTTGGTCACCGTCGCCGGGATGATTACGGCCCAGCTTTTCAAACCGGTATTCCCTTGGGGAGATACCATAGAATTTTTTAAAGGACCGGGTAAAATTTTCAGGGTTCGTATACCCCAGCATGGAGCTGATATCATAAATTTTTGACCGGAGATCAGAAAGCCGGGATTCAGCCAGCTCCATCCTTATCTTCATCAAATAATCGCTGAAGCTCAGGGAAGTTTTCTGTTTGAAGTACCTTGAGACATAGGCCGGGCTCAAATATACCAAAGAAGCGGCGGTCTCCAGGTCCGCGCCCGCAGGATTCTGTTTAATGTAATCTTTAATAAGGGCGATGATCTTATCATCCCCGCTTTCTTTCACAGCGTTCCGCTCGGCATCTATCCGTTCCTTCAGACGGCTGAATATTTTTATCAATTCCTCATTTTCGGCGGACTTCAGAATATAATCGGTACACCGGTAACGCAGGGCATCCTGGACATAGGCAAATTCATCATGGGCGCTGAACAGGATCACCAGAGGCTGGGGGGTAAGTTTTATCTCAGATAATTCCCGTGCCAGATCGATACCGGTCATTCCGGGCATGATCACATCACTGATAACCACATCTACGGGATTTCTTTTGATAAATTGCAGGGCGCTCTTGGCCCCGGAAAACTGGCCCGCCACCGTAAACCCCAAATCTTTCCAGGGGAAGAACTGGGCAAACCCATTGCTTATTTCCTTTTCATCGTCAATAATTATAACCCGGTAGGGCATTCAGCCTCCTGTAAAAAGTATTTTTTATTATGTACCCATAAAGGAAATTTTACAACTTAAAAGAAACTTCCAACAAAGTTTCAAGGAGTATGTGTCACGCTTCGCGTAACACTTCCAAAAAGGACGATAAAATTCCTCTGTTTTTTCCCCTCTGTGGTTGATCCTCATATTGACTTAAAGTATACATTAACTTTTATCATGATTTTTACGGTATAGACATACCGCAAATCTGAAAGACGGAGCGTATCATGAAATTTGACGGATATCACCATATCGGGCTGTGGGTTAAGGATGAACAGAAAAGTCTGGAATTTTACCAAAAGCTGGGGGGAAAGGTGGTTTTCAGTTTCCCCATGAGCGACCTGCCCAAAACCATCAACCTGGTGGACCTGGGGAACAACGCGGTGATAGAGATTATCCCCCGGGGCAGCGGTGCAGAGGAAAAGGACGCCCATTGGGCCCATATCGCCATCCGCACCGATGACGCCAGGGCGGCCTACGATTTGGCGATCAAGGCCGGAGCCGGTTCCAAACAGGAGCCCAAGGAGATGAATCTGGGAACCATGCCGGTGACCAACGCCTTTGTGCTGGGACCGGATCATGAAGTTATTGAATTCTTCCAGGTTAGGGGCTAAGAATAAGATAGTCCACGGATTACCACGGATTTAAGAGATTACACGGATTAAAAGGGAATGAAAAAGAATAATCCGTGTAATCTGTGCTCTTTTCCGTGAAATCCGTGTTCCTCTTCGTCTTATATCTTTTAAAACCGGAGTTTCAAGGAGTAGGTGCTATGCTTCGCATACCACTTCCAATTAACGTGGCAGCAAAGCCGCCTTTTTAATAGGAGTATGTCCATGAAAACCATTCTCTGTTACGGCGATTCAAACACCTGGGGCTATAACCCCCGTACCCAGGGCCGCTACGATCATAAAACCCGGTGGCCCATGGTGTTAAAGCGGCTCCTCAACGAGGGCGCCCCCGGAAGCGCGGCTTCCTTAGACGATCCCTACTGGTGGGTTGAGGAGGAGGGACTGAACGGCCGGACCAGCTGCCGGGAGGACCCCGTGGAGGGGGACAAGAACGGCCTGCGGCAGCTCATCCCCATTCTGGAAAGCCACAAACCCATCGACGTAGTTGCGGTGATGCTGGGGACCAACGACCTCAAGCCCCGGTTCAGCCCCCTCCCCTACGACATTGCCCGGGGGGTTCAGCGCCTGGTTATCGCCATCCAGGATTCCCGGATGGGCCCCGGTAATACCAGTCCCAAGGTGATTATGATCTGCCCTCCGGCCACGGTAAAGTCGCCGGTCTTCGAGCGTGTCTTTGGGGATTCGATTGAACTTTCCAAAAAGCTCCCGCCCCTGTACAGTACCCTTGCGGCGGAATGCGGGGCCATCTACCTTGAAGCGGGCAAGTACATCGAAACCAGCGCCGCCGACGGCATCCACCTGGAGGCGGAGGGCCACCGGAAGCTGGCGGAGGCGGTGGCGGAAATCGTGCAGAAACTCTAGGGGAAAGGCAACTTTACAGAGATTTCATTCTTGATTATAGTGTGAAGAAGAGGCTTATATGTACGCTACCTATCACCTTAGAGCGGACGAGATAACCGCCGATGTTATTAAAAACATCAAAAACACCTATCATGACCGTGAACTGGTGTTGTTGTCTAAGGATACCTACGAGGAACTGGAACGGGTACGGAAAAATGCCGAATACATAGCCCAACTTGAGGAGTCGATGCAGGAGCTTGAAGCGGGCGGAGGAATTGTAAAAACCATGGCGGAACTAGAGGCCATGGAACATGCCTGATGTAATCTTTTCTACCAAAGCCTTACAGGAATATATGGAATGGCAAACCGAGGACTGGAAAACCCTAAAGCGTATAAACGATCTTATTAAGGACATTCTGAGAAATGGTTTTATGAAGGGGATTGGAAAGCCGGAACCGCTCAAGCATATAAAGGCGTATAGCCGCCGTATTGATGGTGCAAACCGGCTGGTTTATTCAGGGGATGAGAAGCAGAACCTAAAAATAGTCTCCTGTAAGGGTCATTATAAAGAATAACCGTAATGGACACAGGAGCCGCACGATGACTTACCAATACTGGAACCCGAAAATGGAAACCCTCCCCCGGGCGGAACTGGAGGCGTTTCAGCTTGCGCAGCTCAAGATCGCAGTGGGCCAGGCCCTGCGGACTCCCTTCTATAAGGAACGGCTCGGCAAGGCGGGGATTACAAGTGCCGACGCTATTAAAAGCCTTGCGGATATCCGGAAAATTCCCTTTACCACCAAGCACGATCTCCGGGACGGCTTCCCCTACGGTTTCCTCAGCATCCCAAAGGACGAGGTGGTCCGGCTCCACGCCTCAAGCGGCACCACCGGCACACCCACAACGATTTACTTTAACAAAGATGACCTTAGCCGCTGGACCGGTTTTGTAGCCCGGTCAATCTACGCCACGGGCTGTAACAGGACCGATGTGTTCCAGAACATGATCACCTACGGCCTCTTTACCGGGGGTCTGGGTTTCCACGCCGGGGGCGAAGAAGTGGGGATGCTGGTGATCCCCTCGGGAAGCGGGAACACCACCCGGCAATTCAAGCTGATGCAGGACTTCGGCACCACCGTGGTCCACGCCACCCCCAGCTTCCTCCTCCATGTGGAGTCCAAAATGCGGGAAGAAGGGGTGAGCCGGGACAGCATCAAACTGCGGAAAGCCTTTGCCGGGGCGGAGCCCTATTCGGAGGACACCCGCCGCCGTATCGAAGATCTCCTCAAAATCGACGTATACAACTCCTACGGCCTTTCGGAAATGAACGGCCCCGGGGTGGCCTTTGAGTGCCAGGCTAAAAACGGCCTCCACATCTGGGAGGACGGCTACATCGCAGAAATCGTGAACCCTGACACCCTGGAACCCCTGCCTGACGGTGAAACCGGGGAACTGGTCCTCACCTGCCTTTGCCGGGAGGCCACGCCCATGCTGCGCTACCGCACCCGGGACCTCTCCAGCTTTTACACCGAGCCCTGCGCCTGCGGCCGCACTCACCACCGCCTCCACCGGATCACCGGCCGCACCGATGATATGCTCATCATCAACGGGGTGAACCTCTTCCCCAGCCAGATCGAGGAGGTGATCATGTCCATGAGGGAGGTGGGGAACAACTACCTCATCGTGGTGGAGAAAGAGGGTGTCCTGGACCGGCTCACGGTCAAGACCGAAGTGGGCCAGGACATATTCATGGACGACTCCCGGCCCCTGAACGCCCTCAGGGAGAAGATCCGCAAGACCCTGCAGGCCAGCATCACCATCAACCCGCGGGTGGAACTCCACGAATCGGGGAGCCTCCCCGTGTCGGAAGGCAAGGCGAAAAGGGTGCAGGACGACAGGCCGAAGGATGTGTAGATATTCCTCAAATATACTTGCAATTATACTTGGATAGCCGCTATACTGAAAGCAGGGGGTAAATATGCCGCAAGTATCGTTATATATTGATTCGGATACCCTGAAAAAGGTTGAAAAAAGGGCGCGGCAGGATGAGATTTCCGTCTCAAAATGGGTGGGAAGCTGTATAAAAAAATCAATCAGCGGCGAGTACCCGGAAAGTTTTTTAAAATTATGCGGCGCCCTTAAGGCTATTCCTTTTGAAATACCCCCCCAGGGCAAATTTGAAGCTGACGGCCCGCGGGAGCCTTTTTAATGTATTTTCTGGATTCAAATATCTGCCTGTATTATTTACGGAACCAATATCCCCCGCTCAGCAGAAAATTGACAACGACTTCTCCGGACAAGATCAAAATACCTTCGATTGTGGAAGCGGAAATATTCACCGGAGTAGAAAAGGGCGCCCAAATAACCCGCGAAATATGGGAAGAATTCTTTGCCCCCTTTGAAATTGTCCCCTTTGATCACGACGCCGCCCGAAAATACGCGCTTATCCGGGCACATCTTGAACAGAATGGGATGGTCATCGGTCCAAACGATCTTGTCATCGCTGCTACGGTGATAGCACATAATGGCGTTTTGGTCAGCCATAACACCGGAGAATTTAAACGGATACCGGATCTTTTGCTTGAAGACTGGACCACATAAGACGCCGCTTTATGAATCAACGCCCCATAAAATTTTCCTATTCGTTCAGCATGATCCTGATGATCTCCTTGTCCGTTTCCCTCATACCCTCCTTTCCGAGACGGTTAATATTTTTGATGGTATTTTCCACACCTTTTACGATGATACCGTCCCCGCCGTAGAACTGCTGCCCGTTTTTATACATCTCGTAACCCATGATCCCCGCATCCACCGCAGTGGCGATCTTCGCGGCGCAGGAGGGCTTTGCCCCATCGCAGACCATCCCCGAATCAATCGCCAGGGCATTAACGATGGTGTGGGCAATTTCCTCCATCCGGCCCCCGTGCAGGTAGGCGATGCCCGCCCCCGCTCCGGCCCCGGCGCTGACCACCCCGCAGTAGGCGGAAAGCCGGCCGATGCCGGTTTTGAGATGTATGGTGATAAGGTCCGCAACCACCAAAGAGCGGATCAGATCGTCCCGGTCTGTCTTGAACTCCTTTGCGTATTCAATAACCGGGAGGGATGCCGTCATGCCCTGGTTGCCGCTCCCGGAAAGGATAATCACCGGCAGCTCACAGCCGCTCATCCGGGCATCGGAGCCTGCGGCGGCGGCGGCCTTTGCCCTGACCTTGATGTCATTGCCATAGCCATTCCTCAATACCCGGCCAATATTTGCGCCGTATTTGCCTCTCAAGCCCTCCGCAGAAATCGCCGAATTAAAGTCAATCTGCCGTTCAATGATCTCCCGGACATCTTCGATCCGCAGGGTATCCGCAAAATCAATGATACTCTCCACCGAAAGGAGGCTGCGGTCGGTCTCTTGTTCCTCACCCTTCCCGCCGCCGGAACAGAGTATCTTCCCGTCCTTCTCCACCAGAATCACGTTGGTATGAAAATCCGCAATCTGTATCTTTGCTGAAGAATCACCCGAAAAGCAGGTAACGATGATATCGAATATCCTGCCCGTATCGGCCATCCGCACCTCAAATTGAGCGGACTTTAGGTAGGCTTCTATTTCCTTTTTTTGCTCCCCGCCGACCTGGGAGATAACTTCCAGTTTTTTTTCTGCCTTTCCCGCGATAATGCCTGCGGCAGCGGCGGCCTCAATTCCCTTAAGGCCCCCGGTATTCGGCACCACCACGCTTTTCACGTTTTTGACGATATTGCCGCTTACTTCGATAAGGACCCGGCCGGGGAGCCGGCCAAGTTCCTTCCGGGCCAGGGCTGCGGCATAGGCAATCGCCGCCGGTTCGGTGCAGCCCATGGCGGGAACCAGTTCTTCCTTAAGAATTTGCAGATAGTTACCGTATTTGGGATCCTGTGTTTGCATTTCCATCCTCCGTATTTTAATAGTCTAAAGTATACATATCCTCCGTGTATCTCGCAAATTATTGCCCTATTGGGGCGGCTCCGGATCGCCGTAATTGATCCGTACCACCATCCCGCTATTATGGTTTCCAAAGCCTCTGCCGTAAATGGTCAGGCCCCGGGAATTGGGAAGCCCTTCGGGAACCGAAAGACGCAGGTGAATCCTGTCCCCTGAATTAATTCCCAGGCGCCGGATAGTCAGGTCCCCTGTTTTCCGGTTATCAAAAAAGGTCCCCTCCTGGTTGATCCGCATTTCCACTAATGTACCGTATTGATTTATCGCCGGCCCCCACCAGGCGGGATTATATACCCCCCGTTCGCCCCCAAAATCCCCCGGACTCTGCCAAATACCGACCGGGATATTGTTTATAAAAAAATGTATATCCGATTTATAGTCGTTACAGTAGCGCGGCGCTTCCGAGCCGAGTTCGGCAGATAAGGTTATCTCCTTTATTTCCAGATGAAAAGGCACATAATTGGGAATATCATATTCAACATACCCGTTGGTAAACCAGATTATCTGGGCCTTGAAGTGATCCACGTCGGAAAAGAAACAGGGGACATCGTAGCTCCCGATTATTTTTTCATTGGTAGCAATACCGCAGGTGGGGGTTACATGATAATCCACGTATTGCCCCGGAGCAATTTCCGCATAATAAAAATGCTGTTCAAAGTAGTCCCCAATATTAATGAGATATTTTTCCACCTTTACGGAACAGATTTTTTGGGTACCGCGTTTTGCGGCAATGGTTTTGATTTCGATAAGTCCCGCTTCTTCCATGATGCGTATATGGGTAGTAAGGGCGCTGTTGGTGATATTAAGCTCCCGGGCAAGGGAATTAAGGTTTACATTTTTCTCCGCAGCCAAAATGTTGAGTATCTTAATTCTGACCTCGGACGCCATGGCTTTGTAAAAGGGAAGACCCTTTTCCAGACTTTCAAAAAAAATCATAATTTCCACCGCCTCTTATATTCATTATATAATAATACATAATAAAAGGGAATATTCAATTAATAAATATATGAAATGAATCATAAAGAAAAAGATGGTACATTAACGTTTATTACACAAAAAAGTATATTAAAACGGTCAAAAAGGACATCAATCATCAAAAAGATGAAAAATAAACATAATTTTCCTTTACAGCCCGAAATAAGCATGTTATATTATTAAAGAATTATGCTTAATAAAGCATGATTATAAAATTTCAACAGGAGGAAATATGAAGCGTACGGAAAAAGCGGCTGTCCTTTTAGGCGCCGTGTTTTTGTTTTTTGCGGTAACCGGTAACTATCAGCTTGCCGCCGGGGGCGGTTCTGAAAAATCCGGTGGAGGTGACGGGAAGGCAACGCCCCTCAATTTCTGGATTGATAATGAAATTCATCAGCGGTATTTCCAGGCAGGTGTTGATGATTGGAATGCCAAGAATCCTACCCGCCAGGCAGCGGTTAATTTTGAGCATTACCCGGTTCAAGAACTGTCAAACAAACTGCTCATGTCGGTTCAGTCCGGCGCAGGGGCCCCTGATATTGCGGATATCAATATCAACAATTTTGCCAATTTCCTCAAGGGTAAACCTCAGCTTGCCCCGCTGGATCGGATAGTAAACCCGGTGCGCAGCCAGTTTGTCTCGTCCCGGTTTGACTGTTACAGCAAAAACGGCGTTGTGTACGGTCTCCCCACCCATGTCGGCGCCACCGTCGTTTATTATAACAAGAGCCTCACCGATCTTGCAGGTATTGATATTGATAAAATTGAAACCTGGGATCAGTTTGAAGCTGCGGGCAAGGCCTATGTCGCCAAGACCGGTAAACCCTTTGTAGGGGTGGAAACCGCCAACCAGCGGCCTTTCTGGCCCATGATTGTGCAGCGCGGCGGGGATTATCTGGATAAGAACGGCAATGTAGTGCTGGACAGCCAGATCAATATCGAAGTCCTCCAACGGCTCAACCGGTGGCTTAATGTGGATAAGATTGCAGGTACCCTTCCCGGCGGGGCAACCTCAACGGAAGAATGTTTTGCCTTTATCAACCAGGGCGGCATTGCGGCCCTTATTATGCCCATGTGGTATATGAGCCGTTTCCTCAGCTATATGCCCGA
>BOAV01000052.1 GCA_026002045.1 Spirochaetia bacterium | reverse complement strand
ATGCTTTCCGGAAAGGCCATTGACGCCATGACCGGTGGACGCGGTTTGGTAGACTTTAGCCGGGTCTTTTACTACGGCGCATGGATGGCCGCCTTTTTTGTAATCTGTTCGATACTGAACTATTTCCTTTCGGCCCAGATGATCACCCTGAGCCAGCGGACCGCCCGGCAGATGCGGAAGGATGTTTTTGACAAGCTTATGGACCTGCCGGTGAGTTTTTTTGATTCCCACCAAACCGGGGATATCATCAGCCACATTTCCTACGATATTGATACGGTGAACACCAGCCTTGCCAATGACCTTCTGCAGATCTGCACCACCACCGTAACGGTGATAGGCTCCCTCGCAATGATGCTGTCAATTTCACCGATGATGGGATTGGTGTTTCTGGTCACCGTTCCCCTGTCGGCTATTTATATCAAATCCCAGGCGGGCAAAATTCACGGTTACTTCCGCAAGCGTTCCGCGGCGCTGGGGGCGCTCAACGGCTTTGTTGAAGAAATCGTTTCCGGGCAGAAGACGATCAAGGCCTACCATCAGGAGGAGACCATCCTTTCCCGGTTTGACGCCAACAACGAAAAGGCGGTGAGCGCCTATTACGATGCGGATTACCAGTCCAGCAGCCTGGGGCCCAGCGTTAACTATATCAATAACCTGTCCATGTCATTGGTCAGTGTCTTTGGCGCGATCCTTTATCTGGCGGGCCGTATCACCCTGGGGAACATGAGTTCCTTTGTACTCTACTCCCGCAAATTTTCCGGCCCCATCAACGAGGCGGCGAACATCCTTTCGGAAATCCAGTCCGCCGCCGCCGCTGCGGATCGCATCTTCGATCTGATGGACCAGAGCCCGGAACCGGCGGATCAAAATGATGCCTCCGAGTTGGGGCAGGCGATGGGGGATGTGGAATTTTCCGGCATCCACTTTGCTTACCTCCCGGACAAGCCGGTCCTGACCGGCGTCAACCTGCGGGCCGCGCCGGGTTCCCTTATCGCCATCGTGGGCCATACCGGCGCTGGCAAAACTACGATTATCAATCTGCTGATGCGCTTCTACGATCCCCAAAAGGGGACCATCACTATTGACGGCAAAACCATAACCGGTGTCACCCGGAAAAGTCTGCGCCTTGCCTTTGCCATGGTGCTCCAGGAAAGCTGGCTCTTCCACGGCACGGTGTACGAAAACATCGCCTACGGTTACCGGGGCTTCGGGGTTGCTGAGAACGAGGAAACCGCGGGCACCCGCAAGGCCGCCCTGGAGGACGTGATCGCCGCCGCAAAGGCCGCCCAGGCCCACGGCTTCATCATGCAGCTCCCCCAGGGCTACGACACGGTCCTCAGCGAGGACGGGGTCAACATCTCGGCGGGCCAGAAGCAGCTCCTCACCATTGCCCGGGCCATGCTCCTTGACGTGCGTATGTTGATCCTGGACGAGGCTACCAGCAACGTTGACACCCGCACGGAGATCCGCATCCAGGAAGCCATGCGCCGCCTTATGAAAGAAAAAACCTGTTTCGTCATCGCCCACCGGCTCTCCACGATCCAGAACGCCGATGCCATTCTGGTAATGCAGGACGGCCGCCTGGTGGAGCAGGGCACCCACCAAAGCCTGCTGGAACAGAACGGAGTCTATGCGGGGCTGTACCGGTCGCAGTTCGGGTGAGCAAAATCCTACAATTTTTGGCAAATATCCGCCATGTTTGTTTTTTTCATCTAATGGGACAATTTGAGTATTAACAGAGGCGCCTGCATCATTTAATAAATGGCGGGCAATTTCTGAATATTCAGGAGGAGGATTTAGATGAAAAAGAAAATCGCATTGGGTATTATTACATTTCTGCTTTTAAGCAGCATGATTTTTGCTGGCGGCAATAATCAGCAGGCGAAACCGGGCTCAGAAAAGGTGACCCTAAAGTATGCATTCTGGGGTTCCCCCGAAGCCATAGGGGTTGAGGCGGATATTATCGCAGCATTTGAAGCGAAGTACCCCAACATTAAGGTTGAGCCTGTGGTGAGCGGTTATAATGACTATCATACTAAATTATTAACCATGATCGCCGGTGGTTCCGCTCCGGATGTTATGCGGATATCTTCCCAGTATTTGCCCGATCTTGTGGATTCCAAGGGTTTGATGAATATCGATCAAGTGGCAAAGGCCCATAACTATGACTTATCGGTATTTTATAAAGAGGGGTTGACCGATTGTTCCTGGGACGGCATTTGTTATGGCCTGCCCTGGGGAACCGCCCCCGTTTATATGCTGATGAATACCACCATGTTTGAAGAGGCCGGAATTCCCCTGCCCTCCTACGATTGGACCTTCGATGATTTTATCCGGATCGTCAAGGCGCTTACTTCCGGCACGGGGGCAGACAAAAAGTACGGGTTTGGCATGGAGATTCAGACCGACCTTTACCCCATGTATCCCTATATCTGGGCCGATGGCGGCAATCTGGTAGACACGGGTAAAAATAATTTTGCCCTGGACAAACCGGAAGCCTATGGCGCCATTCAGAAAATCGCCGATCTGTACCAGGGTGGGTATATGCCCCCGGAAACACTGATGACCGGCACTCAGACCGCATCGGTGCCTTCCTGGTTCATAAATAATAAACTCGCCATGTTTCAGGGCACGGCAGCCAATGTACTTATGATTCAGAATTCCGGGATCAAGTTTGAGGTCTGGCCCCTGCCTTCCTCCAGTAAGACTACTCATACGACGGTAGTTAAATCCAACGCCACCAGCATCAGTACAAAGTCCCCTCACCCTGAGGAGGCTTGGCTCTTTGCGACCTTTGCCCGGGGCGATGAAGGGGAATCCCTGTATATGAAGGCAAAAAGGGTACCCCCGTCAATCAGCAATGAGAAATATTGGGATCTTTATGTTGATCCGAATTTGTATCCCAAGAACATCAAGGAAGTTACCAACCTGATATTCGAAAAGTACGGCAATCTTGCGCCGGTCCGGAAGGGGTATCTGGAACTTGAACAGTTAATAACCCCACTGTGCCAGAATATTATGCTTGGCAGGACTACCGCAGAAAGGGCGATGAAAGACATCTCTCCCAGGGCTCAGTCCATTCTTAACAAATAAAATCGGGCAGAAAGGAAGGCTGGCAGGATTTTTTAATCCTGCCGGTTATTTTTTATCCTTGGGGTTTTTAATGATCGTCAACAAAAAGAAAGAAGCCCTGATGGCTGCGGTAATGCTTGCTCCCAATCTTATAGGTTTGTTGATATTTCTTATTATACCTACCATTGCTTCCTTTGTTATCGGTCTTACCAACTGGAATCTTATTGGCAGTATCAGCTGGGCAGGATTAAGCAATTTCAGAGAAGCTGTTCATGATGATTTGTTTTGGCTGACCCTGAAAAATACCGCCGTATATGTGTTTTGCAAAGTTCCGTTAAACATCGTTTTTTCATTGGTGTTGGCGGTCTTATTAAATCAGGCAATCCATGGCAGGGCATTTTTCAGGGCCGTCATTTTTCTCCCCATGATAGCTTCATCTGTTTCAGTAGCCCTGCTCTGGCAGCCCCTGTTTCTTTCCAACGGCATATTGAATAAAATTCTTGTCGCCCTTGGACTGCCGCCTTCTTCATGGATTTATAATCCGGATACTTCCATGATGAGTGTTATCCTCGTGGCCCTCTGGAAGGAGATCGGCTATTATATGATCATATTCCTCGCGGGACTGCAATCCATATCAGGCACCTTTTATGAAGCGGCAAGCATTGACGGCGCCAATGCGGTTCATAAGTTTTTCAAAATTACCATACCGATGATTTCACCAACCACTTTTTTTGTTCTGACCATTTCAATAATCGGCTCCTTCCAGATATTTGACCTGACAACGGTACTTACCGGCGGCGGGCCGGTGAATTCCACCAATACCCTCATCATGTATGTCTACCAGGCGGGGTTTAAATATTTCAAAATGGGATATGCTTCCAGCCTGTCCACCATATTGTTTGTAATTGTTCTGATTATAACGATTATCCAGAACTGGGCGTCGAAACATTGGGTATATTATTAAGGTGGTTTTATGCGGACCGGAATAATAAGAATTGGCAGAAATAATCTGAATAGAATTTTCTTAACCCTTTTGTTCAGTATTATTGCCTTCATTACCATTTCACCCCTGTTATGGGCATTGTCAACTTCACTAAAAACGGATCTGGAAGTGCTGGAGAAACCCTATAATCTTTTTCCGGAGAAACTTCAGTTTCAAAATTACCGGACCGTGTTTACCATTCTTCCGTTTTTACTATATTTTAAGAATTCTGTTGTCGTATCGGCCACTGTTATCGTTGGCACCCTGGTTACCTCTTCTCTGGCGGCTTACGCATTTTCCCGGCTCCATTTTAAGGGCCGGACGGTTCTGTTTATGCTTTACCTGGCAACTTTAATGGTCCCCCGTCAGGTTGTGCTGGTGCCGAATTTTGTGATTCTGCGGAACCTGGGTTTGCTGGATAACCTGTGGTCATTAATACTTACGGGAGTATTTACCGCATACGGCACTTTCTTCCTCCGCCAGTTTTTTCTTTCCCTCCCCATTGAATTGGAGGAGGCCGCCATAATTGACGGCCTGGGGCATTTCGGGCGTCTGGCCCTTATCATCATTCCCCTGGCGAAACCGGCCCTGGTTACCCTGACGATAATTACCCTGCTTAACATCTGGAATGATTTTTTGTTTCCCCTGGTGTTCATCAATTCTGATATTAACCGGACCCTTACCATAGGCTTGTCGCTTCTCAGGGGGGACTATGATACCAGATGGAACATAGTTATGGCGGCTACCCTGTTGTCCATTACGCCCCTGTTGGCGCTCTTTGTCTTTGCCCAGCGGTTTTTTATAGAAGGTATTGCTTTGTCGGGTATTAAGGGTTAATATTTGGGGTGATATTATGATAAGTGTTATGATAGTAGAGGATGAAATGAATGCTGCCCGGCATTGTTCTCTTTATATCAGCTCTTATGGTCATCAGTTTGTGGTATCTTCAATCTGTAAGACAGCCTCTGAGGCAAGAGGGGCTTTTCAAAAATCAGTCCCCGAGGTCATATTCTGCGATATAAGACTTGGGAAGGATAATGGCTTAAAACTCCTGGAAGAATTCCGTACCGCCGGCTGGGCCGGTCATGTGGTGATAATGAGCGGCTACCGGGAATTTTCTTATGTAAGGGATGCTATTCATATAGGCATAGAGGATTATCTGCCCAAGCCGATTTTCCCCGATGATGTTAAAAAAATTCTTTCATCCATATCAACAAAAATCGGAAAAGAAAATACCAGTATTGAAAGTTGTTTGCTTAAGGGAACCCGTAATAATTATCCCGGCTTTATTGTTAAGGCCCTGGATTATGTAACCCTGAATTATGTCGAACAGATATCCCTGACGGCGGCTGCCGATTATTCCTGTGTGTCGGTCACCTATCTTTCTACGGGGTTTAAGAAATATACCGGCTATACCTTTATTGAATACCTGAATAAGTACCGGATTGAAATTGCCAAAAAGATGCTTTCGGAGACAAACCGGTAGTTGGAACAGATTTCAATGCAGGTGGGCATAGGTGATGTTATTTATTTCAGCAAACTCTTTAAGCGGTTTACCGGTTATTCTCCCGGAAAATACCGGAAGTCTTTATATGATTCAAAAGAAACTGTTCAGGATGCATCAGAGAATGGAGCATAGGTGAAAATATTTGAGAAGATTGACGGATTTTTATTTATCGCCTCCATGTTCCTGGTTGTTCTGATAATAGTTGTTACGGTTTTTGTGTCACGTTTTTTTATCAACGAATTAATAGAGTTAACCATTAATAATCTTTTCAGTAAACAGGATATTATCGTAAACATGGTATCCAGGGAACTCGAAGAAAACCCGAGAATGATCAGCCGGATGCTTTCTGTCCATAACTACCCTGATAATAATAACTACCCGGAATTTTTTAAAAATGTTAAATCCGAGCTGCCCTACAGCAAGTTTATCTGGTTTACCGTCTGGGATGACGAAGGAAATATTCAGGAAACCATCAGTGAATTTAAGTGGAGAATCGATCTTCAATATATAAATGAAAAATGGAGCGCCGATGATATTACCGTCAGTTTTTCAAATAATGCGGTAATACATATAGGTCAACCCTATCGTGATTCCATGAATATCAGTTCAATGGTACCGGTATTTATCGATCATTATGAGGGCATGAAAATAAAGACTTCCCTGTTTATTGAGACTAATCTGTCAAATTTACTTTATAATGCCAAAAGGATGAGAAATTCTTATGATGCTTCATCTTATCCGGGATACTCGGTTTCTATCTATTCTCCGGACTTAAGGCTGATTGAAACAACGGATAATGATCCTCTTATAAAGATCATTCCTATTGACGTAGCCGCACATAAAGCTGACCTGACGGACGAAGAAATTTTATTGATACAGGCAAGGTCGAAATATTACCGCATTTCCAGGGATATTATCGAACTATACAGTCTTACCGCAACGGGTTACATTATCCGGGGAACTATACCTTACGACTTTATTATGTCCAAGATTAATTCCCTTATATTATTGATCCTGGGTATCGGCATTACGGCGCTGGTACTGCTGCTTGTTATCGGGAATATAATGATCTATTACCGGCGGCTGAAGGAAAAACAAATATATCTGAAAATAGAAACCATTCAGGCAAAACTCGATCCCCATTTTTTATTTAACACCCTTAACAGTATGGTTGGCCTTGTCGTTGATAATAATACGGACAGATTAATGCGATCCTTTAAGTCCCTGTCGGTCCTGCTGCGGTCGATTATCGCCATAAAAGACAACAACGTGACCCTCCATGATGAACTGGAATATATACAGAGCTATGTGGATATTCAGCATCTGCGCTATGAAGATGAATTTGAATATTGCTGCACCGTTGATGATGAATCCCTGCTTGATGTTTACATACCCCGTTTCAGTATCCAGCCCATTATAGAGAACTGCTTTGTTCATGCGGTAGCGGTAAAAGAAAATGAAGGGGATAAAATATATATCAACCTCCATGCGAAACGCAGCGGAAAAATAATGCATATTGATATAACCAATAATGGGGATGATTGCACCGAAGCAATGCGTATTCTTGCGCAAAAACTGAACGCAAAACGCGAAAACGATTCCGAAACCCGTATCGGTCTTACCCTGATAAACAGGGAAATAAAGATGCTTTACGGGATCAAATTCGGCCTTGAATTACTTGATGTCCCGGAAAACAACTTTTTTTCCATCCGCATCAAGCTTCCCGCGGTAAACCAGAAAGAAGAATAGAGTTGTTCAATAACTTCAGTTATTGAACAACTTCCGCTGAAAAATGCAAAATGCTCTGCATTTTGTGAGACTTGTTCGAGAACCAACCGGGTTCTCGAACAAGTCCAATCATAGCCCCTGAAGTTCCCTGCCGTTGGGCGAGAGGGTATAGGTTTTGCCCAATTCATTTATGGGAACTACAAGGGTTTCAAAGCTGTCTCCCCTGGGGATCGTGCCCGAAAGGGTCTCCGCTTTACAGCGATAGGCCTGCAGTTTGAAGGTATCCGGGTGCATGTCTTCGGCAACAGGGATAAGGGACCCATCCTTAACCAAAATGATGATATGATGGTCCGTATGAATATTGTGCCAGCGTCCCCCTTCATAGGCTTCTCCTGAATGGTAATCCAGCCACATGCAGCCTGAGGGCAGATAGACCTTTCTGCAATTCTTATTGTCTTCGAAAATCGGAGCTGCCAAAAGCTGGCTGCCAAAAAAATATTCATCCTCAATAAACCAGCAGACGGGATCTTCGGGGCGCTCAAAGAAAAGGGGGCGGATCATGGGATAGCCTTCCCGGGAAGATTCAAATCCCTGGGCAAGGATATAGGGCATGAGGGAATACCGCCATTTAACCAGTTTTCTGAATTCCCGGATAAAATCTTCAGAGAAATCCCAGGGTTCCCGGGGAGGGTTCCCGTGGCACCGGGCGTGGGAACAGAACATACCGAAGGCGGTCCAGCGCAGATAGAGATCCGGGGAGGGTGTTTTGACAAATCCCCCCAAATCATGGCTCCAGAATGAAAAGCCGCAAAGCCCGAAAGAAAGCCCTCCCCTAAGGGATGCGGCCATGCCGCTGTTCGTACTTTCCGCATCCCCGCCCCAATGCAGGGGATAACGCTGGCTCCCCGCCCATGCGCTCCTTCCCCATATCATGCCGTACCCTTTTGTTTTTTTGGTAATATCCGCTACGGTTTTATTATACCGTAATGGATAGAGATTATGTTCCATCCATCCGCTTAAACCGCTGTAATACCGGCCATGCACCGGGGCCGCTTCACCAAAATCCGCCTTTATCACATCTACGCCCAAATCAAGAATTCTCTCAAGCATTCCCTGATACCATGCCGCTGTCTCAGGGTTACTGAAATCATAGATGGCGTCTTCAGTTGGCAACCCTCCGTCCGGATCATGGATGGCATAGCCTTTTGATACGGCTTCGTTGAACAGTCTGTTTTGGGGCGTAATATAGGGCAGCTGCCACAGGCTCAGATGGAAACCCTGGTCGTGGAGTTTTTTCATCATCAGCGCCGGATCGGGAAAACGGACCGGGTCAAAAATAAAGTCACAGCGCCAGTCCTGGCTGAACCAGCCCGTGTCCAGGTGTATCACATCGCAGGGTATATCGTAGCTGCGGAGCTTTTCCGCTACGGTCATGATCTCTTCCTGGGAAGCATAGGTAATACGTCCCATCCACAATCCGAATGACCACCGGGGCAGCATGGGGCTGCGTCCGGTAAGTCCCGTGTATTCCGACAGCACTTCTTTTGGGGAGCCCAGAAAAAGGATCATGTCAAAACAGCTGTTCCCCACGAATAAAGACTGGGCCCCTCCATAGGTTGCACCAAAATCAAAGGTCATGGGACATGAATCGTGAATGAACGCCCCATAGCCTGCACTGCTCAAATAAAAGGGTATTGGTTTATACATCTGGGAAGTTTCCACCCCCTTTGGATCGGTGGTGTATAAAACTATTTTTTGTCCCCTCTTGTTAAGCCGGGTAAATGATTCACCGCAGCCGTATAACTTTTCATCTTCCCGCAGGGAATAGGAAAAGGCGAATTGCCGTTCCATTGTTCCGGTTTTTTGAATAAAACAACAGGGCAGTGGTTCCGAATTAAGGAGACTGGTTTTTTCCAATATGGAACAGCTTTCCCAGATTTTTTCTCCCGCCGAATCTGATAATTCTATCTTAAAGGGATTCCGGTAAATGGTGAGGGCGCCCCGGCTGCTCCTATAGCTGATTTTTTCTTCGTTTTCCATGCATAATGACCATCCCGCTGCCCGCTCCGGTTCCAGCAGTTTTTCCGGGTATTCCACCATCAGGGGCGCCCTATGTTCCCGCGGGGCGCAGGATTTATCGGCGTCTAATTCTATCCTCACCGTTCTGTCCGACAGGAAGGAAAGGGTCAAAGACAGCTCCTTGTCATTCCGGTAATCCGGCGGGAATTCCCAGCCCTGGGCTTCTTCAAAGGGGAGCATCTCCTGATTAAAGGAATACCGCAGTTTTCTCCGGTATCTTTTGCAGAGTATTTTCCCGGTCTTTGTAATGCCGTTGAACTGACTCAGTTCTGTCAGAAAAAAATAGTTACTTTGCGCCGACAAAAAATTGTCTGAAATATCCACGGGGTTATTCAGGTATTGGATAGTATCTTTCATAAACTCAGTATTTTACCCGCCCTTTCCCCGGTCAATGTTTTATTTATCGCTTTTCCTGTCCTATATTCTTACCGGATTTGTAAAATTTTGCGAAAACTAAAGAAAATCCGACATTGACCGGCTGTACAGCCGGGGTATCCTGTTATACAAGGAGAATACAATGGCGGAACATTACAAGGTAAGAGCGCTGGAAGTTGATGATACCTTTCAGATGTGGAGTCCCTACAAGATGCAAAGGGTCTTTGAGTTCATGATCCGGAACAATATGAATACCCTCGTTTTCCACGAAAATAACATCGTAGATAAAATTGTGTGGCCGGGATTTATCTACGGATACGAAAAGGACGATCTCCGCAGTTACAGTATCTACCGGGAGAAGCTCTACAAGGAAATATACTATCGTACCCCCAGCCCCTATGTTTTTATTGATGAGTTGATGATCTTCCGCGATTTAATGAAGACCATTCTCGGGCAGGCCAAAGAACTGGGCCTGGATATTTACCTTCAGCCCAAGGAAATATGGTTCCCCGAACTGCTCTATGAACGGCAGGATTTGATGAAGAACGGCAAAATGTGCCCCAGCGAGCCCTGGTGGTGGGAAACCTTCCTGCCAAAGAAATACGAAGAACTTTTACAGAATTTTCCGGAAATTACCGGTATCGTTACTTCCACGGGCACCAAGGAAAGCCGTATCAGCCTTGCCCATCAAAAATGCCAGTGCGATAAGTGCAAGGCCATGAAGATGGAGGATTGGCAGCATAAGGTGATCATGTCCATATATACGCCCCTTAAGGCCCACGGCAAGAAACTGGTCATCAGGGATTTCTCCTATTATGCGGACGAACAGAACGGCATCCGGGCGGGGCTGCTCAACCTCCCTGATGATATTATCATTTCCATCAAGAATGTCCCCCAGGACTACTATCAGACTTTCCCCCATAACAAACTAATCGGGCATGTGGGTAAGCATGAACAGTGGATAGAATATGAAACCATGGGAGAATATTACGGCTGGGGGCTTGCCCCTGTCTCCATGCTTAATGATATACAGTACCGCATGAAATACTGTCTTGAAAACGGAGCAGACGGAATATCTACCCGGATAGACTGGGAGGCCCTGCCGAACCACTCCACCTTTGAAACCCCCAATCAGCTTAACCTCTACGCCATAGCCCAGCTCGGCCTCAATGTGGATCTGCCTTTACAGGATATTTACTGCAAATGGCTGGTTGAGGATCATCTGTTGAAAGAGGGGATAAACCCCAATGAATTCAAGGACTGCCTTGATTTTGTAAAAGGCATATTTGAAAAGACCTGGCCGGTGATGTCAAAGACCCCCCATCTTTTGGGGGCGGTATTCATGAATAACAGCAAGATCCCGGTAAGCATAGACAATGCGGATTTCATCAGCCAGGAGCATCACGGGATACACAAATGGTTCCCCGAATACAAGGAACTGTTCAACTATGACGACAAACATGCCCAGGGGATGCTGAACGAAAAGGAGGAAGCCTACCGGGAAATAATTGAACTCAACAAACAGTGGCACAGCCGGAATCCGGGATTAAAGGATGAGGTATACCATACCTACTGCGGTCTTTTTGATATCTTTGAACTTTTTGTAAAGATGTTCCGTTTGGTAGGCAAGTCCTATGTGTACATTAAATATTTACAGCTCCACGGAAAGAACCCGACATTGATGAGCCGTGAAGGGCTCATCGGGGAGATCAAAAAGCTGATAGGGGAGATGAAGACCGTGGAACAGGAACTGAAGGATCACAAGGCGCCTGTACAGTTCAAATATCAGTTCCTTGCCATGATGAACCCCGAACGCCTTAGGGTTTACTATGAAGATGTAGAAGCTGTCCTGGCAACCCTTATCTAAAAAAAGCAGCAGGGGCAGGAGCGGATCGCCGTTATAAGGCAGCAGGCTCCTGGCGCCCCAGCGACTTCAGTAGCAAGGCGTTGATGATCTCGTCCACAATCGCCTTATCCGCCGGGGGCAGCAGCTTGTAGTGGGCCACCAATTCAGCATCGGAGGTCGAAAGGGAAAGCCCCGGTGCCGCAAAGACCTCCCCCTCGCCGGAGTGCAGCCAGACCGGGTTTACCGAGAATTCGCGGACAACCGCTTCAAAAAACCGGGCGCTGGGGGTCTTCTTGGTTCCGTTCAGAATCATGGACAGGTAGGATTGGGTAAAGCCCGCCCGCTCCGCAAAGTCCCGCTGCCTGATATTCAGCCTGGAAAGCAGAAAACCCAGCCGTTCAGCTAAAGTCTTTTTCACTACATTCAGTATAGGCGTAAAATATTCACCCAGTCAATTAAGGATTTTCCGAAAAACTGGCCGATTTTTGCATTGACATTATGACTCAGTGATACTATGATACATCTGGTTAACATGGGGGCAACGATGGATAGGGAAAAACTCCTGAATACTCGACCGGGCGAACCGGAGAGTGTCAGACCGGTGGTCTGCGCTTCCCTTCTTGCTAAACTGCAAGCTATGTCTATAGAAGAAAAGCTGGCCCTGCTTGCCGATACCGACAAGGCCTATCTGCGGGGCTACCTGGATCGCGCCGCGTTTACCCGCTTCGCAGACTTGCCAAAGGCAGCCCCTCAAGATAATCTAAATGAAGGACGACCTAACCCGTGAGTAGCTTCAAACAAACTCTCAGCAATATCCTCACCAGCCGGGACGAACTTTCCCCCCGGAACTTCCGCGGCGGCCTCTGGGCGGCAATCCTTGTTTTCCCCCTGTCCGTCATCATCGGCGACCTCCGGTACTTTGACCAGCACTTCCGCCTGTTGGGGCTGGAATCCTGGGAACTTATGCTGTTTCCCTTAGGGTTAGGCTGGCTTGTCCTGACCCTGCTGCCAAAACGCCTCATAATCCCCGCCCTCCGCTTGGGGACCGTCCTCTGCGCCGTAATCCTCCCCTTCCAGCTTTTTTTGCCTGAGGGCTTGGCGCGGTTTTCCCTGTTTATGGCCTTCCAGTTCCTGAACGGCGTCTGCGCAGGTTCCGCCTTTTACCTGTTCTGCTTCGCCCTGAACAATGTGGAGCGGCTGTTCGGCATGATCCTGCTCCAGTGTTACTACGGCTTTTACTACACCTTCTGGCGGGCCTTCCCCAGCGTTCAGGCGGCAGGCAAAACCTGGGGCGCCGCCGTCGTCATGGCCCTGTACCTCGTTACGGTTCTGCTCTGCCGTAAAAAAGAAGGATTCCACCGGGAGGGGCTTTCGGACATGGCCGGCGATGGCAAAGGCTCCGGCGTTTCCCTCGTCATTGGCCTGGACCTCGTGTATTACCTGGTCATGTGCATGACCAATTACGTCGAATACGCAGAAAAACGGGTGAACAGTTGGGCTTTTGGGGCCGGAGAATTCGCCGCCATCGCCCTGGTTCTGATCCTCCATATCCTCATCAACCGGAGCGCCCTGTATAGCTGGCTCCTGTTCATCGTCCTCTCACTCCTGGGCCTGGGCGCGCTCCTGTATGACGCGCCGCCCACGATTCTTTCCGGTTCCTTCGCCTACGGCCTGGGCGAAGGCCTGGGCTACATCATCATCTACTACATCTGCGGCGGGGCTATCAAACGGAGCAAATCCCTCAAAATGTTCAGGCTCTACTGCCTTATGTTCTTTGCCGAGTATTTTATCATCTCCGGTATCCTGACCAAGTGCAACGACCTTTTTTCGGGGCAGTCCCACATCATGACCTTTGGGATGGTCTTTCTCCTCTGCTGCGTCTGTTTCCTGCTGACGCCGTTATTACAGAAGAAGGTGTTTGACGCCCCCTGGACCGACGGCCTCTATCTGGCCGATATGGTCGAATACGCCCCGGCCCTTGCCGAAGCGGAGAAGGTAGACACCGAAAAACACCTGGGCCTTTCCCCCCGGGAAACCGAAGTTTTTACCCTGCTCCTGACGGAAGCCCCTGTCAAGCAGATCGCCCATACCCTCAAGATAAGCTACTCAGGCGTCAATTTTCACACCAAAAACCTCTATCGCAAGCTGGGCATACAAAGCCGGACGGAGTTATTTGCGAAATTTGGGAAGAAATAGCCTGAAACCGCCTACTGTTTGTTATGTGCCGTTAGCTTGCCGGCAATTATACTTTGAGTAGTACTTCCTCACTAATTGTGTATTGTTTGTTTTTAGGATATGTTTTTATTTCCAAACCCATTTCCATATCATTCAAATATTCAATCAATGTTGAAATTCGAATATCCTTCCGATTTTCAAGCCGAGAGATTGATGTTTGGCTGAAGGTAGGAAAATCATTTTGTTTTTTCCCGAGTTTTTCTCTGAGTTGAGAAAGCCGTATAGTTAATATTTCCTGCTCTGCCATCATCCGGGATTTGCGTACAGATTCAGAAGTCATTTTTGATTCCATCATTGCAATTGCATCCATAAATCCTGTCCTCCTATTCAAACAAGTGATATGTCTCAATCAGGCTTTCTGCCTGTTTTATCAAGTTGCGATAAAAATCATCTTCATTTTTGCCTTTTTTATCCGCACCGAGTAACAACCAACATTTATAATATGCACTATTGAACATATTTCGTCAAGCGTTTTTGGGAAGAAATAGCCTAAAAGCGTCCGCCTACTAAATTTAGTAGGTCAAAAACCCCAAAAATACCCCAACCTAATAAATTTAGTAGGGTGTCAAACCGCCATTCCGTCCGTATCATTTCAACAAGTTTCAAACAAAAAGGAGGGGCAATCCAATGAAGCAGGGAACCACAAGCGCAGACCAGGAGCTATAGGTGTTATCCGCAAAATGCGGTTAACCATAAAATTTTGTCGGCGGGACATAAAAACCGCAGGGAGTTCTTTATATGAAGAATAACAAGTTTTTCATGCAAGCTGCCCGCAGGGCAGCAGGAATGTTGGCACAAGCGACCTTAGTCGTAGCGCTGACATTCGGATTGGTTCTGGCCGGATGCGATCTTGACAATGATCCTGACGGTGGCGGCGGCGATCCTCCCCCTCAGCCTACCGCAGTAAGCGCATCAATCACCGGCGGCAGTGTAAATCTTTACCAAACCACTGCATCGGCTGAATTTACCCTCACCTTTACCGGCGCAAAGGTTGCGACAGAGGCAACGGCAGTACTGGTCGAAGCCGCCCTTGCCGGCGCGCTTTCCGCACCGGATATTTATACCTTTGTCCCGTCCACAGACAGTACAACTGCCAGTGGCACGGTTAAGGTAACCGTAACCGATCCGAACTTTGGCACGGCAACTAATGTGGTTCACTTTACCCTGGCACATGCGACAGGCGCGGTGAATGCACAAAAGACCATCACCTTTAAGTTTACCGGAAATATCAAAGGCGGTCTTGTTGCAGACAGCGGTTATGCACTGCCTGCGGATAATACAGCCGGGCCTACCTTTAGCATCAAGACAAGTACCACGCAGGATCCTGTAAGCGCGGCAATCACCGGGACCGGGCTTACCCTTACCGGAACCACGGCATCGTCGCCGCTGACCCTTACCTTTACCGGCGCAAAGGTTACTGCAGGGGCAACGGTAAGTGATGTCGAAACCGCCCTTGCCGGTGCGCTTTCCGCAGCGGATTCCTCCTATACCTTTGTCCCGTCCTCAGACAGTACACCTGACAGTAGTGGCAAGGTTAAGGTAATCGTAACCAATCCGAACTTTACCACAGCGACCGGGGTCATTACCTTTACCCTGACGCATACGGTGCCCGGCGATAACTCTCAAAAAACTATAACCCTTAAATGGACCGGCCTTAACGCCGGGCTGACCAGCGATCCGGGTTATAGCGCCGTACTAAACGATGGCAGTGATAGCGGTGGCACCTTTACCCTGGAGACAAACAGCGGCCCGGTACCCAATGTCGTTTCTATTACCGGTATTACCGATGCATTAAAAGGCATGGGTGGGGTAGTACTTGGGGTTTTTCCCACCGGCACAACATTGGCGCAAGCAACGATATATACTGGACTGATAGCCGGCGCCGATAGTGCAGGAGGTTCAGCGGTATGGTCAGGAACAACCAATAATAATACCCTTACTGCCTACCTGCATACTTCCTCCGATGATGCCCCCTGGACCGGTAATGGAACCTATGATGTATATGTGTTGTTTAACAGCACGGATGCGCGCAAAGCTGCCAATAAAGTTATAACTACGGGTGTCAACACCCCATGGGCCATTAGTACACTTGCGACGCCCAGTCCGTAATGCCACTATTTGAGATGGTAATGATTCCCATTCCATCAAGCGGCATTTTATCCTGAACGTACAAAGAGGGGCTGTCCGAAAGGGCGGCCCCTTTTACGGAAGCTTATACAGGGCGTGCATCCATTGTTCCGTCATCGATCAGAGGGAGGCTGCGCTGTGGACATGAAACACAAGGTGTTATCCGCTTTCGCGGTTAAATATAAAATTTTGTCGGCGGGACAAAAATCATAAGGAGTTCTTCAAATGAAAAAAAATTATGCACTGTTGATCCTTGCCGCAGCCTTTCTTATAGCTTCCTGCGATCCGAACGGAAGCGGCGGGGATTACAAATACATTGAGTATGACCTGCGCGGCACATGGGAACGCACCGCAGTTGATTTTTGGCCTGAAGGACAAACAGTAACAAGCGAAAAGGGAAAACTTATTATTGACTTT
>BOAV01000051.1 GCA_026002045.1 Spirochaetia bacterium | reverse complement strand
TGTGATACATCAGCGTACTCACATTATGTTCTTTATGGATGATCTCACTCATCCTTCTAGTATATTCTTACTTTCAGCCGCGGCAAGCCGCGGGGTATTAAACCGTATAGGCTTCGCCTAATAAAAACACGAAAAAAATATTGTTTATCCATAAATGTTCCCCCCATTCTTCTATTTTTATATAATTATTATTCTTTATATATATTATTTTGTCAATGTTTTTATTATATAATTTTAAAACAAAGTTTAGGGCACATTGCGTATAACGTGAAAGGTTTGCGACGTTTTGGCGGCCCGAATAAGGGCTTGCGTAGCAAGACCAGGGCCGCCAAAATGTGGGTGGAGTGAGCCGTGGGAAGGAGCGCAGCGACTGACCTAGGCGAACGGAACCCGGAGGGGCTTTAGCCCCGAACCGTAAACCGTATGTTATGCGAAGTAAAAATCCTCTTACAATATAGTTTTATAATATTTCATAATAATTATTGTATTCCCTATTATTCCAATTAAAAGTAATATAATAAAAAAACAGAAAATCGATAATTTCATACCGAAAAAATCTGTCTCAATTATTGATTCTTGTGGATTATTTTTATTATATATTATTTTGACTGATTCTTCTTCCATATATTTATTTAAGTATTTTTCAACATGTTTTTTATTACCATAATATATTTTAGCATTCAATATATTATTATTGCTATCATTCAAATATTCTTTTCCACCAACTGTATATTTATAATAGATAATTGGTTTATACACCATTTGTTTTCCTCCACTATCTATACTTTCATTAATTTCATTGGATATAAAATTTTTTACTATTATTCCATCAACCAATTCCCATTCATTAATTTTATCTATTATTATGCAATATTTTATTAAGCCTATTAAACCCACAATAGTAAATAATGAGAATAATATAATAAAAAATATAATATTTATCTTCATATATAATTTACTATATCTATATAACTATATTTTGTCAACCATTATTAAAGTAATATTTTTACAAAAAACTTGGGTTTTTATTTCGCATAACGTGTAAGCTATACGACGTTTTTGCGGTTGCGATAAAGGAAACCGCAGGTTTCCAGCAACCGCAAAAATGTGCCGGAGAAAAACCCCACAAAGGGCGAAGCCCGACTGGGGTTTTTCGTAGGCCAAGCCGCTACTGCGGCGCAGCGTATAGCGTATGTTAGGCGAAGTTGGGGCGTACCCCATTATTATTCTTATCATATATTATCATATCCTTTCTTCAATAATTTATACTATAATATTTTTAATCTATTATTTATTTCCATAGAAACTAAACTTCCTCTTTCAATATTTTTACTTTTTCATACCATTCGTCAAAAATATCATTGCCTAACTTATCAGGATCGTTGGTGTAAACCAAATCATACCTGTATTCAGCCTTCATGCTGGTCTTTGCAACATCATAAACAATTTTCATTTCCGTGGGCATAGCCTTATCATATTGCTTACACAACTTTTCAATTTTTTCAATATCTTCATTAATGATAGCAAGGACACCATTTTGCTGAACATCTGAAACATCATATTGAAATTTCTTTCTTTCATCCTCCGTTAAAGCATCATTTAGCTCGTATTTTTTTACAAACATATTATTAATTTTATAGAAAACATTACCCGTTTGTGTTCTTCCTTCTCTTGAAACATAAATATATATTTCTTCCGCTTTGTTCTCCACATATTCAAGACAAATATCAACCATATCTGCCTGTAGTTCAGTGAAATAATCCTCAAATATCTTTTCCATATCTCCTCCTATTTTTTTACTAATGTATCATAATATTAAAATAACGCATAGCCCCAATTTCGCCTAACGTGAAAGCTATACGACGTTTTTGCGGTTGCGATAAAGGAAACCGAAGGTTTCCAGCAACCGCAAAAATGTGCCGGAACAAAACCCCACAAAGGGCGAAGCCCGACTGGGGTTTTGTGGAGGCCAAGCCGCTACTGCGGCGCAGCGTATAGCGTATGTTAGGCGACGTTTTTTTTGCCTACACTAATGTTCCTTCCATAATATTATTCCTATACTTATATGTTTTTACCATAATTTATTATAATCTTTATCTTTTCAGCAATATATATCTTGTAAAAAATGGATAACAAACCAAATTTTTAAGTAAACCAATAATTTATATTATAAAAAATATGGGTACAGTAATACCATACCCATATTATAATCAACGCCATTTACAAACGGATGATCCCATACCATTTTCCTCAGAATAATATCCGTCTGGGGTTATTTTACGAATATATTTGCCATTATACCCGCAGGATAAACCCACTAACCTATTTCCCTTCCCTATATTGTCAAATATCCCTTTTACGTTAATTCCTCATTAACCAAAAAACTAAATCCTATAATAACAATACACCATACTTTATTATTTGTCAAGTATTTTGTATATATCATCTTAATATTTTCCGAAAAAGTTCAAAAAAAATGTCGCCTAACGTGAAAGCTATACGACGTTTTTGTGCCCCGAATAAGGAAACCGTAGGTTTCCAGGGGCACAAAAATGTACCGGAGAAAAATCCCACAAAGGCGCTACTGCGCCGACTGGGGTTTTTCGTAGGTCAAGCCGCTACTGCGGCGCAGCGTATAGCGTATGTTATGCGCCGTTTAATTTTGCTTCACTGCAATTTTTTTCTATTTCTTTTGAATAATTTGGTATAACATCAGAAAATATATTATCTATTAAATCAAGAAACCTATTAAAAGTTTGGAAATATCCTTCAATTATTTCAAATGTTGAATATAATAATAGCATTTTATTATAAATATCAACATCTTCAAAAAACATTTGTTTGCTATCAATTAATTTTTTTAAAGCTTTTTTTATTTCGTTTTTATTATTATTATTTTCATTATTGAAAAATGATGATTCGGTTCTATTTTCTATGAAATTATATAGTTTTTCCATTTCATTTAGAAAATATTTTATATTTATAATTCTATATGTAGCTTCAATAGTTTTTATCGAATCATCATGAATATTTTCAATATCTTTAATAATTCTTGATTTTATTTTAATAGTCAATTCCTCATATATTTTATTTATATGCAAATAGAATAATCTTGAATTAGTATTATGCCAAAAATACTGAAAATTATCATAGTCATTTCCATAACATTTTCTATGTTCCAAAAAAGTCATTTCTATCCCCCTTTTATCATGTATAATCATATTTTATACAATATATTTTTGTCAATACATTTTTAGACAAATTTCAAAATTAAATGGCGCATAACGTGAAAGGTTTGCGACGTTTTTGTTGCCCGAATAAGGGCTTTGCGAAGCAAAGACCAGGGCAACAAAAATGTGGGTGGAGTGAGCCGTGGGAAGGAGCGCAGCGACTGACCTAGGCGAACGGAACCCGGAGGGGCTTTAGCCCCGAACCGCAAACCGTATGTTAGGCGAAGTAATTTTTTGCTTTTATTATTTTATTCCAAGAACCAACATCATTCCATTTTCAACTTTTTCCATTGTTTCTTTATTTAACTTTGATATTTTCTCGATAAATCTGTCTCTATCCAATGCATATAATTGGGCGACTATTATAACAGAATCATCGACCAATTTTGATTCCCTTTTCTTCAAAAAAACATTTCCGGGTGCTTCCGCTAAACGTAAATTTGTTGTTAATGGTACTACTACAATTGTTCTGATTCTACTTTCGTTAAATGAATCATCCTGCACTATGAGTACCGGTCGTTTATAACCAGCCTCACTACCAAAAGGAATACCAAATTGAGCCCACCAAATTTCACCACGTATCATTTTTTGTTAATTCCCTTAGGCTTTCAAGGCCTGCATTTTCTATTGGTTCAAATTCTTTATAATAATCATCGGTATATACCTCATTTAATTTTTTGGTGATATTTTTGCGATTATTTTTCTGTAAATATTCCACCAATGCATTTACATATAACGTGCTTCTGGGGACACCCAGGGTTCGCGCCGTTTCCTCTGCTTCAAAATATACCGTATCCGGTAAAGATATTGCTGTTTTCATATTATGAGTATAACATTGGTATAACGACTTGTCAATAGTTTTTTTTAGAAAATTCAGTTATTTCTTTAATAAGGTGTATGATTTTGTAGACAATTTCAAAAAATTATTTCGCCTAACGTGGGCGCGGGTTTGCGCCGTGACGCGGAGGGCAGGCGAAGCCTGACCGTAGCGGCATGGCGTAAACCCGCAGTTAGGCGAAGTCCGCGTAGCGGCGAGCCTGACTGCGGGCTTGCCCGCGCCCACGTTAGGCAAGAGCCGCGTAGCGGATTTTGCCTAACGTGAAAGCTATACGACGTTTTTGCAGTTGCGATAAAGGAAACCGTAGGTTTCCAGCAACTGCAAAAATGTGCCGGAACAAAACCCCACAAAGGGCGAAGCCCGACTGGGGTTTTGTGGAGGCCAAGCCGCTACTGCGGCGAAGCGTATAGCGTATGTTATGTGCAGTATTTTCGCGTTTTACGATTACCATTAATAATTATATTTAAATTCTACCATTTTATGAATTTTATGAGTTTTTTTATCATTCGTATAGTAATCATATGAAAACAGTAATCTATTGCTTATTAGACTAACTTTATAACGAAAGTAAAAAAAATGAAAACTTTGCACCCCTTCAAATAGTCTTTTTTTTCTAAATTTTTGAACAATTTCATTTGTTTTTATATTATAAACATCCAATCCATCTTCAGCTAAAACTATAACATACTTATTTTTTATATCTACAAATACTGGTTCATAATATATACTCGAAATTGTACTATCAGTGAAATCAAAAAAACGCGAACGATTATGTCCAAACAAACCAATCGCTACTAAATGTTCATCATGCCAGGTTATTGTAGGGTAATCCGGGTCCATATATTCTCCCAATATTCTTTTTTCATTATTTTCATATATCCAAATTTTTGTATAGTCTCCTTCCTGTGTGTAATATATTATATCCCCTATACCATTTTTATATTCTGTAGTCCTTACTACATACTCATCTTCTTGAGCCATTGCATGATGTATTGCAAAAACAAAAAGGGCTATTATAATTTTATTGTACCTCATAGCTAAAATATTTTACCACCTTTATATATATTTATCAAGTCTTATTGTCTATTTTTTACAAAAAAGTTAGCGAAAATATTGCACATAACGTGAAAGCTATACGACGTTTTTGCGGTTGCGATAAAGGAAACCGTAGGTTTCCAGCAACCGCAAAAATGTGCCGGAGAAAAAACGCACAAAGGGCGCAGCCCGACTGCGTTTTTTCGTAGGCCAAGCCGCTACTGCGGCGCAGCGTATAGCGTATGTTATGCGAAGTTGGGGCGTACCCCATTATTATTCTTATATTACAATGTTTTTTCTTCAATAATTTATACCATAATATATTTTTTCCATTAGAGATATAATATTTCCTTTATCTATGTATTAACCTCTCGTTTTCTTTGAACCATTTTTCAGAAATTTCATACGCAGCCATTTTAGCTGTATATTGTATCTCGTATTTATATTCTACATGTATATCTTTTGTAATAACATCATATATTATTTTTATTTCTGTTGGCATATTACATTTATGCGTTTGACAAGCAAGTGCCATATTCTTAATATCTTCAAGTAATTTATTTGAAGTAGTTTTCTGATGTTCAATTGATACATCGTATTCCGCATAGGGAGAAATATCGTTTAACTTATGTCTTTTTACTAAATTATTATTTATGCAGTAAAAAAAATCGACAAGAATCATTCCTTCATACGAGCAATAAATATAAATCTTATCCGCATTTCCTTTTACATAAGCCATGCAAACGGCAATCATATCCGCCTGTAGTTCAGAGAAATAATCCTCAAATGCCTTTTCCATATTTCCTCCAATTTATTTATAAAAGTAACATAATATTAAAATAACGCATAGCCCCAATTTCGCATAACGTGAAAGCTATACGACGTTTTTGTGCCCCGAATAAGGAAACCGAAGGTTTCCAGGGGCACAAAAATGTGCCGGAGAAAAACCCCATAAAGGCGCTACTGCGCCGACTGGGGTTTTTCGTAGGCCAAGCCGCTACTGCGGCGCAGCGTATAGCGTATGTTATGCGACGTACCGCCGTACTCCATTATTTTTATTTTCCAAAAATTCCATAAATCACCTTTGCTTCTCTAATACCTTCTGAATCATCATCAAAAACAAATGATAAATTAGGATATTCCATAAAATCAGTCAATATATCCAAATGCCATTCATAATATTCTGTTGTTTCACTTTCATGTTCACTTTCCACATAAGTATCATAATGAACACTATCAGCAATACTAACATTACGATTTACATGGAATATTAACTGTCCGCCAGAATCCATTCCTCCATTAGTATAAGAATAGCCGCTTGTACTTGAACCTAAATGTTTATGTTCTAACATTACATTTTTTATATTTTCTTTTGAATATAATATAGCCCTTCCCGATTCAATGTTAATCAGCACACAGCCTTCATTTCCAAAAAACAATTTTTCATATTGAGAAATATGTAATATTCTAAAATTTTTTAGGTATATGTTTTTAATTGTATTATATATATCGCTTAAATATTCATATTTTTTTTCATTTATTATATCAACTTCTTCTGGAAAATTTACTTTTGGTAATTTTTCCAATCTGTTTTTTAAATACTTATAAACAATAATAGGTGAACCTATGCCCAATATTATTGTTATAGGAGTTAAATTAGCCATTATAGTTGATATTGTTTCATTATACAGCCATGAAAATCTTTCACCAGACAGAAGACTACCAATAAATATAGCCACCAAGATTATGATAAAAGGAATAATAACACCACCAAAAAAAGCTAAAATAATATAATACCAATTTTTTGAAACGGCATATTTCCCTTTCATTTCTTTGTAAGAATTGTACTTTCGAAGTTTTTCATTAAATTTTTTTTCTTCTTCTTCCTGCAATATATTGTAATCCTTAACATTAAATTTTTTTATTCCAGTAAATTCGTAAAAATTAATAATGGCAGGCATTTTAATACCACTAAAGGTTTGATTTTCTTTAGATATTTCATTATGTTCTGGCATCTCTACACTCCTTACCAGTTTGATGCATTATGTATCATATTTTTTATTATGTCAAGGCCTTTTTCAATATTTTACACAAATTTTAGGCGGTATGTCGCATAACGTGAAAGCTATACGACGTTTTTGCGGTTGCGATAAAGGAAACCGTAGGTTTCCAGCAACCGCAAAAATGTGCCGGAGAAAAACCCCACAAAGGCCGAAGGCCGACTGGGGTTTTTCGTAGGCCAAGCCGCTACTGCGGCGCAGCGTATAGCGTATGTTATATGCAGTACGGGCGTACACAATCGCCTAACTATTTTTTACCATCTATATTTGAAATTCTCCTTTACAAATTTTACCATAGCATTTTTTGCATTATTTTCACCAATATAATCTAAATCAAAATCATCAGAATACAAATAAGCTATACTTTTTTTCATATCTGATGTTGCTATTATTCCAATTCTTTTTGGATAATTAAAACCATTATCTTCATCTGCCTCTAATACTCTAAAGTTATAACTATTAATATTAAACTCATGTTCGGGCAATAAATAAAGTTTTTCATCATTATCAAAATGGCTTTCCCATGGTACTGGATTTTTCAAGAACTTCAAATTATTAATATTTGTTTTCTCTTTTTGATATGTTTCTTCATCATAAGTCACAACCAAACGCATTGTCTCTGATACAAAAATTATTCTTAGTATCCATCTATATTGATAATTTAGTTTCTTATAAGGAGGCAAATTATTAAGATCCGGTAAAACGTTTTGTGAAACAGAAGATTCTGATCTTCTTTTAACATAATCAGTTTTGCTGCTTCTAATTGATGTAAAACAACCTGTGAAACACATACATAATGAAAACACTAAAAAAGTGACAACTATATTTCTTTTCAAAATTTATTACTCCATTTAATTCAGAGAATATTTTCTCAATTATATATCATATAATATAAAAGTGTCAATCATTTCACAAAAATTTAACATATATTTTATTATTTCTGTTACATTTAGCCCGTATTGCATATAACGTGAAAGCTATACGACGTTTTTGCAGTTGCGATAAAGGAAACCGAAGGTTTCCAGCAACTGCAAAAATGTGCCTGCGAAAAAACGCACAAAGGCCGTAGGCCGACTGCGTTTTTTCGCAGGCCAAGCCGCTACTGCGGCGCAGCGTATAGCGTATGTTAAACGCCGTTAAATCCTGCTACAATAAACTGTATAATATAGTCAGATACCCCTGGTAAAACCAGGGGCTTGAATTCGTGAACTGCTCAAAGCGGTTATTTTTGTTTGAATTTCTTGTTTTATTCCCTTGATTCGAATATTATATCTTACCATATTCTGCCGTATACAGCTTTTATCTATCATGCTTTATCTTACCAACCTTTGTCAAACATCATTTTATCGTTTATAAAATGCATACTCCCGGAAAAGTCAAACTTTAATAGTCACCCCGGCAAAGCCGGGGGTTTACCTTTTATAATTAAAGATTATTTCTATGCCGTAAATAATATTTCCAGTACAGAATATCATAAATGAAATCACTTAATTATTCCACAGGAAGGTTACCATTTATAGTAGCCCGAATAAACCAACCTCTACCTTCTATAAGAATCGTATATGTTTTTCTTGCTCGGAGAAATTCAACAGCTGAAAGTGGGATAATTGATTCGTCATTAAATTCTAATTTAACACGCCATAATACCCTTACTTCAGAATAGTTTTTCCTAGAAACTATTCCTGGAAATTCTACATCTTTACCATCAGCACGACAAGTTATCTTACAAGTCTCAAGGTTAAGCATTGAGGTGGTTCTAAATGTTTCATTATTTTTTGTCATGCAATAAATATCTATTGAACTTTCATCAATTTCGTATATCAATACTATACGCATTGGCTTTTCAATACCATCATATCCAATACCTTCAACGGTTTGATGATAATAATAACCGACAGGATCGCCCCATTTGTCCTTCTGGGTGACTTTTATCCATTCCTGGCAAAAAAGAGACTCAATAAAAAATAAAAACATTAATAAAACAATGGACTTTTTCATAGTAAATTACTCCTTTTTACGATGTACTGAATAATAATACTTTTATATTATATAATGCCTATATTTTAACTGTCAAGACAAATTTCAGGATTTAATGGCGTTTAACGTGGGCGCGGGTTTGCGCCGTGACGCGGAGGGCAGGCGAAGCCTGACCGTAGCGGCATGGCGTAAACCCGCAGTTAGGCGAAGTCCGCGTAGCGGCGAGCCTGACTGCGGGCTTGCCCGCGCCCACGTTAGGCAAGAGCCGCGTAGCGGATTTTGCCTAACGTGAAAGCTATACGACGTTTTTGCGGTTGCGATAAAGGAAACCGTAGGTTTCCAGCAACCGCAAAAATGTGCCGGAGAAAAAACGTACAAAGGCCAAAGGCCGACTGCGTTTTTTCGTAGGCCAAGCCGCTACTGCGGCGCAGCGTATAGCGTATGTTATACGCAGTGTGCCCGTACCCCATTATTTTTATTCTTCTTTTGTTATTCATTTATATCTCCAAACAACCAGCCGTACTCGGTTGTATATAAATTAAATTCAGCAATGCAAGTATCATTGTAATTGGTTCCTTTATAGAGATCAGTTACACTAAGATTTGCAAATACACCATCAGTTTCAATAATTTGATAACCAAGCGTATTATCTGATAATATTTTTGCAGTTTTTGTGATATTATACTGTTCATTCATTCGTGCTAAATCAACCTTGAATAAAACTATTTCTTTTATTCTGTTGTTCTTGCTATATAACGTTCTATCTAGAGCGTATCCATTTTTAACAGCAAAACGTCCAATAACCAAACTAGTGCTAAAAGTAATCTGCATCAAATCATCCTCGGTATTTTCCACATAACTGGTAGCGGGGTCGCCGTCAAAGGCGTTTTGCAACCCGTATCTCAGTGGAATCTTTTCATCGACCAGACAATCACTCGCTTCTATTTTTATCCAAATATAGCTGTGAACTTCCTCAAAATAATGGTATGAAGACCAGCTATAATAAGGTAACTCTGTTTCATTGGAAATAAGCGAGGCATCTTTCCATGGAAGGTAGACTGCACTGGAGCTTCCGGCAGCTTGGTCCTTGATTATTGCTAAAGAGCCATACTTTTCCCCCTCAGATACACATATATCGGTCGCAAGAATGCCTTTGACTTTTCCAGTTCCCTCGATAATATCTATACTGCCAAATACTTGGAAACGAGCCCACTGTGATGCGACAACAGAGTTATAGGGAGCCATACATAATAAAATATTCTCCTCATTTCTGCTGTGCAAAAATGATTGAAAAAATACGATATTTCGAGAATCAGAAAAATCAGGTGTCTTTGTTTCGGTGGTTATCAAGCGGTAAAATACCTCATTTCCCGCCCGTTGCCTGTATACGCGCGTTGTCTCACGTATTTTTTCTTCAAGTAGAAATGTGCCACCAAAATAGGCATTTTCCACTATCCTTTGTAAAACAGATTCACTTTTCTGTAGGAAAACTATTTCCTCCGATGTGCTGAGTCTAGTTATTTTCTTCCAGCTATTGGGCATAACATATTGAAGTTCTGGTGCTTCGGCAAAGAGTGGTATGTAAAGACCTAAAAAAGCAAAAAAAACGACAAATCCCCGAAAAAAATATTGTTTATTCATAAAGGGTCTCCATACTCATCTTCTTATATAATTATTATTTTGTCAATATTTTTATAACAAAGTTTAGGGCACATTGCGTATAACGTGAAAGCTATACGACGTTTTTGCAGTTGCGATAAAGGAAACCGTAGGTTTCCAGCAACTGCAAAAATGTGCCGGAAGAAAAACGCACAAAGGCCGTAGGCCGACTGCGTTTTTCTGTAGGCCAAGCCGCTACTGCGGCGCAGCGTATAGCGTATGTTATGCGAAGTGGGGCACCTACAATAATTTTTTATTTCTTTATTCCCAACTAAATCCATTGGGTTTATTTATATATACATCTCCATTTATTGTTGTGGTATTATTGTTTGTAATAGTTGAATTATTTATAACCGTTCGTGGAGTTTGTTCCGGGGGCTTTTCTTTTGGTTGTTCAACGATGGGTTCTACTATTGGATGTTCTAATAAGGTTATTAATATTTTATCATTTTCAATTTGGTAAATCTTTGTTCCTATAATTTGTGCGGTTGCCACATTAATTACTTTTAGCCGTAGGGAATACTTTTCCCCTAATGGTAAAATAGAACCAGTAATAATAAATTGCGTTCCGAGCTGCTGCCCAATGGAAACGGCTGTTTCATCACTTACTTCTCCAGATAATTGGTAGTGCTGTTCTTTTTGAATAGCCCCAAGTTCAGAACGTTCAATGACAAAAAAACTGTCTTTATTAACAAGGTACATTGACAACGTATCAATAATATAATTTGTCAAATTTGCCGTTGGAGATTGTATATTTACTATGGCAACCTTTGCACCAGATGACAACCTACCAATAATATAATTTGCTCCTTCACTAATTGCAGAATCAAGATACAAGTTCCTGTTTTCAGTAGTGGCGTGAGTGTTTAGGACTAGCGCAATCCTCGAATCCTTTACCGGATACGAGGATGGAGTTGAACTACAGCCGATAAGTAAGAATAATAAACTAAAAATAAAAAGTACGGGTCTTACGTTCTCCATCTTCCATTTGTGCATTTCTTCCAACCACCCAATAATATATTTTCACAACACCTAGCTGAATGTCTGTGCTTAATGCCCAACCATCCCCGGCCCATTCATTTATATTTAGAAGTCCATTTTTATTTGATCTTGGAACAGCGTGAACTTGATGAATATATACAATTTGACCATTTTCTGGTTTTACAGACCTATCACTTTTTAAACAATGTTCAATAGCCCAATCAGAAATAGAAGCCCATGCTTTTGCGGCATCAGCGCCATACCAATGACCTTCCCCAATAAAATTGGTAGTTGGGGTATTTGGTACGGGCGATGAGGGGGTAGTGGACGGCCTAAAATAATAGACATTACCGTTAATAGTAATGGAATTATTGTTTGTTACCGAATTATTTTGGGCAAATGTTACAAAAACCATACTGAATAAAAAAAAGCCCACCAATATAAATTTTTTCATAATATCCTCCTACCTATGTTTCACAGCTTTTTGTTCAAGTTTTATTTAAGACCAAAAATATCCTTTAACGTTATTGAGATCAAAGCTGGATCAGTGTCTGAGCCGACATTTTTTTCCCACCATTGCCTGAGTAACCCTCTTTTGGCATTATTCACCATTAATTCGTTCAAAAATTTACCACATTCTTCATCAGACCAGGTATCAATTTGTTTTTCGAGCTCTTTTTTAAGATTTGGCTCTATTATTTGGCCATATTCCTTCCCTGATCGTGCTATTGCTTGATACACCTCATCTTGCAAATTTGTCATAAATACCCCCTAAATTCTTAAACAATTACCATTTTATTATTTACAATACATTTTGTCAATAGATTTGTGCCCCATTTCGCATAACGTGAAAGCTATACGACGTTTTTATGGCCCGAATAAGGAAACCGTAGGTTTCCAGGGCCATAAAAATGTGCCGGAGAAAAACCCCATAAAGGCGCTACTGCGCCGACTGGGGTTTTTCGTAGGCCCAGCCGCTACTGCGGCGCAGCGTATAGCGTATGTTATGCGAAGTTGCCCATTGCTTACAATCAATTGTTTTTCCATTCTTCCAATGCTCTTATTAATTCATGTTCAAAAGAACCTTGAGAATCAAATTGTTTTAAAAATTTAATTATATATTCAAAATCTATTATGTTTTTTTCTCCTTTAGTATTTGATGGTTGAATATATATAATTTCCAATTCCTCATTATTGCCGATAAAATTTATATTGGCATCTATTATTTTAATATTTAACAACTTATTTTTTAAGTGCAAATATTTTTGTTTATATTCAACATCGGTTGCGTCAAATATTTTCTTTAAACCATCAATTAAGGCTGTTAATTTCTTTTGTTTTGCCATATTCAGATAATCATCTTGCTTTAATCTCCGAGAATTTGAATCCGTTTTAAATTCAATAAGGTAATGTTTACCAGATTCCGAAATAGCCAAAAAATCAACTTTAAACGACTTGTTGATATTAATTTTTGGATATAAAGTGCCAACACGTAAAGGAAATTCAGGTATAATTGCCAAAATATTCTGTTTTGTATATTCCTTCAGAATATCCGATAAATAATAGCCGATAAAGCTATCAATACGTGTTTCAAGTTTATAAGCCGGCAGTTTTTTCCAGTCAATTAATTGAGAAAAATAAGCATTAAAATTCATTGTAGACTCCTATATACATTATATTCCCATATTTTACAAAAAATGTCAATGGGCAATTTCGCATAACGTGAAAGCTATACGACGTTTTTGCGGTTGCGATAAAGGAAACCGCAGGTTTCCAGCAACTGCAAAAATGTGCCGGAAGAAAAACGCACAAAGGCCGTAGGCCGACTGCGTTTTTCTGTAGGCCAAGCCGCTACTGCGGCGTAGCGTATAGCGTATGTTATGTGCAGTTGCCATTGCTTTAATATATTTTTTCATTCTTCTTTTTATCCATTTTATTTTTTATACACAATGCAATTATTATTATGAATGACAATATTATAGAAAACAGTGCCACAGTGGGCAAGAATAATATTGACCCTATTATATTAATTGCAAAAATTATAATTACTTTATATACTAATTTAATCTTTTTTGTTTTTTTATGCTCTATAATGTTCATTACTGTTAAAATCAGTATATTGAGTATAATCAATAATAATGAACTTATTAAAATAAATGGCAAATCATATAAAGATGCCCCTATATAAGTAACATTTGGGACATTCGTATATATAGCAGTTGGCCCATCGGCTCCTCCAACAATAGTTATTTTTGAATAGTTATCATCCATATTTTTCAATGGAAATTTTATAAGAAATATTACACCAGATATTAAGAGAATAGTTAAAATACCCAGAAAAATGATTTTGTTTCTTTTTATTTTCATAATTTATTCTTATATTATTTTCCAAAAAATGTCAATGGCAATTGCACATAACGTGAAAGCTATACGACGTTTTGCCCGCCCGAATAAGGGCTTGCGAAGCAAGACCAGGGCGGGCAAAATGTGCCGGAATAAAACCCCACAAAGGCCGCAGGCCGACTGGGGTTTTATGGAGGCCGAGCCGCCTACTGGCGGCGAAGCGTATAGCGTATGTTATGTGCCGTTTTTTTGCTCCACCTATTTTTACAGTTTAATTATTTTTTTAGAAACCACAATAACGGTGCCGGGTTTCCTTACAATAAAAAACTAAAACCTAATCCGCTACATTCTCAATGTAGTCAACAATGACGATGCAGTATTTTTTCCCATTATAATGATTATTATAATTTACCACATTGTCCTCCTTACCAATTCGAGAAACTCGTTTTACTTGATAAGAAACCTGATAAGACCTACCGTTAATTGATACATCCTCAAGCCAAAAAGTAATCTTGTTTCCACGTTCGGCATTAGTATCCATGTGTGTAATCTGAAGATTATTTACATCATCAGTTCCACCCATACTTTTGGGGAGAATATGGTCAACGTTCCAACCAAACCTTGATCCCTCCTGCCCATAAGCTCCTTTCCGAATTTCCCAACCAGCGAAATCATAACCAATTTCACTGGAACCGAATTCATGCTCCCAGAATTTCCGGATCGCATTATCCATAATCTGCCCTCCTATGAGTAACAAATATATGCAATATGCATACTATGTGATATTTGCCATACCAAGTTAATTTATTGGAATAAAATCACAATAAATTCACTAGAATATTAGCAACCGAGTAAGTTATACCCGACACCGTATTTTATTATATATTACCATTTATTTTTTGTCAATAGTTTTTTTTATATTTTCAAAAAATTTCAAAAAAATGGCACATAACGTGAAAGCTATACGACGTTTTTGCGGTTGCGATAAAGGAAACCGAAGGTTTCCAGCAACCGCAAAAATGTGCCGGAAGAAAAACGCACAAAGGCCGTAGGCCGACTGCGTTTTTCTGTAGGCCAAGCCGCTACTGCGGCGCAGCGTATAGCATATGTTATGTGCAGTAAAAATGCTGCTACATTAGCCATGCGGCAACGGGCAACACTACTACTTTAGTCCATAATAATAGTTTTTCCGTAAACTATTAAGTATGCCGGCTGTTTATTTTATCTACCGAATTATTGTTGGGTCATAGTAAATTCATAAATATTGTCTTTACTGGTCTTTAATGTTCCTATAATGGTTTTTATACCATTAATTTCAGTTAAATTTCCTTCATATAGTGAATATCCGTCATTGGCAGTCATTTTGAAGCTATTCCCCCTAAGTTCCCATGTACTGTTATTTGATTCAGTAATATTTTCCTTACCTTCATCACCATAATACCAGATTGATTTACCCGTAGAAGTAAATTCAATATAATGAGTCCATGTACCGCCACTAGGAAATATTTCTAGAAGTTCCCACCTTGTTCCGGATAAGGTCTGCTCGGATTCACCGTTATAAACAAGACCCTGCCAAGCATGTGTTGTTGCACATCCAACGAATACCAACGCCGTAAACACAAAACCAATCTCAAAAAACCTCTTTTTCATTTTATTCTCCTCCGATAAATATTTATTTCAGTGACGACATAGATGCCGTCACTGTAGAACCCATTATGATTTGGCATAATTGTCTTAATAACATATTATTTATTTTATGTCAATAGTTTTTTCTTCATTTTTCCAAATAATTTCAGCATTTTTATTGCACATAACGTGAAAGCTATACGACGTTTTTATGGCCCGAATAAGGAAACCGTAGGTTTCCAGGGCCATAAAAATGTACCGGAGAAAAACCCCATAAAGGCGCTACTGCGCCGACTGGGGTTTTTCGTAGGTCAAGCCGCTACTGCGGCGCAGCGTATAGCGTATGTTATGCGATGTTTTTTTGTCCTCTTCCGCCATGGAGGGCGGACTATTCATAAGCATTTTATAATATTAAAAAAAATCTTGTAAAATATCATTTAATATATTTTATCCATAATTTTTATCATTTATTTTTTTCTATTTGCAAATATTGGTATAAATGTAATAGCCAAAATACACAATATTAATAATCCAATAAGAGGTATTATTGTTTGTTCTTTATAAATTTCACCAATATTTTCATTAAAATATCTTCCGTTTTCATAAGGTAAATTTATTCTAAAATATAATATCAAAATTATTATTAGAGAAAATATTATAAATACTGCTACACTTATGTTTCTTATAATTTTCATAAAATTATTATTGCATATATATAAT
>BOAV01000050.1 GCA_026002045.1 Spirochaetia bacterium | reverse complement strand
GTAACGGCGTATGGCTTCTATGCATCACCGTCCCGGCCATCACTGATGCTTGATAACCGCATTTTTTACACGTATACAGATGCCGACTGGTATGGTTATAGTATTCCGTATGTCCACAATGCGGACATTGAAAACCCTCAGCCCATCGTATGTGGAATAAATGTTCCCGGCATACTTCATCATCTTTAAAGCGCTCCTGGAATTGTAATAACGTCAATGCTGCTTGTTGTGCCATCGCTTTTCCCCTATCTCATAATTATATCATACAGGAAAACAGGGAGTCAACTTAATAGTCATATAATTTTTTATTTTTTTCTTGACACCACATAAGGGTGTGCCTATACTAACTGATATATCACATGATATTTTCAAGTCAATTATGGAGGAAAAAATGAAGAAAGTGGCTGTGGTTTTATCACTCGTAATGCTGCTATCGACAAGTCTCTTTGCCGGAGGCGGAGGCGATAAGGCAGGATCGTCGGGCGCGGGCACCGGAGGGGCGACAAACAGCAACCTCCTGTCGGATGTCAGGGTGCGGCAGGCTATCGCCTACGCAATTGATATGGATACCATCTGTAATACCCTCTTGCTGGGTAAAGCGGTTCCCGCCAACAGTCTTACTCCCAACGGAGACTGGAAGGTGGGGGGACTCAACGATTATAAGTATGATCCCAATAAAGCCAGGGCCCTGTTAAAAGAAGCTAAATGGGATGCCAATCGCACCCTGGATGTGGGGTACTATTATGACGATCAGCAGACCGTGGACCTTATGACCGCAGTCCAGGCCTACCTTGCAGACGTGGGCATTAAGGCGAACTTCCGCAAAATATCCGGGGACTTGAATACCCTGCTCTGGCTGCCCCCCAATGATCCGGTGAATGGACCTTCGGCTGTGGACTGGGATATGCTCTACGGCGCTACCGCCGCCATGGTGCTCCATGAATATTACGGCAAATATGCCGGTGGAGTTTCCGGTAACTCCCATACCCCGACAGATGCGGCATTGGATAAGCTGATTGCCGCCACCAGCGCCACTGCGGACGTGGCAAAGCAGAAGGCCGCTTTCAATGAAGTCCAGAAATATGAGAATCAGAATCTCTTTGCGATTCCCCTCTACTATCAGCCCCTCTTTATCTTTAGCCGGGATAATGTAAACCGTGTGGGAGATTCCAACGGAAATGCCCAGTACAATTACGACTGGAACATTGTCAATTGGACGGTTACCCCCGACGCTTCGGGCAAGCAGATCCTCAAGACCAATTCCGGTCCGGCCCAGTTTTTTGAATATCCCTGGTATAACCCCGGGGTGTATATCGGCGCCAAGGCGCTTTTTGACCGGCTCATCGTGGCCGATGGTTCCCTGTCCCCCAAAGAGGGCGGTCTGGCAGAATCCTATCAGGTGTCGGCGGATAATCTCAGCGTTACCTTTACCCTCCGGAATAATCTGAAGTGGCACGATGGAAGCGCCATTACTCCCCAGGATATTAAATGGAGCGTGGAATATGCCTTAAAGGTTCCCGCCATTCATCAGGTCTTCGCCAATACTTTTAATGCCCTGGAAGGCGCTGCGGCCTTTAAGTCGGGCGCTGCGAATGTTTCCGGCATCACCATTGACGGCAATAAGATCACCTTTAAGTTTGCCACCCTGGACCCGAATATGCTTATCACCTTCGGGCAATTCCCCCCACTGCCGCAGAAATATTTCCAGGGAGTGGACCCCCTCCAGTTCCAGCAGTCGCCCTACTGGCAGAAGCCCATTGGCTCCGGTCCTTTCCAGGTAAAGGAAGCCAAGATGAACGATTACATCATTCTGGCGCCCTTTAAGGATTACTATCGCGGGGTTGCCAAGATCGATGAAATCCAGGCCTATCCTTCGGGCGAAAATGACGGTAATCTTATCGTGAACGCCAATGCGGGACGGATTGATTATGGTTATACCAAGAGTTCCAGCGACGCCATCGCCCTGGAAAAGATCCCCGGCATGAAGGTGTACCCGGTTAATATGTTCTACACCCGGCTTTTCTTTGTGAACAAGTTCCCGAAGAAATAGGCCTTGAAAAAATCTTGAAGTGAAATAAGCGGCGTCTCCCCATAAAGGAGCCGCCGCTATTGGACTTGTTCGAGAACCCGGTTGGTTCTCGAACAACTCTATTGGAAGGATTTGTGGCTGCATATATCATTCGACGTCTGCTCATAATGATCCCCATGCTGCTGGTTATCAGCTTCCTTATCTATCTTGGTCTTGAATTAACCCCCGGCGATCCGGTTTCCTATATGATTGGACCGGAGGCCCTGGCGAACCTGTCCGAAGCCCAGCTCGACGCCATGCGTGAAGCCTTGGGTCTGAACGATCCCTTTCTTATCCGTTATGGAAAATGGCTCTTTAGCGTGTTCCACGGTGATTTCGGTTACAGCCTGACCAGCGGGGTTGCCATTAAGGATATTGTTAAAACCAGACTGCCGGCAACCATGGAACTTGCGGGGATCGCCCTGATCCTGTCCACCCTGTTCGGGAGTTTATTGGGAACCATCAGCGCATTAAAGCGGGGGTCCATTGGGGATAATGCGCTTACCGTGGCGGGGATGATGGGGGTTTCTATCCCTCAGTTTTTTTTCGGCCTGGTGGCGATTCTGATTTTTGCCCTCAGGCTGAACTGGCTCCCCGCAGGGGGGCGGACCCTTCCGGGTTATCAGGGCTTTATGGATCGTCTGCCCAATTTGTTAATGCCCTCCCTGGTGATGGCCCTGTCCATGACCGCCGGGGTAATGCGCTATGCCCGCTCCAGTATGCTGGACGCCATGAATAAGGACTTTATCAAAACCGCCCGGAGCAAGGGCCTGCCTGAATGGCGGGTCAATTTAATCCATGGTTTCCGGTTCGCCCTGACCCCGGTGGTGGTGCTCATTGGTTTCCGTCTGCCTACCCTGGTGGGCGGTTCGGTAGTGCTGGAAACCGTTTTTCAGTGGCCCGGGGTGGGCCGGGAATTCGTTGCCGCCGTGAGGGGACAGAATTATCCCCTGGTCATGATGATCGCCCTGCTCATGGTTTCGGTCATGCTCTTCGCCAGTTTTTTGGTGGACGTCCTGACCGCATGGCTGGATCCCCGGATTAAGCTGGGGTAAGGAAATCGGAATGGGGAATATAGTCAGAAAAACCCGGCTTGACCGGCAGTTTGATAAAATAAGACAGAAGGAAGAAGCGGGATCATTTTCCAAAAAAAGGGTGAACCGGAGTTTACGGAAACTCCTGAGCAATCGTCTTGCGGTCTTTGGTCTTGCGGTATTTTCCCTGATATTTTTGGGAACGATTTTTGCGCCCCTCTTGTCCCCCTATGGCCCTTTGGCCATTGATTTAACTTCTATTCTGCAGGCCCCTTCCAAAGCCCATATCCTGGGGACCGATAAGGTCGGCAGGGATGTACTTACCCGCATCCTCTACGGCGGCAGAATTTCTATTCTGGTAGGTTTCGGGAGCGCCCTGGGCGCCGCCCTTATCGGCGTTTCCCTGGGTTGTTATGCGGGATACAGGGGCGGATTTTTAGACGCCCTGTGCCTGCGGGCATCCGAAGTGTTCATGTCCTTTCCGCAGATCATATTGGTGCTGCTTTTGGTAACCATCGTCGGGCAAAGTCTTATGAATCTTATCATCATTTTTATGATCACCGGCTGGGGGAGTATGTACCGTATGGCCCGTGCGCGGATCCTCTCCCTCCGGGAAGAGGAGTATGTGCAGGCCATGCGGGCCTTTGGTTTAAGTAATGTAAAAATATGTTTTAAACATATCCTGCCCAATGCCCTGGGGCCGGTGGTGGTAAACATCACCCTGAGCACCGCCATGTTTATTCTGGAAGAAGCGGGTTTAAGTTTTCTCGGTCTCGGCGTACCCATGCAAATTGCTACCTGGGGAAATATTATTAATGTTGCCCAGGACATAACCATACTGCGGGAAAATTGGTGGATCTGGCTGCCGGTGGGCCTGGTGATCTCCCTTTTTGTGTTAAGCATTAATTTTATAGGCGACGGGTTTCGGGACTCCACAGACCCGTCCCAGCAGGGTTAGCTATGACAGAATCACCGGACACTTTGTTAACTGTAAAAGACCTGGATGTATATTTTTATACCAATCAGCGCTGTAATAAGGCGGTTCGGGAAGTTTCATTTTCTATCCGCCGGGGCAGAACCCTGGGGGTAGTAGGGGAAAGCGGCTGCGGGAAAAGTGTTACCGCCCAGGCAATCATGCGGCTCCTGCCCCAGCTTGCCCGCATAGAAGGGGGGACCATTACCTACCACAGTAAAACTGAGGGGGATCTGCGGCTTAATGAGATCCCTGCAAACGGGAAACTGATGCGGGAACTCCGGGGAAAAGAACTTGCCATGATATTTCAGGAACCCATGACCGCATTGAATCCGGTGTATTCAATCGGTTTTCAGATAGAGGAAAATTTGCAATACCATACGGCAATGAAAAAACAGGAGCGCCGGGAAAAATCAGTAGAATTACTGCGCAGCATGGGCATCCCCGCGCCTGAGCAGCGGGTTAAGGAATACCCCCATCAATTTTCAGGGGGAATGAGGCAGCGTTCAATGATCGCCATGGCCATGGCCTGTAATCCCCTGCTGCTTATTGCAGACGAACCCACCACCGCCCTGGATGTGACCATTCAGGCGCAGATATTTGAATTAATTGAGGAACTGAAAAAATCATACCATACGGCGATCATGCTTATCACCCACGACATGGGGGTAATAACCGAACTGGCGGATGACGTAATTGTTATGTATATGGGGAATATTGTTGAGCGGGGCACCGTTGAAGATGTACTGCGGAATCCGGCGCATCCCTATACTAAAGCATTACTGGAATCAATCCCCATTCTTGGAAGGGGTAAAAACCAGAAAATAGAACCAATCCGGGGCAATACCCCTGATCCCTATAACCGGCCTGCGGGATGCCAGTTTGCCCCCCGCTGCGATTTTGCCACGGAACAATGCGGGGCTATGCCCGGTGAAACCTCTATCAGCAATACCCATGGGGTTTGCTGCTGGCGTCACGGGGAGAAATCAAATGCCTGAAAACAGGGATGTTATTTTAAAGCTCCGTAACGTTAAAACCTGGTTTCCGGTACAAAAGGGGGTATTTAAACGTACCATTGGCCATGTAAAGGCAGTTGACGGTATCGATCTTGATGTCTATCGCGGCGAAACTTTGGGGCTGGTTGGGGAAAGCGGCTGCGGTAAAACAACCCTGGGTAAATCGATCATACAGTTGGCAAAAGCCACCGGCGGTTCAATAGAGTATTCGGGGAAACCCGTGCCCGGTTTGTCCCGGCCGGGGGATACCGAAGTAACCGTAGATCTCAGAACCCTTAAAGCGGCTGAATTAACGGAATTCAAAAAGCGGCTTCAGATTGTATTTCAGGATCCCTTTTCATCCCTTAATCCGGCCTTTACTATTTTTGGTTCCCTGGAAGATCCGCTTAAAAAATTCGGAGTTAAAACCAGAGAGGAACGGCGTAAAATTATCGGTGATCTTTTGGAATCCGTTAATATGCGCCGTGAATACATTGACCGGTATCCCGGTGAATTTTCCGGGGGGCAGCGCCAGCGCATCGGTATTGCCCGTGCTCTGAGTGTTAATCCCGAATTAATTATTTGCGACGAAGCGGTCAGCGCCCTGGACGTATCCATCCGGGCACAGGTAATCAAGCTGCTGAAACAGCTTAAGGATGAACGGAATCTAACGTATATTTTTATCACCCATGATTTAAGCGTGGTTGAATATATCAGCGATCGTATTGCGGTGATGTACCTGGGAAAGATAGTTGAACTTTCCGAAAGCGGCGACCTTTACAGTCATACCCTTCATCCCTATTCCCGGGCGCTTCTTTCAGCCATTCCTGTTGCGGACCCGGACAGGAAATCAAAACGCATTATGCTTTCAGGAGATGTACCCAGCCCCATAAATCCGCCTTCGGGCTGTGCATTTCATCCCCGGTGTCCCGAATGCAGGGAGCGTTGTAAAACCGAACAACCCCTGCTTAAAAAATACCTGGTAAACGGTAAGGAACATTTTTGTTCCTGCCATTATATATCAGAGCCAGAAATCAAGGAGTCTTAAATGAGTCGTGTTCCGTTGAAAAACATCAAGGGTGTTATTCCTGCACTGGTCACTTGTTTTGATAAAAACGATGACTATGACGAGGGCCGCCAGAGAAAGGTGACTTCCTACCTAATCGATCGGGGGGTTCATGGATTGTACCTGACCGGAAGTACCGGCGAAGGTTTTCTTATGACGCCGGACGAGCGCAAGAAGGTGGTGGAAGATGTGATTGATGAGGTGAAGGGCCGGGTTCCGGTTATTGTTCATGTCGGCGCTATCGGAACAAAAATTTCTATCGATCTCGCAAAGCACGCTGAAAAATCCGGCGCCGATGCGATTTCTTCGGTCCCTCCCTTTTACTGGAAATTTTCCGAGCCCCAAATGTTCAATTACTACCGGGATATCTCCGGTGCGGTTGGTATTCCCATGGTGGTTTACAACATCGCCCTTGCCGGAGCGGTGGGGTTCAATTTTATAAAAACCCTGGCAACCATTGAAGGGGTTCAGGGAATTAAATATACCCTTACTTCCAAATTCGAGATCATGCGGATTAAAGAAGAAATAGGCAGGGATTTTGTGGTATATTCCGGCGCCGATGAAATGGCCATGACCGGGCTGAGTTTCGGTGCGGATGGAATAATCGGATCTTTTTACAATATGATCCCCGAACCTTTCCTGGATATTTATAAGGCAATACAGGCCGGGGATTTAAAAACCGCCCAGGAAAAACAGCGGATCGCCAATGCCATCATCCTGTACACCCTGGATCGGGGCTTTCAGGTGGGTATCAAGGCGGGTATGAACTGGATGGGGGTGGATGCGGGTTATTGCCGTGAACCCTTTGGCCGTTTCGATCGTGAAACCGAAGAACGTTACCATGCGGAATTCCGGCAATTGAAAGCAAAACTTGGGGTTAAGGGAATTCCCTTTCTGGATAAACTCTGAGCATAAAAAAGGGGGCAGATGCGGTATAAAACATTGACACCGCATCTGCCCTTTTTAATCATCAAAAAATCTTATAACTTCTGTTACAAACTTTCCAGAATTCTCCAAATCTGTAATAAAGCCCGGGGCAGATGGAAACAGCCTTTGAATTTTCCGCCCTTTAGGGGAAAGAGAATTTCTCCCCGGCGGTTCAGGTAGCCGAACCATTCGGGATACTCCGGGTCCTTAAAGTGTTTCCAGGTATAATCGTGGAGCTTCATGAACCAGTCTTTGAACTGTTCATCCCCGGTAAGGTGGAAAGCCTTGGCGCAGGCGATAAGACTTTCCAGGTGGACCCACCAGTGTTTCTGATCGCAGTCCAGCCAAAGGGGGTACTTTCCCTTTACATCCATATAATAAAAGATGCCGCCGAATTCTTTGTCCCAGCCCCGTTCCAGGGATTTAAGCACAATATCTGCTGCCTGACGGATCAGGACCTTATCCCCCAGCCGGACCCCCACGTCCATGAGGAACCACATGGCCTCGCAGGCGTGCCCCGGCGACAGAACCCGGCCGTCATAGGAATCTACAAAGGAACCATCGGCGCCGACCTGTTCCAGGATGCAGCCGAATTCCGGTTTGTAATAGGTCCCCAGAATATCTTTCGCTAAACCCTTAACCAGTTCATCCACATAGGCGGAACCCAGGCTGGCTTCCATTTCCAGGGCCATATTGCTCAACATCATGGTGATGGCAAAACTTTTGAGGGGCCGGGCGCCGGGAACTATCTTGTTGTACCTGCCCTTAGGATTATCCCGCCTGGACAGGTAGAGATCAAAGGTGGTCTTTGTCAGCTTGGGATATTCAGAATCGGGCAGGGCCACCGCCAATGCGCCGTAACCCATGGCGGGAAAACAATTGGAAAAAATATTGTAGGGCTGCACTAAAGGCTGGCCCTGCCGGTTAAGACAGAAGTAGTAACCTTCTTCGTTATGGGCATACTTGTTCAGGAATTCTGCGCCCTGAATGGAAGCGTCGAGCCATTCCCTGCGTTTTTCCACCTTATTGTACAGGGTGGCAAACATCCAAACTTCCCGGCCCTGCATCCAGGTCCATTTGTCGGTGTCAAAAACACTTCCGTCCCGGTCCAGGCTGGTAAGATACCCGCCGTATTCCCTGTCGATGGAATGGTTCAGCCAAAAGGGGATCACATTGTTGAGCAGTTCATCCCGGTACAGGCCCGCTAATTCTTTCATTATATTACTCCTTCGGAAACGAATCCATGGACCGGATCAGGGCTATCTGATTCCGGCAGCGATCAAGGTTGTGACTTGGCCGCGTTATATGATAATAATGATCCCCCTCAAGATAATCGGTGAGGAAACGGAGGGCCATAATTTGAGTGATGTTCCGGCCCGCTTCGGCCAGAAGTTCCCGTTCCTCTTGAATAAGAAATTCCGAAGCCTCCGAAAGGTATCCCCCAAGAAGGGCCTTAAAAAAATCACCATTGAAGGTAACTTTGGAAAGATCCCTTTCATCTTCCTGGGCGCGGGAGGCGGCGGTACGGATAAGATCGCCCAGATCGAAAAGGCTCGAACCGGGCATGACCGTATCCAGATCAATAAGGCAGAGGGCCTCCCCTGTTGCGTCATCCAGGAGGATGTTGTTCATCTTGGTATCGTTATGGCAGATCCGTTCGGGGATACGCCCCTCCCGGATAGAGCGGACCAGAATGCTTCCCCGTTCTTCATTCTCCTTCATAAAATCAATTTCCCCGGAAGCATCAGCGGCCCGGTTAAACTTATCAGCCTCCAGGGCTTTATAGAACCGGCGGTACCGGGCTTCCATATTATGAAAATCCGGAATGGTTTCGTGCAGCCGCCCCCCGCCAAGATCCGCAAGCTGTTTCTGAAAACGGCCGATACTCTTCCCCAAAAGGGCCGCTTCTTCCGGGGAACCGGCAACTTCCCCGGGATGAGTTTTTTCAATAAAACAATAGGTTCGCCACCAGCCGCCGTCCGCATCCCGTACCCAGGGCTTGCCGTCCCTGGCGGGGATCACCGTCAAAGTCCGGCGGCTCCAATCAATGACGCCGCCTTCCCTTAACTTTCCGGCAATGTGAGCGGTTACCCGTTGGATATTTTCCATCACCTCATCGGGATGAATAAACACATGGTCATTGATCCGCTGGTGGGTATACCGGACCATGGTTCCCGCCTGATTCCATTGGGACAGAAAAGTATCGTTAATGTGTCCGTTGCCGAGCGGGGAGGCCGCCTCGAATTCCCCATATATTGAAAATTGATTTACTATGTCTTCGTACAAGTCTTCGTTTGTCGTATTATTTTTCCTTCTCTATAGAGAATTTCCTTATTGTCCATGTAAACGGTATACTATAAAAACCCTGTTTTGTCATTACTTTTTCAATTTATCCTTGGCAAAACGCTCTTTATTACGTTATACTGGGCGCATGGAACAATTGGACAGAATAACCTGGAATCCGCAGGTGATGGGCGGTAAAGCGTGTATACGTGGAATGCGGGTAACGATAGGAATGATTGTCGGGCAAATTGCCGAGGGCCATTCATTTGAGGAAATTCTTGACGCATACCCTTACCTGGAACGAGAAGATATACATCAAGCATTGCAGTACGCCGCATGGCGAGTTCAGGAAAGAGAAGTCCAGCTAGTTGCAACATGAAAATCCTCATTGACAAAACAAGAACCCGCGTTCGTATTCTTTCTTTCCGTTAGTCTTACTGTTCACCCGCTCATATTATCCGGATGCCTAAAGCAGCTTATCAAATGATCGTTCACCAGCCCCGCGGACTGCATATAAGAATAGATGATCGTGGGCCCTACAAAGGAAAAGCCCCTTTGTTTTAGTTCCTTTGAAATGCGCTCTGCAAGTTCCGTGGTGACCGGGACTTCCTTCATGGTCCGCCAATGGTTTACGATGGGCGTCCCGTCCACAAAGTTCCAGAGCCATTTTGAAAAGGATCGTCCGGCTTCCATCATTTCAAGGTAGAGGCGGGCGTTTTCGATGGTTGACGTGATCTTTCGCCGGTTGCGGATAATCCGGGCGTCGGCCATGAGGCGCTTTACGTCTTTTTCGGTATACCGGGCGATCTTTTCAGCATCGAAGCCGTCAAAGGCTTCCCGGTAGCCCTCCCGGCGTTTCAAAATTGTGATCCAGGAAAGCCCCGCCTGTGCGCCTTCAAGGGTCAGGAGTTCAAAAAGTTTTTGATTATTTTTTAAAGGCTTGCCCCATTCCTTGTCGTGGTATGCGGTGTAGATTTCGTCCCCTTCACACCAAGGACAACGAAGTTGGCTGCGTGTTGGTTCCACTAAAGGGTCATACCATTGGATGACATCGGACCTGCGACCCATGGCTCCCCTCCCGACACCGGGATGGGGTACTCCCCGGTGAAGCAGCCCAGACAGTAGGATCGTTCGGGCCCTGCCTTAATGGAAACCGGAGCGCCATCTTCGTTTTTGTCACCCTGAATGACGTCCAGTACACTGAGGGACTCAAGCAGTCCCTCTACCGAAATAAAGGCCAGGCTGTCCGCGCCCAGGGTTTTTCCCAAATCGTTTGCACTGGTCCCATTGCTGATAAGGTCCTTTCGGTGGGGGGTGTCGATGCCGAAATAGCAGGGGTAACAAACCGGGGGGGAACAGATACGGATGTGCACTTCCTTTGCCCCCGCGCCTTTCAGGATCGAAACGAGGCGGCGGCTGGTGGTTCCCCGGACAATGGAGTCGTCGATGAGCACCACCCGTTTTCCCCGCACCTCGCTTTTGATCACATTGTGTTTTACCGAGACCGCCCGTTCCCGCTTGTTTTGATCCGGGGAAATGAAGGTACGGCCCACGTATTTGCTTTTGACGATCCCCAGGCCGAAGGGGGTGCCCGTGGCCCTGCCGTAGCCGATGGCCGCGGGGATCCCCGAATCGGGAACGCCGATGACAAGGTCCGCCTTCACCGCCGATTCCCGGCCCAAAATTTCCCCCGCGCGGATCCGTGCGCCGTAAACATCGACCTGATCGATCACACTGTCGGGCCGGGCGAAGTAGACGTATTCAAAGGCGCAGACCGCCCGCCGGGTTTTTTCACTAAAGCTGAATGAAAGCACCTGCTCCCGGTTTATAATGATCACTTCGCCGGGTTCCACGTCCCGGACAAATTCACCGCCCACCGCATCAATGGCGCAGGATTCGCTGGCCAGTATCCAGCCGCCGGAATTTGCCCCTCCGGAAAGTTTCCCCAGGCAGAGGGGCCGGATGCCGTTGGGGTCCCGCGCCCCCACCAGTGCGTCATCGGTAAGTACCGCCAGGGCGTAGGAACCTTTGATAAATTTAATAGTATCGGTGAGGGCCTTCTCAAGACCCTTCCTGTAATTTTTTGCGATGAGGTTGACGATCACTTCGCTGTCGCTTGATGAGGTAAAGCCGATCCCTGCGTCTTCCAGAAGTTCCCGGACCACATCGGCGTTGGTCAATGTGCCGTTGTGGGCCACCGCGATGGAGCCCAGCTTGAAGCGGCTTACAAAGGGCTGTGCGTTTTCAATGCTGCTGGAACCGAAGGTTGAATAGCGGACATGCCCCACCGCTGCGGAGCCCTTGAGCTGGGATAATAATTCGGGGGTAAAAATTTCCCCCGCCAGCCCCATGCCCTTGCGGCATTCGATGGTCTGATTTTTTACCGCCGCAATCCCCGCGCTTTCCTGTCCCCGGTGCTGCAAAGAAAGAAGCCCGTAGTAAACCAGCGCCGACGCATCCCGTTCCGGATCGCTGCAGAAAACCCCAAAGACGCCGCACTCTTCGTGTAACTTATCTTCTTCATCCTGAATCGCAGTATTACTGTGCATTGGCCTCATCCGTCAATACGATTCAGGATTTCGATATACGCTTCCTTCACATTTCCCAAATCCCGGCGGAAACGATCCTTGTCGAGTTTTTCGTTTGTCTTTGCATCCCAGAAGCGGCAGGTGTCCGGGGAGATTTCATCCGCCAGCACGAGCTTTCCTGCGGCGCTTCCTTTTCCGATGGTGCGCCCGAATTCCAGTTTAAAGTCGATAAGCCTGATTCCCCGTTTCAGGAAAAAGGCGGAAAGCACTTCGTTGATTTTAAAGGTGAGTTTTTTTATTTCGTCGATTTCTTCAAAAGTTGAAGCGCCGATGGCAACCGCGTGGTAATCGTTAATCAGTGGATCGCCCAGGGCATCATCCTTGTAGGAAAGTTCAAACACTGTGGTTTTAAGTTCGCTCCCTTCGGCAAGGCCCAGCCGCTTTGCCATGGAGCCCGCAGCAACGTTACGCACGATCACTTCCAGGGGCGTTATCTTTACTTTTTTGCAGACCATGTCCCGGTCATTTGTCCGCGCCACGTAGTGGGTGGGCACCCCGGATTTTTCCAGCAGCTCAAAAAGGCCGGCGGCGATCTTGTTGTTCATCACCCCCTTGTCTTCGATTTGACCTTTCTTCTCGCCGTTAAAGGCGGTGGCGTCATCCTTATAATGGATGATCACCAGTTCTGCGCCGTCCGAAGCAGAACCTTCGGCGGCAAAAACTTTTTTGGCCTTCCCTTCGTAGAGTTCCGCGCCCTGTTTGATGTTAGACATATCGCTCATAGTTCCGCTCCTTCATTTTCTTTCGCGAAGTCGGCCTTCATTTTTTTACGGAAATCCGCAAGTTTCTGTTTCAGCTCGGGATATTTCAGGGAAAGAATTTCACAGGCCAGGTAGCCCGCGTTGGCCCCGTTATCAAGCCCCACGGCGGCAACCGGAATGGGCCGGGGCATCTGCACGATGGAGTAGAGCGCGTCCAGCCCGCTTAAGGCCCCGGACACAATGGGCACGGCGATAACCGGGACCAGGGTCTGGCTGGCGATAACCCCCGGTAGGTGGGCCGCAAGACCTGCCCCGGCAATGATCACCTCAACCCCATCGGCCTCAAGCTTTTTGAGGGTCTCCGTCAAAAGTTCCGGCACACGGTGGGCGGAAAGAATATGGGAAGTGTAGGGGACACCGAATTCCTTAAACACATCGGCGGCCTTCTTCATGACCGGCGTGTCCGATTTTGAACCGAAAATGATGGCGGCTTTCACAGGTTTAATGTAGCATATTAGCAGCCCCCCTGCAACCGTGGCGGCCCACGGGCACAGACACGGCGGCGGGAGGGCGGCGCATTGCCGCTTCCATCGCCCGTCCTCAAAACGGCGAACATGGGTTCGCCGTTTCTGCGGGTTCGCGATGTTCAGCGGCAACGCACCGCCCTCCCGCCGACTGCCCGTGATCGTTTGTCACAAACTCCGGTTGCAGGGGGGTTGAGCTGGTTATGGGGAAACGCTTTGTCGGTCCCCCTTTGGTCCATAAAAAAGGCCGCCCCCTTCACACTCCACTTTTTTCATATTATATTTGGAATATGATCATAGAACAAACTGTTGAAATACCCGCCAGCAAGAACTTGCTTCGCAAGGGAGGGCTGACGGTTGATGTGCCCCGCGATATACCCTCCCCCGCGGAAGCGGGTTCTTGGGAGGACATAGGCATGGACGGAGAGTGTCCTCTGGATCACACACCCAACGCCGAAACCGCCGCGGCTATTCGGGAGGGCAGGGCCATGATGCGCGGTGAGATTCCCTCTCCGACCTTCCATTCCCTTGAGGAACTGCTGGCGGATCTGCGGAGTTAGGGCGTGCTTGCGGTCAAACGCACTACACGTTTCAAACAAGAATTTGCCCTAGCGGAAAAACGGGGCAGGGATATGAGCAAAATCCTCAATGTAATGGGCTTGCTTATTAACGAACAACCGTTGCCTCCCCGTTGCCGGAACCACCCCCTGCACGGCGAGTGGGAAGGGAGCCTTGACTGCCATGTTCAGGGGGATTGGGTGTTGATTTATGAAATCGACCCAGCAGCCAAAACCGTTACCTTTCATCGTACCGGAACCCACTCCGATCTGTTCTAGTATCTTAAAAAGCAGCCCCCCTGCAACCGTGGCGGCCCACGGGCACAGACACGGCGGCGGGAGGGCGGCGCATTGCCGCTTCCATCGCCCGTCCTCAAAACGGCGAACATGGGTTCGCCGTTTCTGCGGGTTCGCGATGTTCAGCGGCAACGCACCGCCCTCCCGCCAACTGTCCGTGATCATTTGTCACAAACTCCGGTTGCAGGGGGGCTGCGTGGGTAATGGGGAAACGCTTTGTCGCCCCCCTTTGTGATCTTTGTGTCTCCGTGTGAGGTCCTTCTCGAAAACCTCACACAAAGCCCGTAAAGAATTTAACCACTGACCTTACGGACAAAAGGAAAAGAATTCAAAGTAAAAGTCCGTGTCGTCCGTGTGGTGCCGCCAGTAGGCGGCTTGTGGTTTAAAAAAGGCCGTCCCCGGTTGGAGGGACGGCCAATTCAAAGTTCGTTTACGTGCCGGCTATGAATACCGCCGGCGGGTTTGGCGCATGGCGCCTTTTACGTTAACCGGGGATTAAGGAAGTGCTGTTAAGGTAGCACCTACTGTTGCATCGCTATTACTGTTGTTTGCTTTGATGTCAAGTGCGGCGGTGCCGGTGCCACTATCCAAAACACCGGTTCCGGCTTTTGCTGATGCGATAAGCTTAGTACCACCAGTGCTGCTAAATGTACCGTCAGAAGGCGGTGTTCCACCATCTGCAACAAGTTTTTTGGTGTCATCAGTACCGGCTAATTGTGCTCCGTTAAATAAGCGGAGACCGCCGTTAAGGGCTGGTGTTGAACTACCTTTGAAAGTCACCTCACTGTTGCCGAGAACAGCGATTTTACCGCTGGCATTTACCGTTAACAATACACCGCTGGTATTGGTGCTAAGCGCAAGGGTAATGGTCGGTTTTCCCCCGGCAATAGCCAATGTAAGCGGTGTATTCTCGTTATTTGCCTTTGCTGCGGTGAACACGGCAGGAGTGGTGGTGGTGGTTGAAAGCGTGATTTTGTTCGTGTCCGCGCCATCGCTAAACGTCAAACCATTACCCGCTACGTTACCGGTTGTAATGGTGGCTGCGGCAAACGTGACATCACCGGCTGCGGTGTAGGTACCAACGCCGAGTGAGTAGTCGGTGCCAAGCAGGGTATCGGTGGTAGCGGCAACGATTGACTTGGTATCCTTAAGGATGAGTTTACCGCCTCCTGATATGGTGACATAGCCTGCGACACCACCGGCGCTAGCAATACCATCTGCCAGTGTGACACCCGTAGAGTTGGTGATGGTCAGCAGCTTAGTACTAGCAGGAACCGGTTTGGCGGTCAGCGTCACGGCGCCGGTTCCGGCGATGGTTAACCCACCGGTTCCGACTGTAACTACGTCCGCAACGGTGGTTGCGCCGTTGAAAGTTACAGTTGTCGAAGTAGAGTTGGTCAGGGTGCTGCCAAGGGTTGCCGGACCGGCTACGGTAAGAGTGCCGCCAAGTGAAACCGCGCCGGTAAAGGTAACCGGATTGGCAGTTACGGTACTTGTCCCGGTAATGGTTGTGGTCCCGGCCACTGATACGGTCTTGGCAGTTATGCTTGCACCTGCTGACAGAGCCGCAGTTCCGGTCAACTCAAGATCACCGCTCAAGCTTAACACTATTGCACCGGTGGTTATGTCTTTGCTGGAATTAACTGAACCTAAAAGCTGTAATTTATTATCTGCCGCTGTCGCGCTCAGCTCTGAATCAGTAATTGCTGCACCACTGTTGTTAAGGGTACCCAGTACGACAATCTTACCACCAATACTGGGGAGAGCGGCGCCTGTCAAATTTAATGAGTCAAGTACATAAAGTGTTTGACTTCCAGCAGCAACCTTTGCCGCAACCAGATCCGTATCTACTGCGGTACGAACTGCTAAGGCGGTTGTTCCCCAATCGCCGGTATCAGGAACTGTGCTCACAAGCGGCGCATATACGGGGCTGTTAGACGCATCCAATTTCGCACCGGCAGCCGTGATGTAGGGCGCTGAAGGCAGAAGGAATATGGGGGTAGTACCACCACTAGCGCCGGCAAGTCCTGCGTCAGCATCGCTTAAATCCAACGCGGTTGTGCTGGAAGTGGCGTCAATAACAACACCGGTATTATCAGCTGTCAGTTTGTCAAATAACTTGATACTTTTCCCTGCCGGAATGGTAAGGGTACCGGCACCGGTAAGGCTGGTAGGGCCAGCTACATAGACAACATCTGAAATGTTGAGCATGTTTTGCAGTGCCTTAACAGTGACCGTTCCATTGACTACAGGTATCCCCGGCGTTCCGAGAGTACCATCTTTCCCGGGTTCACCCGGTTCCGTGGGGCATCCTAAAAACACAACCGCCGTCAATAACAACGCGATTGTTCCTACTACGAGACTCCTATTCTTCATAGAGTCCTCCTTCATTATATTCATCCGGAACATACGCCCGGATGTTCTTCCGCCTTATGACGGAAGACCAATAAAGAGGGCTAACAAACAGCGAAGGTATGCTCTATACTTTCTCTGTCCATTAAAATCTCAGACGGCGTCGTTTCTTGGTGGAAATTCCCGCCGTCTGAGTACCTCTTTGCAAGGCCAAAAACCAAAACAATAAAACACCCAATCAATATAGAAAAAGGAAACCCCGGCCGCGCAAACTCCCGCAAAAAGTCGCGGCCGGGGTCAATACTTAAGGAGACAAAAATTAATGAGGAAAACAGGAAAAGCCGCTCAGGGGACAGAACACCCCGGCGGCTTATTGATGAGAATATAAACGATAAAGGAAAATTTACAAAATTACTTAACGCACGGGGGG
>BOAV01000049.1 GCA_026002045.1 Spirochaetia bacterium | reverse complement strand
GCGGGTCCTGGAGGCGGCGGCCGATGGAAATGGCCCCGCGAATCGTCAGGTCCAGCTCGGGGAATTCCTCCCGGGCGATATCGCTGGCGGAATACACCGAAGCGCCGTCCTCGTCAACCACGGTGTAGAGCACCTCCAGGTTGTTGTCGGCGATCACCGCGGTCACCAGTTCCTGCACGTCCTTGGAGCCCGTGCCGTTCCCCACGGCGATAAGCTGGATGTCGTATTTTTTGACACCCTCAAGGATGGCCCGCTTGGCTTCCTCAACCTTGTGGTTGTAAATGACGAAGTTCCCCAGGTACTTGCCGGTGTCGTCCAGAAAAGCGCACTTGGTCCCGGTGCGGATGCCGGGATCGATCCCCAGCACCCGTGTTCCCTTGATGGGCTGCTGCATCAAAAGATTTTTGAGGTTCTGGCTGAAAACGGAAATGCCGTGATCGTCTGCGGCGTCGCTCTGGTCCCCCCGGATCTCCCGGATCACCGCCGGGGAAAGCAGCCGCTTAAGGCCGTCCTCAATGGCGGTCCTGTGGTAATCGTTATGGAGGACGTACTTGTTCTGCAGCATTTCTGTGGCGGCGTTGTCATCCACATCAATGGTGATTTCCAGCACCCCCTCACGCTCGCCCCGGTTCACCGCCAAAATGCGGTGGGACTTGATCTGCGAAAGGGGCTCGGTGTAATCCCAGTACATCTGATAGGTGGAAGTCTTTTTGGCCGCATCGTCCCCAACCCCCGCTTTTTCGGAAGCCTTGACGATGATCCTGCCGTCCTTTTGATAGAAGCTTTTTACCGCGGCCCGGTTCTCCGGATCCTGGGCAGTTTGATCGGCGATAATATCCATGGCCCCCTGCAGGGCGTCCTCCGCAGTGGCCACAGCAAGCTCCGGGTGTTCGGCGATACGCTCGTCCCCCTCGGGAACAATAAACTCCGCCGCCTTTACAAGAAGGGCGGCGGCTTCCAGTTCCCGCATGGCCTCCGCCAGCGGCAAAAGGCCCTTCTCCTCGGCGATCATCCCACGGGTCTTCTTTTTCCGTTTGTAGGGGGCGTAGATATCTTCAAGTTCCGTCAAAGTGGCGGCCTTGGTAATATTTTCGTAAAGTGGCTCTGTCAGTTTTCCCTGTTCAAAGATCCCCCGGATAATCTCAATCCGCCGGGTTTCAAGGTTCTTCCCGCTGTTAAAAAGATGCTCCACATCCCGCACCTGCACCTCGTCAAGGCTGCCGGTTTTTTCCTTCCGGTAGCGGGCGATAAAGGGGACCGTGCTCCCCTCGGCCAGGAGACTGATAACCGCCGAAACCTGGCTCATGTTCACCCTGAGGGTTTCGGCAATACCCTTCATAAGGCTTACTTCGTTCACCGCAAGGGCGTCAATAAATTCCTGATTTAATTCCATAGGGTAGCAGTATATCAAAGGGGTAAAAATTTTTCCAGACATCGCAGCGTCATTGTATTTCTCACACCATAGAAAATCCATGTTGATTTTTGTTAATCAAGGCTTGTACAAATCTAAAAAATATGTCATATTGATAAAAATTAGTTTATAGGGAAATTGCATGCCTTCTCAATTTGACAAAGAAAGAACAGAAAAAAAACTCAATCTTCTGTTTGAAAAATTTAAAACCGAAGCGGATATCCCGCTTGTAAGCGAGTACCGTGCCCTTTTTAAAAAAGCAGTACCCTTTTCCCGCCGCTCGTGGATGGCGGCTTATCTGCTGATGCTCCTTGATCAGGGCCAGGGAAATACGGGCCGTTTCGATCGGAACCGTGACAGAAATTCCGGACCGTCCAGGAACTCCCGGCCTGAATCCCCTCGAAACGAAACACCCCGCAGCGATACCCCCCGGCAGTCTCTGCCGGAAGAAGAATCCCGACGGCTTTTTATCAGCATCGGCAGAAACCGCCGGGTGTTCCCCCGTGAAATACTGGGACTTATCAACACCAATGTTTCAATCTCCCGGGATGATATTGGCGCAATCCGTATTCTGGACAATTATTCCTTTGTGCAGGTCCGCTCTTCCGTGGCGGATGCGATCATCGAAGCCTTAAACGGCAAGCCATTCCGGGGCAGAACCCTCGCGGTCAATTACGCCCGTGCCCGGCGGGAGGATGATTCCGACGAAAACCGTGACGAGGACGCCTCGGTAAATACCGATGAATACGGGGAAGCCGGCATCGAAGATGAAGTCGTTGAAAATGAGGTTTCCCGTTCTTTAGATGAGGAAGATGATCAGGGCGATGAAGAAGGCGTTTAAGCCAACACTTGCCAACAAGAGCAGCCAGGCAATAAGCTCAAAAGTATAGGCCTTACGGGCATACCGCCGGGCCAGGTCCTCGGGGTTTCCCGGCAATGCGCCAAAGGTGGCAAAACTGTCCAAGGGTTCCGCAGGAAACCTGGGTTCCAGAGGAACCCTTGGTTCCGCAGGCAAATCCGGTTCCTGCAATGCACCAAAGACGTACCATTCAGCCTTTTTACTTTTCTCTTCTTCGGGGATGAGCAGGGGAATCCCCTTTGCCCGCGCCTCCGGGGGTAATGAATCATAACGGACAAAGCCGTATTTTTCCCCATCGGGGAGGCTGGTCCGTTCTTCCCCCGGCTTGAGGTACTTGAGGGGCAGCCGGGCCAGATCCCGGTAGGCCCTGAATATCCGGGCCCGCCACCAAAGCCTGCGGTAAATAACGGCAAAGAGGAGCCCCGGCGGAACCATGGGAAACAGGGGGATAAAAGCGGCGGCAAAGGCGGTAATGGCCGTCCGATGGAAGGCGGGGCGGGGAAGAAAGGAAACGGCTATGAAAATGAGGGACAGGGCTCCCAGGACCAGAGAATAGGGGGTGATGCTGTTCCAGTATTCGTTCTGGTGCCGTCCCGCACGGATAGCCCGAATCGCCAGGGACCGGTCGGGGCCGTCGTAAAAAATTACCATCAGCGGGGCCTCGGCGGTGGAAACAAAGGTCCAGCGGTTGTCCCGTAAAATCAGTGCGCCGCCCACAAAAACCTTGGCCCCCTCGGTCAGTGTAGAAACCCGGTCCCAGCGGATACGCTCGGGGGCCTCCTCGCCGGGATCAAAAGCGCCGGGCAGAAAACCCCCTTCCTGCATGGGCAGCATATAAGTCTGGGCCCCCGCAAGGGCCACCGGGATGGTAAGGGTGTCGCTGCGAATCCACAGGGTATGCCCATCGGTCACCGATTCAAAGCCCCCGATAAAGCGGTAGATCCCCCCCTCAAGGCGGCTGTAAATGCCGTAATCCAGCAGGGGCTGCAGCCGCAGATCATTAAAACGCCGCCGGAAAATCCGCCAGGAGCGGCGGTTTATCAGCGCCCCCGCAATCGGCACAAGACCGTAAAAAAGGGCAGCCAGCGCAAGGATCACTAGAAAATCATAAATACGCAGGGTATAATTCCTCCATGGGAAAATATCAAATTATACAGCTCGTCCTGGGGGACATCTCCACCAACTGCTGGATCATCGTTCACGGTGAAACATGTACGGTAATTGATCCCGCAGACCAGGCGGAAATCATTATAGCACAACTGGAAAAATTAAACGCTTACCCCGAGAACATTTTGCTCACCCACGGCCATTTTGATCATATCGGCGCCCTGCCGGACCTGGCCGCCTATCAAAAAAGCGGAGTCGAAAAGCCGCCGGTAATTGCGATTCACAGAGACGATGCGGGTTATCTTGGAAAGGGAGCTTACGCCCTCCGTCTGCTCGAAGAGGGTGATACCATCGGCCCCCTCACCGTGCTCCATTTGCCGGGACACACCCCCGGTTCCGCAGGTTTTTTTCTTGAGGATGAAAAAACTTTATTCAGTGGGGACACCCTCTTCTATGGTAACTGCGGACGGGTAGATTTACCCGGCGGCAGTCAGGAAAAAATTGAAGCAAGCCTCAAACGGCTCATGGCCATGGATCCGGCAATACGGGTGCTTCCGGGGCACGGGCCGGAAACCACGATTGGGCAGGAACAGGGGACAAGGTTCTTCTGACTAAAACCACCCCGCATTTCCGTCTTCCCAGGGGAAAATCTCTCCGGGCTGAAAGAACAGGCCGATTTCCCGGGCCGCACTGGCCGGCGAATCCGAGGCGTGAACGATATTGAGCCGGGTCTGGGCCGCAAAATCCCCCCGGATAGTTCCCGGCAGGGAGTCCTTCAGACCGGTAGGCCCCGTAAGGCGGCGAACCACCCCAATGGCGTCCTCCCCTTCAAGAATCATGGCAAACACCGGGCCGGAAATGGTATATTCAACCAGTTTATCGTAAAAATCTTTTCCCTTATGCTCGGCATAATGGGTCTCCGCCATGGAGCGGTCCATCCTGAAAAACTTAAGGGCGATAATTTTAAGCCCCTTCCGCTCAAACCGGCTGATCACCTCCCCGGCAATCCGCCGCTGAACCACTCCGGGTTTCAGCATAACAAAGGTTCTTTCCATAATTAAATCCACCCCACAATAACCGACACGGTCTGAATATTGGACTTACAAGATGACGGATCTTTCAGTTTCTGTCCAATTGAGCGCAGCATCCAAGGTATCCAACACATTTTCTTTACCGATTTCATCAATAAAACCCGCCTTCTCAAGGGCCTTTTGGGGCTGTTCACGGATTTCGCAGAGGATGAGCCGAATCTTGCCCCGGCGGCATTGGGTCAGGAGGGATTCCAGCGCGGTGATCCCCGTGGAGTCAACCGCCGGGACATCCTGCATCCGCAGGATAAAGGTTTTGGGATTTTTCCGCAGGCCACGAAGCACCTGTTGAAGGGTGTCCGCCACGCCGAAGAAAAAGGGGCCGTTGATGCTGAACACTTCAATATCTTTTTGATAGAGGGCCTTGATCGAATTTGCCGCAACCGCGTGGTTCTCAATGTCCCCGTAGGCAAGCTCCGCAATGAGGTCGTCGTTTTCGGATTTAATGGTCCCTATTTCAACCATGCGCCACAGGAAAAGAAAAATGGCGAGCACCACCCCCACCTCAACGGCAAAGGTCAGATCAAATGCGATGGTTAATACAAAAGTGGTGATGAGAACGATGGCATCGCTTTTTGGGGCGGTGCGGATGATGCGGATGAAACGGGGGACATTGCTCATGTCCCAGGAAACCACCATCAGCACTGCGGAAAGGCTTGCCAGGGGAATGGCCGAGGCCGCCGGGGCGAGCAGTAAAATGAACAATACCAAAGTGACCGCATGGACGATCCCCGCTATGGGGCTTGCTGCGCCGGATTTAATATTGGTGGCGGTGCGGGCGATGGCGCCGGTGGCGGGGATGCCGCCGAAGATCGCCGAAGCGATGTTACCGATTCCCTGTGCGATAAGTTCGGTGTTCGAGTTGTGCCGGTCCCCGGTCATGCCGTCCGCCACCACCGCGGAAAGCAGCGATTCTATCGCCGCAAGCAGGGCTATGGTAAAGGCATCGGGGAACACATCCCGCACCACTTCCCAACTGATGAGGGGAATATGGGGCCGAGGCAGGCTTGACGGTATGCCGCCGAAACGGCTCCCGATGCTGTCCACGGGCAGGGCAAAAGCAAAGCACACCAGCGTCAGGACCAGCACCCCAACCGCCGCGCCGGGGATGCGGGGAATAAAGCGCCGGATCAAAATGATGATCCCCATAGCACCGAAACCTACGCAGACCGTCGCAGGATCGATGGTACCGATAGCGCCGAAGTATTCACCCCACTCGGCAAAGAAACCGGGGGAACTTTTCGCTATATCTAATCCCAAAAAATCCTTAACCTGCTGGGAAAAGATCAGCACCCCAATGCCGGTGGTAAAACCCGTGGTCACCGGATAGGGGATGTACTTGATGAAACGGCCCAGCCCACTCGCCCCCATGGCGACGAGCATGAGCCCCGCCAGCACCGTGGCGGCAATCAGCCCCGCCATGCCGTGCTTTGTGATCACCCCGTAGATGATGACCACAAAGGCCCCGGTGGGCCCCCCGATCTGGAACCTGCTGCCCCCAAAGGCGCTGATGCAGAAGCCGGCGATGATGGCGGTGTACAGCCCCTGGGCCGGAGTTCCCCCCGCAGCGATACTAAAGGCCATAGCCAAAGGCAGAGCCACAATGCCCACGATAAGCCCCGCCAGCAGATCCTTACCAAATGAATTCCACGAGTAGCCCTTCCCTTCACCTTTTTGAAAAAGCTCAAAGGTCCGGGGGATAAAGTCCCGGAAGGAGACCAAGTTGAATGATGCCATGGAAGGAAGTATATGGGATTTGCTATGTCAATGCTAGTATTCCGGCTTCAACCGACATGAAGATATTCTTTTAATCCCTGCTGTAAAATCTGTGAAAACGGAGCATTTGCTTTTTCTGCCTTATCGTTCAACCACCCAGGAATTGACAAGGTTTTTTTTACTGCACGAGTTTCTGTCTGCCGCCGATATTCGTCAGTATCAGCGACAACCAAACTGACACATTGCCCGAAATGTTTACAGCGTTTTGCAATATCAGCCTGATCGGATGCCTTTGGTATGACCTCTTTTTTGTTTTCAGCGTCCCATAGCCACATTTCAATAGCATCCTGTGCCATATAGATAGCCTCTGCAAGGCTGGCTCCATAGGTATGTAACCCGGGTAAATCGGGGACACTCACCAAAATATTTCCATCTTCAGGCGTAAAAATGGCAGGATAAACATATTTCATAATAAGCTCCTTCTATTATTCTATCCCCGCTTCATTGAGGATTGCTTTGACAGTACCCTTGGGGATGTCTCCGGCATGACGCGGTATCGGAATTTTTACACCCGGCTTTGCTGAATTTGTGGCCTGATCATGTGCCCTGCCATGAGTGATTGACCATCCGGCCTTTCGCAGTTTTTTTTCAAGCTCAACCTTGGTCATAAATTCCCAATTCCTATATATTGATTATATACGTATTATTACGTAGCGTCAAGGAAGTATATGGGATTTGCTATGTCAATGCTAGATGGAAGGCCGTTTTTTAAGTAAACTCGTTCCATGGAAATGAAAGTACGGCGGGTTTTTGTCGAGAAGAAGCCGGGGTTTGATATTGAAGCCCGGCGTCTGCAATCGGAACTGGCGGGTTTTCTGGGGGCCCGGTATCCTGAACTTTCCGCGCTCAGGGGGCTGCGTATCCTCAACCGTTACGATGCGGTTCATCTTGACGAGGAACACTTCAAGCTTGCAACGGATATGGTTTTTTCAGAGCCCCAATGTGACCGGGTGTTTTTTTGCAATGATGTCCCCGCCGAAAAGGGCGATGTTTTTTTCGGTATTGAATACCTGAGCGGCCAATACGATCAGCGTTCCGATTCCGCGGAGCAGTGCGCAGAACTTATCGCCGATACTTCGGGCGGCGCGGGAACAAAGCCCATCATCAAAAGCGCCCGGTTTTTTATTTTGCAGCCCGGCGAAATTCCTGTTTCCGCAGAAGCCCTGAATGCAGTAAAACATTATCTGATTAACCCCGTGGATTCACGGGAGGCTTCACCCGCTCTGCCGCTTTCTCTTGAGGATGCGGAAACCACCGTTGCCAATGTGCCGGTACTGGAAGGCTTTACTGCGGACACAGGGGATGGGGATGCGGCGCTTCAGGCGCTGGCGCAGAAATACGGCCTTGCCATGGGCCTTGAGGATCTCAAATTCTGCCGTGATTATTTTACGTCAATAAAGCGCGATCCCACATTGGCGGAACTGCGGGTCTTAGACACTTACTGGTCGGATCACTGTCGGCACACCACCTTCACCACCGCTTTGCGATTCGAAAACAACGCCGGTTTGCAGCACGCACTGGATTTATACGAAGAGGCCCGCCGGGAAGTTTACGGCGCTACATCAGAAAACCGTAAGCGTTCCCTCATGGACATGGCCACATTGGGCGCAAAGGTTTTGAAGAAACGGGGCCTTGCGGATGATGTGGATGAATCGGAAGAGATCAACGCCTGTACGGTAAAGATTGACGCCGAATTCGGCGATGGTTCTACCGAACAAGGTTCTACTGAACCATGGCTGCTCCTCTTCAAAAACGAAACCCACAACCACCCCACGGAGATTGAACCCTTCGGCGGGGCGGCAACCTGTCTTGGGGGCGCAATCCGGGACCCCCTTTCCGGGCGGGCCTATGTGCACCATGCCATGCGGATCACAGGCGGCGGGGACCCCCGGGAAAGCCTTGACCACGCCCTGCCGGGGAAACTCCCCCAGATCAAAATTGCCCGGGATGCCGCCGCAGGCTACTCGTCTTACGGCAACCAGATCGGACTCCCCACCGGGCAGGTGGCGGAATTCTACCACCCCGGTTTTCTGGCAAAGCGGATGGAACTGGGTGCGGTTATCGCGGCGGTTCCCGCAAAGTGGGTGCGCCGGGAAGAGCCCGCGCCGGGGGACGCGGTGATCCTTGTCGGCGGTAAAACCGGCAGGGACGGCATCGGGGGGGCCACGGGTTCATCAAAAGTGCACACCGGGGAATCGGTGGAAACCGCCGGGGCGGAGGTCCAGAAGGGCAACGCCGTGGAGGAACGGAAACTCCAGCGCCTGTTCCGCAGCCCCGCTGTCACCGCCCTGATCAAACGGTGCAACGATTTTGGCGCCGGGGGCGTTTCTGTTGCGGTGGGCGAACTTGCCGATGGCCTGGAGATCAATCTGGATGCGGTGCCGAAAAAATACGCCGGCCTTGACGGCATAGAGCTGGCGATCTCCGAATCCCAGGAGCGGATGGCGGTGGTGGTTGCCGCCGCCGACACGGATACCTTCATCAGCCTTGCCGCTGCTGAAAATCTTGATGCGGTGGTGATAGCAAAAGTAACAAGCGGGGATAAACCGAAACTTCAAATGAAATGGCGCGGCAAAACCATCGTGGACCTCTCCCGTGAATTTCTCAACTCCAACGGCGCGCCGCGATCCGCCGCAGTCAGTCTTACTGCGATCCGATCAAAAGATGATTCAGCAAACAGTAATACTGTTGCAGCCTCCGCAGTAGTTCTGTTGGACAACCTTGAACGGGAACTGGCGAGCCTCCGCTCGGGCAGCCGCCGGGGCCTGCAGGAACGCTTTGACGGTTCCATCGGCGCGGCATCGGTGCTGTTCCCCTGGGGCGGCAGCGAGCAGGGAACGCCGGAATGCGGTATCGCAGCATTACTCCCATCGTTAGAAAAACAGAGCCGCACCGCAAGCCTCATGACCTTCGGCTACGATCCGGAACTCTTGGAACAGAATCCCTACGAGGGAGCGAAAGGTTCCATCCGGGAAGCGCTGGCAAAATTCGCCTGCCTTGGGGGAGACCCCTGGAAGGCGCGGCTGACCTTCCAGGAATATTTTGAACGCCCGGTCAGTCCCGAAACCTGGGGCAAACCCGCCGCCGCCCTGCTGGGGGCGCTGGAAGCGCAGCTCGCTCTGGGCATCCCCGCCATCGGCGGCAAGGATTCCATGTCCGGCAATTACCGGGACAATGCCCACGGCGTGGACATCACCGTGCCGCCGACTTTGGTTGCCTTTGCCGCCGGAACCGCCCCCGCAGCATCGGTGCGATCCGGCGCATTAAGCGGCCGGCCGGGACATGAGATCATCCTGTTGGAACAAAATCCGCGCGGCGAATGGGACAGCTTCAAGGCAAGCATGAACACATTGGCGGAACTCTCCGCCGCAGGCCTGGTGCTCGCCGCTTATCCCGTGTCCGCCGGGGGCGTCACCGCTGCCCTTGCAATTATGGCCTTCGGCAACAATACCGGTGTAGAGACAACCGTTGACGGACTTAAAAGCCCATACATCCAGGGATCAGTGTTGGTGGAACTTGCCGCTCAACCGGGCTCAAAAAACGCAGGGATAAGCATTGCCCGTACCATTGCGGAACCGGTCTTCCGCATTATCGCGGACGAAAAGGATACGGCGGAAGTCCCCCTCGCGATCCTTCGCCGCGCCTACGAGTACCCCCTCGCCCAGGTCTATCCCCAGACATCCACCGGAGCCACCACCGCCGACATTCCCGAAACCACGGACGCCGCAGTCTCATCAGAATTAATAAACACAGCCGCCATCCATACCTCCGGCGCCGCATCTGTCAGCGCAAGATCTTCCCGTTCATCCGGCGGAAAATTCGCCGGAAGTTCATCGCCGCTGGTTGTTCTCCCCGTTTTCCCCGGAACCAACTGCGAGTGGGATATGGAACGGGCCTTCCGGGAAGCGGGGGCGCGAACCCGGTTGGCGATATTCAGAAACCGGAACCGGAAGGATATCGCCGAATCGACAAGGGAAATTGCGGAGGCAATTGCGGAAGCCCAGATTGTGGCCCTCTCCGGGGGATTCAGCGCCGGGGATGAGCCGGACGGTTCGGGGAAGTTCATCGCCAACGTACTGCGTTCCCCGGCGATTGCCGATGCGGTAACAAACCTGCTGGAAAATCGGGACGGCCTCATGCTGGGTATCTGCAACGGCTTCCAGGCGCTGATCAAGCTGGGGCTGGTCCCCTACGGCAGGATCACGCAGGCGGACGAAAATGCGCCTACCCTCACCTTTAACCGCATCGGCCGCCATGTCTCCCGGATGGTCCGTACACGGGTCATGTCGAAATTATCGCCCTGGCTCGCAGAGGAAAAAACCGGCAGCCTGCATGTGATCCCCGTCAGCCACGGCGAAGGACGGCTGGCGATCCGGCGTGAGGAGGGGGAAGCGTTATTCCGCGCCGGTCAAGTTCCTTTTTGCTATGTCGATGCGGCGGGTAACCCAACCCTTGCGGAACCGGATAATCCCAACGGCTCCGATCTGGCAATCGAAGGTCTCACCAGTCCCGACGGCCGTATCCTGGGAAAAATGGGCCATTCGGAACGGCGGGGCGAATTTGTGCACATCAATATACCGGGAAACAAAGGTCAGAATATTTTTGAGGCGGGGGTTTCGTACTTTACCGGTTGAAAAGATTCAGCTTGCCGAATTTATGCCATTTCCCGTTGTTGCGTTTGGCGCCTTCATCAATGAGTTTAAAGACAAAGGCTGCAAAGGCGCTTTCCTCGCCGATTTCGGAGGAGGAGAAGCCCATGGTCAGATAGGGTTCATCAAGGGCGGAGGACAGGAGGCTTTGGGCAAAGGCGCGGAAAGAGGCGGCCGCCGCGGGACCCAGCAGGTCCACGGGATCGTCCCTGCCGCCTGCACCCATATCGGAAAGCACCAGCGCCAGGGTTCCTGATTCTTTCGCATGGAAAAGTTGTGCCAATTCCCGCGCCAAAAAGAACCAGCCCTTGATATGATCGTTTACCATTATCTCAATATCGGCGGGCGAAAGTTCCGCAGCCCGGCGGCGTATTGCAGGGGGGGTGCAGACCAGGATTGCCTCGTCAATATGCTCAAGCCGGTTTTCCGCCGCAAGGATCAGGGTGCGGGCGGCAATGGGGCTGCCCGGATTCCACTGCAGGGGAAGGGCCGCCCCATCGGGGAGGGGATCGGCCGGTTGTTTGCCGTAAATTGATGGCGTCCCGGCGTCCTTTCGGATCTGTTCCGAAAGGCGGTTGGGGATAAGGGCCGATGCAAAATGCTCCACCCGTTTCGTTGCTTCTGCGGCAATGGCGACGCTAAGGGATGATTCGTTTCCCGCGATAAGTATTCCCCTGGTCATTTGGCGTGCCCCATGTCTTACAGTGTACTCATCAAAGTCCTTTGCCGCAAGTATTCAATATGGTATAGTGAACCATCATGTCCAAAACATCAAAGGCGCCGCCATCCATATCCCTTGCGCTGTTTCTCGATATTGACGGAACCATTGTGTACAAAGGACAGGGACCTTTCGCTGAAGATATTGAAACGATTGAACTGGCCCGGCAGCAAGGCCACAGGGTATTCCTCAACACCGGCAGGTCCATAGCGAATATCCCGCCGGAAATGCAGAACGCGCCTTGGGTGGACGGCATCATCGCCGGGGGCGGCGCGCAGATAGTTCTTGGGGGCAAAACCATTTATCACACCTGGGTTCCTGAAGATGTGCTCTCCGCCGCCTGCGGCCTCTACCTTAACAACAAAAAATGGATCGTCTTTGAGGGCGAAACGGATCTGTACAACATCGGCCTTAACCGGGAATACGCCGAAATGCGGATCATCTCAAGTGCGGATGATTTCCGCACCAAATACACCGGGGCGATCATTTCAAAAATCACCATGGGTGGTTATGTTACCGCAGAGGAAGAAGCGATCCTGGGAAACGCCTTCGACCTTTTCCCCCAGCACGGTTATTCCGAAGGCATTATCAAAGGGGAGAGCAAAGCCAAGGGAATGAAGTTGATCCTTGAGGCGCTGGGCATTAAGCGGGAAAACAGTATTGCTGTCGGGGACAGCGCCAACGACACGGAGATGATCCGTTACGCGGGGCTCGGCATTGCCATGGGCAACGGGACCGACGAGCTAAAAAAAATCGCCGGCGCAATTACCGGCGATGTGGAACACGGCGGCGTGGCCCAGGCCATCCGCCGGTGGATCTTGTAAATTACTCCTGAATCAACAGCGTCTTGGGGTCCAGCTTGAGCGCCATGGATGCGGGGTTGTAGCTTTCCCGGTCCTTGGATACGGAAAGATTGATATGATCCGGCTTGGGGTCCAGCACAATCACCGAATCAATAAGGTCGGCATAATCTTTAATCAGGACAGGGATGTTCTGCTTGGTGTACTGGGCCTCCCCGGCGGGCACCGTGCAGCTGTACCAGACCTCAAGCCCCTGCTCTTTGGCGAATTTTTTTGTGTTGTCAATCCGGTCCCGGTCGATCTTTGAAAAATCAAGGCCGTCGATGATAAGGGCCTGGGCTTTGAAGCCGCCATCCACGATCATCGCCCGGAGGCTTTTCAGAATCTGATTCGCGGAAATTCCGTCCTGATTGAAATTCATCAGCACCCGGTTTTTAACCAGATCGGTTTTGACATCCCCGGCGTTTTGCAGATTCTTCTTCTTGGTGAACTCGTCAAAAATATCCTCGTACCAGGCCAGCACATAATCGGTGTGCTGGGTAAATGATACGTGGATCACCTTTTGAGCCTGGAGGAGTTTGTCCAGGGCGATCTGAACCAGCACCGATGTTTTGCCGATGCCGTTCGGAGATGCAATGACGCCGATTTCCCCGGCCTTAAGTCCGCCGTGGATGGATTTTTCGAACACCCGGATCGGGCTGCGCTGTATAAGTTCCTGCTTTTCCATGATTATCTCCCCTGCTCTTTTCTGCGTTTTTCCTCAAACTCCTTGATGAGGGCATCGGAAACACTGGCGGGAACCTTCCCGTACTTTTCAAATTCCATGGTGAATTCCGCTTTCCCCTGGGTGAGGGACCGGAGTGCCGTGGAATAGCCGAACATTTCGCTCAGCGGCACCTCGGCATCCACACGGGAGAAGGTTCCGTCCTCGGTGGACGAGGATATGATACCACGGCGCTGGTTCAGCGAGCCAAAAATGTTTCCCTGAAATTCGGTGGGCCCCTCCACGGAGACCTTCATGATCGGTTCCAGGATACAGGGCTTGGCCTTGCCGTAGGCTTCCCTAAAGGCGCCGATGGCGGCCAACTGGAAGGCGATGTCCGAGGAGTCTACCGGATGGGAGGCCCCGTCGTTGATCACACAGCGGATATTGACGATGGGGAACCCAATCAGACTGCCCTTCTTGACAGCCTCCTTGAATCCCTTATCGCAGCTGGGGATATATTCGTTCGGTATGGAACCGCCCTTAATGCTGTCCACGAATTCGTAGTCCCCTTCGGCCCAGGGTTCCATGTAACCGGCAACCCGGCCGTACTGACCGGAACCGCCGGTCTGCTTCTTGTGGGTATAGTTGAATTCCGAGCGGCCCTGTATGGCTTCCCGGTAGGCAACCTGGGGCATACCGGTGTCAACTTCGCAGCTGTACTCCCGGCGCATCCGCTCAATGTAGACTTCCAGGTGCAGTTCCCCCATGCCCTTGATGATGGTCTGGTTGGATTCGGGGTCCACATAGGTCTGGAAGGTGGGGTCTTCCTTCGTAAAGCGGTTCAGGGCCTTGGCCATCTGGTCCGCTGACTTCTTGTCCTTGGGGGTAATAGCCAGGGAGATAACCGGCTCGGGCACGAACATCGAAGTCATGGCGTAGTTCACGCCGGTGCCGCAGAAGGTGTCGCCTGAGGCGCAGTCAACCCCGAAAAGGGCGACAATATCGCCGGGGGAGCCTTCGTTGATGTCTTCCATGTTATCGGAGTGCATCCGCACCAGCCGCCCGACCTTGAAGCGCTTGCGGGCGCGGGTGTTGGTCAGTTCCTCGCCCTTTTTCAGGCTGCCCTGATAGATGCGCACATAGGTGAGCTGGCCGTACTGGCCGTCCTCAAGCTTGAAGCCCAGGGCCACCGTGGGGCTCTTGTCATCACTGACCAGCTCCTTCTGCTCTTCATTGTGGTCAAGGTCCAGGGCGTAGTTCTTTACTTCCGTGGGATTGGGGAGATAGTAGTTCACCCCGTCCAAAAGGGACTGAATCCCCTTGTTTTTATAGGCTGAACCCACCATGACCGGCACAAAAGCTTCCGCCAGGGTCCCCTTGCGGATGGCCGCATGGATCAGCTCTTCGGGGATAGCCTCGCCGCCTAGGAATTTTTCCGCCAGATCATCGTCAAACATGGAAACCGCGTCCAGGAGTTCCTCCCGGTACTTGTCCGCATCAGCTTTAAGGTGGGCGGGAATCTCCGCATACCGGATTTCCGTACCCTGATCGCCGTCAAAATAGACCGCCTTCATGGTGATAAGGTCCACCACCCCCTCAAGCTTGTCCTCAAGCCCGATGGGAATCTGAATCATCACCGCATTGAGCCCCAGTTTTTCCCGCAGTTGAAGCCGTACTTTAAAGGGATTAGCCCCGGTACGGTCGCATTTGTTGATAAAGGCGATACGGGGGACATGGTAGCGCTTGAGCTGGCGGTCCACGGTGATGGACTGGGACTGAACCCCGGCAACCGCGCAGAGCACCAGAACAGCCCCGTCCAGCACCCGCAGGGAGCGCTCAACCTCAATGGTAAAGTCCACGTGTCCGGGTGTGTCGATCAGGTTGATGGTGTGTTCCTTCCATTCAACCTGGGTAGCGGCGGACTGGATCGTAATACCCCGCTCCCGTTCAAGCTCCATGTGGTCCATGGTCGCCCCCACCCCGTCCTTGCCCCGGACTTCGTGGATGGCGTGGATCTTGTTACTATAGAAAAGAATACGTTCGGAAAGGGTTGTTTTCCCTGAATCGATATGCGCGCTGATTCCGATGTTCCGCATCCTGGTAATGTCGATGCTCATCTTGCCTGTTACTCCTTGATCTTTCTATTGGAAGCGAAACTTTGTTTCGCATACTCCTTGAAAACTGCGATAATTATGATAGTTTAGTAAGATTTTCAAGAAGATTCAAGTCCCCGCAGCCCCCCTGCAACCGTGGCGCCCCACGGGCACGCAAAGGAATAGATGGGGGTCCTGTCCATGGAATTCATGCCCCGCAGGCGGGTCACGAATTCCATGGACACCCCCCGCCGCCTTTATCCCCAGCGTGCCCGTCACAAACTCCGGTTGCAGGGGGGCTGAGCTGGTAATAGGGAAACGCTTTGTGGGGCATGTTCAGTGGCAACGCACCGCCTGCCCGTGATCGTTTTGCCATAGGTAAGCGTGCCCGTTACAAACCCCGGTTGCAGGGGGAAGTCCGGCTCCCTTCTACCGCTCCGCGTAACTCCATGCGCCCTTTTCATAACTAGTCTTTGACGGTCTCAATCGGCTTTATATTCTTTCATTGCCAAACTACTAAGCTCGCGCACAGACAAATTATTAAATAAATCTCTTTGCCATTCAGTATAATCAAAGGGCTCTTTTATGATAATACTTATAAACCGTTCAGCTTCAACTTTTCCCAGGTTGTTTATAAGTATTTCCATACCTTTTGTCCGTAAAGCCATTTCTGCTGCCATTATAGTTCCTCCAAAATAGTTATAAAATTCACCGGATTTATAATGTTTATTTCGCTTAATTTCAGTTTATACAGTTGCTTATCAACGGTAATAAAATAATCAGATGTTGTATAAATAATTTTGCTTCTGTTTCGAGTTTGATTTTTAACTGGTTTTGATCGTCAAAAGGACGATTAAAACAACAATTATCAAGATATATTCTCATACACCTAAGTATACCATACAACCGCCCCCCCAGTCAAACAACCACAAAAAAGCCAGCCCCCCTGCAACCGTGGCGCCCCACGGGCACGCAGATGCATAATCGGGGGTCCTGTCCATGGAATTCATGCCCCGCAAGCGGGTCACGAATTCCATGGACACCCCCCGCCGCCTTTATCCCCAGCGTGCCCGTTACAAACCCCGGTTGCAGGGGGGCGGGATCTGTAAACGGGGAAGCGGGTTTTTGAACGGCCCCATAGACGCCACACGCTATATCTAGTGTGTAGCGATGGATGGACCACTAGGCAAATTCGGTGTCAGGCACTTTTGCGTTGCTCTTATTTTGTCAGTAGTTTTTGTATTTTTTTTACAAAAATCTTAGGCGGGTATGTCGCATAGCGTATGTTAAGTGCAGTAATTTTTGCTACCATTATATTCCGATAAGTAATAACTAAATACGCGAAACAAAAAATCCTTTTTTTCTTCATTTATTCCGGTGCCAAATTTTATTGTTTTCTTTCCTTCAATGAAAAGAGACGGCTCAACGATTGTAGATTCACCATCTGTTCGAATACCAATAATATAATGAATATTTTTTATTGATTCCCAGTCAAATTCATATTTAATCCCCATTTTGCCTATCCCCTTAAATACATAACCGCCTTTCCCGTTTTTATCTATAACTATCTCATTTTTTCCGATAATTCCCATAATTGTTGGAATCAAAAAAACAGGTATAAACGGAGTTGCCATTATTATGCCTACAATAATAAACGCCAAAGGAGTATCAGATTGAGGTACTGCTCTAAAGACCTCAATAATTGCCCAAATCCAAAAAAAAGAAAACAAAACTAAACCAGCGTTGTATACAACAGTCGCAGAAATACCTATTTTTATTGTATTGAAATCTTCTTTATACCATGCCCCTTTGGGTGGATTATTTAGCATTTCTTCTATATCTTCTCTACTCATACTGTTTAATACTATCATCATTATTAAAAATAATGCAAGTATTATACCCACCTTATTTCAAAAATTATTGCACTTAACATACGCTATACGAAATGCCGATCATACCCATATGCTGATAGAAATTCCTCCGAAACACGCAGGGAACGCAAAGGTGTCAGGCACAACATCATAAACTTAAGGAAAAAAGAGAAGCCTGTTATAGTGGAACAGGGGGACTATGACAGACTGGGAGGGGATCGGGCGATTTGGGCACTTACAAGCAAGGATATATAGTAAACGGAT
>BOAV01000048.1 GCA_026002045.1 Spirochaetia bacterium | reverse complement strand
CTTACGGAAATCGTGGAACCGGGATTCCAGTCGGTCCTGCTTGGCAGAACGACTCCCAAGGCGCTTCTCGACGAATGGGCTACCGCTATAGAGCAGGCGTACAAACGTCATCAGCACCTACAATATACTGGAAGCGGCTGCGGGGCTGGGGATCAGGAAGGCGGTCATCGCCTCAAGCGAATCATCCTACGGGATCGTCTTTTCCCAAAAAGGATTGAAGCCCCAATATGTGCCCATCGACGAGGATCACCCCCAGCTGCCGGAAGACGCCTACGGTCTTTCCAAGGTGGTGATCGAAAAAGCCGCGGACATGTTTTACCGCCGGGACGGCATACAGGTAGTTTCCATGCGGATAGGAAATGTGATCTCCAAAGAGAAGTACCTCCCCTTCCCGAATTTTATCCACGATTCAAAACAGCGGAAGGGCATACTCTGGAGTTACATTGACGCCCGCGACATCGCCGGCGCCTGCCGCCTCGCCATTGAAAAGGATGGCCTGGGATCGGTGGCCATGAACCTTGCCGCGGATGACACCAGCATGGACATCAAAAGCTGCGATCTGCTCAAGGCCGAATACCCCGGCGTCACGGACATCCGCGGCCCCGTAGATCAGTACCAGACCCTGCTGAGCAATACAAAAGCGAAAAAACTTTTAGGCTGGAAGCCGGTCCACTTCTGGCGGGATAATGTTAAACTTAATTAGTAACTATTCGTTCCCTTGATGATCCCTTCCGCTTCGTCAAGGGAGATACCCCGTTCACGGGCCAGTTTTGCCCGGTCCTCAAATTCAATTTTGGAGCGAAGTTTTTTATCGCCGTAGAAAACGGTTTTCTCCCGGGCGCTGCCGAAACTGCCGGTAAGGCTCCCCTCTTCCCGCTTTAGGGAAACCCGGTTCACCTTAGTCTCCCGGAAGCCGATGGTGGTGGAATTGCGGAAAAAGGATTCCCGCAGTGCATCCAGTTTGGCGGGACTGCCCAGTACGGAGACCAGTGTCCCCGGCCGGGACTTCTTCATCGTAATGGGGCTGAAGGTGACATCCAGCGCCCCGGCGTCAAAGAGCCGTTCCATGAGAAAACCCAGGGCTTCACCGGTCATGTCGTCGATGTTGGCCTCAAGGAGAATGAGGTCTTCTGTTTTCCAGGGCTTGCCGTTGCTGTCCGCCGATTCACGCAGTGAAACCCGGAGCGCATTAAACCCTTCCATCTTCCGGGTTCCAATACCGTAACCGGTTTTTATTTCCCTAAAGGATGCGGGGCCGGTGATAAATTCATCCACACAGGAAGCGAGGATCGCGGCTCCGGTGGGGGTGGTCATTTCCTTGTTGAAACCCCCGGTCCTGACCGGGAGGCCCTTGACCAGAATCGTTGTCGCCGGGGCGGGCACCGGGAGAATTCCGTGGGCGCACTTTACCGTACCGCCCCCCAGTTCAATTTCACTACAGGTGATGCGGTCGGGCTTGAGAAGATCCAGACAAATCGCGGCCCCCACCACATCAATGATCGAATCCACCGCCCCCACTTCGTGGAAGGTAACATCCTCCAGGGGCACCCCGTGAACCCGGGCTTCCGCCGCGGCGATCCGGGAAAAAATATCCAGCGCCCGTTTTTTCGCGTTGACGCTGATACCTGACTTTTCAATCAGGGCGCGGATCTCCTTCCAGGAATTATGGCCGCCATGATCATGTGTATGGTTATGTAAATGATCATGGCTGTGCCCGTGAGCATGAAAATGATAGTGTACTTCATCATTATTCTCATCATCATGGGCAATGTGATCCGTGGTTCCTTCAAGCTCCACCACCGCATGAATGCAGGAAATACCATTCCGCTGTTCCCGGACAAAATCAAGCTTCCAGCCATCAACATCAAGCTTTTCCAATTCCCGCCGCAGTTCATCGGGATCGGCGCCCAGGTCCACCAGGGCGCCCAGGGACATATCACCGGAAATACCGGCATGACAATCAAAGTGCAGAATTTTCAATAGATGCTCCTGTTTTCATTTTTACTTTTTCTGAAAAGGCGTCCCTGTTGTATTTTGTGGAGAGCGGGTTCTGTCCCTCCATCCAAATTTATATCCAAATCCTATTTCAATGGAATTTTTATAGTAATATGGCATTGACTTATTAAATACTTCTACTTCGTTTAGGGATTCTATCTCGTTTAAAAAACTCATATTGTATCGTATATCAAGAAAAAACCCTCCCCTGCTCCATGCCTTCACCGCAAACTGGGCGCCGACCAGGAAATTAATGGGGGCAATATAATTACTTTTTTCAACCATCTTAAAATTTTCATCAAAAACCATATTATATTGCGCCCCCAAATAGGGGGAGATCATAAAATGACGTGCAGGTTTTAAGGGAAATTTAAGAGTGAGAGGAAAATCAATAACAATATAGGGATCATCGTCTACTTTGCTGCTCTTTATTTCCGCGCCGGCTTCAACACTCATCCAGTTGAGAAACTGAAATTCGCCGGTAATACCGCCGCCGAATACGTTTGGTATATACCATGTATTCGCCAAATCCTCGCCATCATGGGTCTTGCTAAATCCATAGTCAAAACCGGTACTGCCATACCCGGTCAAATATATCCACTTGTTTCTCCATCGTTGGTCTTCCCATGCCTGCCGCGCGCTGTTATCAATATAGATTTCCCTCCGTATCTCTACAGGACCTCCGTCATTCTTTTCCAATATGGGAAGATTCGCTATTCCCTGATATATCATGAATAAAATCCAGTCATACATTTCGGTAATATCATCGTATTCCTGACCATAAGTAACTATTTCACGTCCGTCTCTTAAATCTATAATTGTCATTTCCAATGTATTCCAGGTATTCTGGATTTCATCCGCAGAAATACCTTTTTTGCAAACCAATGAAAAGACAAAGTCCGCTTCATCTTCTGTATCAACAACTTTATAACGGGCGCCCCGAATTTCCATCTCAAAATTATTGTGAAAAAATTCATGTTCTTCTGCCGTACCGCCGCTCACCGGACGGACAAAAAAACTGATCCCTTCCCGGTTTTGGGAATATAATATCGTTGAGACCAGTAGTAACAGTATAACAAACAATCTCTTGATTTTCTTTCCTTCCCGCTCCGGGATCAGCGTTGTAACAATAACGATCGATCCCTATATATCAGTATCGGCACGGATCTTCTTTTTAATTAGTTGATTCGTTGCGAAGGGAACGGCGGTTCATCTTCCCTTATTTACCGGAATCTGCTATGGTTTTGTTATGTCTACACATATTGCAGCAAAAACGGGGGAAATTGCGGAGGCGGTTTTATTGCCCGGCGATCCCCTGCGGGCCAAATTTATCGCCGAAAACTACCTGGAGAACCCCCGCCAGTACACCGCCGTGCGGAACATTTTCGGCTATACCGGAACATGGAAGGGCAAACCGGTGTCTGTCCAAGGTACGGGTATGGGAATTCCCTCAATTTCCATCTATGTGAACGAGCTTTTCCGGGATTACGGGGTCAAACGGGCGATCCGCATCGGTACTGCGGGTTCCATCCGGGAAACGGTGAAGCTCCGGGACCTGGTTATCGCCATGTCCGCCTGCACCGATTCGGGGGCCAACAGCATCCGCTTTGGGGGAAGGAGCTTTGCCCCCACCGCCAGCTTCAGCCTCCTTAAAACCGCCTGGGACATTGCCGCCTCAAAGGGCTGGCAGCCCGCAGTCGGCCCCGTGGTCTCCGGGGATATGTTCTACACCGAGGACCCCGATGAATGGAAACTCTGGGCCAAATACGGCTGTCTTGCCCTGGAAATGGAATGCGCCGAACTCTACACCCTGGCAGCCAAATACGGCCGGGAAGCCCTCTGTCTTTTAACCATCTCCGACAGCATGATCACAGGGGAGGCGACCTCCGCCGAGGATCGGCAGACCGGTTTTACCCGGATGATGGAAGTGGCTTTGGAGACGGCGGTTTCGTAAGGCTAATACACATTTTTATGGCTGCGGTAAGCGTCCCACACTTTTTCAAAAAAGTCATCGGTTTGGGGAATGGGCCGGGGCGGACGTAGGAAAAAACGCAGCCGCGAAGTACCGCCCTGTAGGTTTTCTGTGACAATGGCAACATTGCTACAAACGCCTGATGTGAAAGCCGCCGTCCACATCAACATAATTGCCGGTGGTGTACAGAAAATTATCCCCCGCAAAAACGGCAGCCGCATCCGCCACATCCTCACCCTCACCCCAGCGGCGGATGGGGAAGGTTCCGTTTTCTATGAGCCGGTCGTATTTTTCCGTCACCGCGGAAGTCATATCGGTCCTGATAACGCCGGGGCGTATTTCGTGCACAAAAATGCCATCCCCCGCAAGGCGGTCGGCGTAGAGTTTTGTCAGCATGGAAATCCCCGCCTTGGACACGCAGTACTCGCCCCGGTTAACCGAAGACACCTCCGCCGAGCAGGAAGAAATGTTGATGATGGTCCCCCGCTTTTTGCCCCGCAGGGGCTGGGACAGCATCTGCTTTACTACCAACTGGGTTAAAAACATATTCGATTTGGTGTTGGTATTGAGCACATAATCGAAACTTTCTTCGCTCATGTCCAATAGGTCCGCACGGATCTTTGGGGCGACCCCGGCGTTGTTTACCAGCACAGCAATACTGCCAAAACGGGCAACGGTTTCCTCCACGATCCTTTTCCGGTCCGCCGTATTGGAAACATCGGCGCGGATATAGATCCATTCCGCCCCGGCTTTCGATAACAGTTCAAGGTTTTCACCGCAGGCTGCTTCTTCCCTCATGCCCACCACAGCGATATTAAAACCGTCACGGGCAAGCCGCGCGGATATGGCAAAGCCGATGCCCCGTGAGCCCCCGGTTACTATGGCGGCGCGGGGGGAATGGATGGCGGTCTTCATTTTTTTGCCCCCGCCATCCATTCCCCTTGCGCCGCAGCCTGTTCCCTTTTTTCGGCCTCATCACGGGCAGCCTGATAAATGGGGCCGTACACATCGCCGTCACGGATAGCGCAGCCGGTGCGCCCGTGGTCCCGCATGATCTGGGTGCACATGGAACAGGTGATGCAGCAATTCTCCGGTTTCATGGCTCCGGTGTTCAGCATGTCGTAGGGGGCGTCGGGGTAGGCAAATGAGGAGCGGCCCAGGCCCAGGAAGGCGCAGTTCCCCGCGGCAATATTCGCCGCCCCCGCGTAGGGCATAAACTGCCGCAGCCAGGTATAGCCGTTTCCCACCACCGGAATAGTGCCGGCGCTTTTCTGTACCAGGGCGGTAAAGGCAAAGAGCCGTTCGATGCTTTCCAGAGGATGTTCACCGGGGATGGGAATTCCCAGGCTGGATTTATCAAAGGGCCGGGTAACCTGGGGATAGATATAATAGGGGTTCCCCGCAGAATTACTGAGGAGGTCGATTCCGGCGGCGCACAAATCACGGACTAGGCTTTCCGGCTCACGGGAATCGAATTTCATAAAATCCTTTTCGTCTTCACCAAAGCCGTAGGGATAAGGATGTGCGTCAAACACATTGAAACGGCTGGCGATGATAAAATCCTTGCCGCAGGCTTTGCGGATTGCGTGAATAATACTGATGATAAGTCTGCTGCGATTTTCGTAGCTTCCCCCGTAAATACCCTGCCGGGTGTGGCTTGCCAGCAGCTCAGAAAGCAGGTAGCGGTGACAGGCCTTTACGTCAACGCCGTCAAAACCGGCTTCCTGAGCAAGCAGGGCGGAGGCAACGTATTTTTCTACCAGACTTTCCAGGTACTCATCGCTCACCAAGGGGGTGTCGGCGGTAACACCGGTTCGGGGGTCCAGGATCGGATCATGCTGGGGAATGATGGGAGCGCTCTTATGCCCGGCGGGGCGGGAATAGCGGCCCGAATGGGTAAGCTGTAAAATATACACCGGCCGGTAATCGCCGCCGTTCCGCTCCTTCCCGGCAACGCGGGTCTCCTTTACCAGTTCCTTAAAAGATGCAAGGTTTTCCGGGGTAAGCATCATCTGCAATTCGTTGGCCCGCCCTTCCCGGACCACCGCGTTCGCCTCCCACCAGATAAGGCCCGCCCCGCCCCGCGCAAAACGGAAATACCGCCGCTTCACCAATTCCGAGGGGCCGCCGTCGGGCAGGGAATCGCAGCCCTCCATGGGAAGCACCGCGATAGCGTTGGGCGCGGTCAAAGGACCGACCTTTACCTTTTGACGCAGGGGCGAAAGATCCGCAGGAAAAGAAAGGGACAAACCAAGTTCCCGTGACTTTCGTTGGATATCATCCAGTGAATTGAAATTAAACCGTTCGTGGGCTGCCATAGTTATTTTATACCACGGGGCAAAAAATCTTCATAGATCCCCATAATGCAGACACATTATTGAAATTATATTATTATTAAACACGGAGGTACAAAGTGGAAGGCAAAAAAAAGATACGTTACGGGATTATCGGCGGAGGCTTTCGGGCGGAATTTTATTTGAAGGCGGCCTGGGAGCTTCCTGAACTTTTTGAGGTATGCGGGGTGGTTACCCACCACCCGGAACGGAACGCCCGCCTGGCGGGCCTCTTGGGGCTTAAGTACTATGATTCGGCGGAAGCCCTTGTGCAGGCACAGCCGATGGACTTTCTGGTGGTTTCTGTCAGGCGTAATCAGAGTGATCCCATGGCAGACCTGGTCAAATTGGGAATTCCCATCCTCATGGAAACCCCCGTGGACTATGACTTTGAGGGGCTCAACCGTATTTACGAAATCTGTAAGGGCAAAAAAGTTCAGGTGGCGGAACAGCTCCATGCCCAGCCTGAAACCGCCGTCCGAATCGCCCTGTCCCATAACAGGATCCTGGGAACCGTAACCCAGGCGGTACTTGCCTTTCATCATACCTATCACCTTATGGATGTGCTGCGCCGCATCTTCGATCTGAAATTTGAAAACGCTGAAATTTGGGCCAGGAATTTTCGTTTCCCCATGGTAGAAGGTTATACCCGCGCCGGAGTGGCGGCCCAGGAAAAAATCCTCAACGAAAAGCGGCAGCTTGCCCTGCTGGATTTTGGCGGAAAATTCTGCGCCTATGATTATGAGGACAGCCAGATCCGCTCCTATGTGCGGAGCGGACATGTCAACATCCGGGGAGAGCGGGGTGAAATTAACGACCGCACCGTGAGCTGGCTTGAGACCAACAAGGATTTCCGCAGCTATACCTACGAGCGTCTCTATTCCGGCGCTCAAACCAATATGGAAGGTTTTTTCTTCCGGGGGATCATGGGCGGCGGGGAGTGGCTTTACAAAAACCCCTATCCCCATACCTATATGTCCGATGAAGAGATAGCCGTCGCCACGATCCTGGAGGAGATGGCCCTTTATGTCCGCGAAGGAATCGACTTCTGCAGTATTCCTGTCGCCTGCCAGGGCCAGTATATTTCGCTGATGATGGAAAAATCCGCCCTTGAAGGAAAGCCGGTTATCACCGAAACCCAGATTTGGGCGAAGGACTGACAATCATGATTTATATCCCCCGTTCCGATCTGGAAAAACTTTGTGCGGAAATTTTTATCGCCCTGGGTATTCCGCAGGAAGAAGCAATTGATTCCGCAGAGATTCTCGTTTCCGCCGATGCACGGGGAATCAAAAGCCACGGCGTTGCCCGGATAAAACGTTACGTGGACGGCATCCGGGCGGATCATATCAAGGGCAATGTAAAGCCCACCCTGCTGCGGGAAACCCCGGTTTCCCTGGTACTCGATGCGGAAGGGGGCATGGGTCTTTCCTTAAGCAAAAATTCGATGGAACAGGTGATTGCCAAGGCAAAGGAACATGGCGTGGGGATCTGTTCAATCCGCAATTCAAACCACTTCGGCATCGCCGGCTATTATGCGGAGATGGCCGCCCGGCAGGATATGATCGGCGTGGCCATGACCAATACCGCGGCCCTGGGGGTGCCCACCTTTGCCCGTGAGGCCGCATTCGGCACAAACCCCATCGCCTTTGCCGCCCCCGGCCTTGACGGGAAAATGTTCAGCCTGGATATGGCTACCACCACGGTCACCAGGGGTAAAATCGAAGTTACGGCACGGGAAGGGAAAACCCTGCCCCCTGGCTGGGCAGTCGGAACAGACGGCCTTGTTGCGGGGGACCCCGTAAAACTGCTTGAGGACATGCTCTTTAAGCGCGGCGGCGGGCTCCTTCCCCTGGGGGGAGAAGGGGAATCCATGAGCGGCCATAAAGGTTACGGCCTTGCGGTCATGGTGGATATCCTCACCGCCCTCACTTCCGGGGGCGTTTTTGGCGGAGCGGTCATGGATTCGGAGATCACCGCCGCACGGGTCTGCCATTTCTTTATGGCCCTCAGGATAGATCTCTTCCGGGACCCGGGGGAATTTAAACAGGACATAAGCCGGATGCTTGATGAACTTACCGCCCTCAAGCCGGCGGAAGGGGCGGAGCGGGTCTACTATGCGGGCCTCAAAGAGCAGGAAGCGGAGAAACGATGCGAAACAGCGGGGGTTCCCCTTACCGATGAAGTCTGGAAAACCCTGAAAGAAACCGCAGCGGGCCTTTCGCTTTCCGTCCCCGCCCCTCATCTATAGATATGGAACAGTTGCTGGCCAATTATTCGGCCCTTGTGGAAGAATCCGCGCGGGCCTGTTCCTATCCCTATTCTTATTTATCTCCAAACCGGCAGGACATACCGGCATGGCAAAAAGCCGGAAGAAACAAGCTTGTTGAATTGCTGTCCTATAACCCGCCCTCCTGTGAAATGAATCCCCGGATCCTCAGCCGCTTAAGTTATGATGGCCTATCGGTTGAGCTCATTGCATATAACGAGCCCTTTGGGCCCCCGACGGAAGGTTTTTTTCTCAAACCCCTTAATCACACCGGAAAGCTGCCGGGGATTATCGCCCTGCATGATCACGGCGGTTTTATGTATTTCGGCAAAGAAAAATTAACGGCATTCCCCGGTGAACCGGAGATCCTCCGGGAATTTAAGGACCGGTATTACGGCGGCGTTTCATGGGCCAGCGAACTTGCCAAACGGGGCTATGCGGTATTTGCGCCGGATGTATTTCTCTGGGGCTCCCGTAAGATGATTGTGGAGGAAATCCCCGAGGAATTCACCGGGGGCGTTTTATCGGACAAAGAACCGGGAAGCCGTGAATACATCGAAGCCTATAATCAATTTACCAAAGAAAATGAAACTTTCCTGACAAAATCCCTTTTCCTTGCGGGGATTACCTGGCCCGGCGTCACGGCCTATGAGGATTTGCGGGCCCTTGATTACCTGCTCTCACGGCCCGAGGTTGATCCTGAAAAAATAGGCTGCGGCGGTTTTTCAGGGGGCGGCCTGCGGGCTGATTTTCTTGCGGGCCTGGACAGCCGGGTCCGGTGTACGGTATGCACCTCTTTCATGAGCACCTTTGCCCAAACAGTCAAGAGCAATATCAATAACCATTCCTGGCAGATCCATCTGCCCCATTTGGCGAATTATATGGATCTGCCCGATGTGGCTTCCCTTTCCGGCGGCAGGCCCCTCCTGGCCCAGTACAATATGAGCGACCGGGTCTGGGTATTGGAAGGACAGCAGGAAGCGGATAAAAAACTGAAAAGGATCTATGAAAAGATGAACCTGCGCGGAAACTATTCCGGGGTGTTCTATTCCGGCAGCCATAAATTCGATCTTCCCATGCAGGAAGACGCCTTTTCCTGGTTTGACCGGTGGCTGAAATAATCGTAAGTTTTTATACTTTTTAACGAGAATTTTGCATTTCTTTTTTGAAAGATCCGCTTTATGATAAGCCTAATAAGAGGTAAACTCGTGAAAATTCGGAAATTACAATTCCACAATATGATGCTTCCCTATTATTTTCTTTCCCCTGCGGCCATTCTGTTCCTGGTGTTTCTTCTTTATCCGATCCTCAATGTGGTATATTTCAGCTTTCAGCACTATAACCCCAGCGCTTTCTACGGCAATGGGCCTGCGGGGTTTGAGAATTATATCAATATACTTACCGGCAATAAAAGATTTGTAAACGCCTTTCTTACCTCCCTTAAATGGATACTCAGTGAAGTATCTCTTCAGCTCCTGTTCGGCCTTGTTGTCGCCCTGCTTCTTAACCAAAAGTTTCACGGGCGGGCTTTGGTACGGAGCCTGATATTTGCGCCCTGGGCGCTTTCCGGGGTGATCGTCTCCATCCTCTGGTCCCTGCTTTACAATGAACACATCGGGCTCATCAATGACGTTTTGATGCGGTTATCACTGATTAAGAAGCCCGTGGCCTGGCTGGGAACCCTGCAGACCGTTTTCCCGGCAGTTGTCGCCGCTGAACTTTGGCGGGGCATACCCTTTTTTGCCATTTCCCTGCTGGCGGCGCTGCAGTCCGTTCCTGATGAGCTTTACGAATCCTGCTCGATAGACGGCGGCGGCGCCTTATGGAAATTTTTTGCGATTACCCTGCCCTACATTAAGGATACGATCATCCTTACGACCCTGCTCAGGTCGGTATGGGAATTTAATTCGGTGGATCTCATTATGAACCTCACCGGAGGCGGGCCGGCAAACCACACAACTACCCTGAGTGTATACATAGCAAATCTGGCCATTAAAAATCAGGAATTTGGATATGGCTCGGCGGTTGCCATCGTTTCTTTCCTCTTCCTGCTTATTTTTGCCGCCACATACCTGCACTTTAGTAAATTCGGAGAGGAAAGTTTATGAAAAATTTCCCCGGAAGCAAAAAGGAATCTTCATTAACGGGCATGAAAACGCCGCTGCGTCTTTTGGTGATCTATCTCCCCTTAATAGTTATTCTGTTTTTTATGATCATCCCTTTTCTCTGGGTTGTTGTTACCTCCCTTAAACCGGAAAGGGAAATTTTGCAGCGGCCCATAAAATATATCCCCGATCCGGCAACCCTGGATAATTTCTTCAATGCCTGGCGGACCGTGGGCTTTGATCGTTATTTCTTTAACAGTTTTATCGTATCAATTTCTGTTGCCTTTGTGGTGCTTCTGTTTTCAACCCTTGTTGCCTATCCCCTTACCCGGTTTCATTTCCGGGGGAAAAAATTAACCATGCTCCTGTTGTTGTGTACCCAATTTCTTCCCCATTCCATGCTTTTAATACCCCTCTTTATGATTTTTAAAACATTGGGATTAATCAACCAGCCATTGTCCCTGGTTATTTCTTACGTAACCTTCAGCCTTCCCTTTAACGCCATCATGATGCGGGGCTTTATGGCAAGTATTCCGGTGTCCCTGGAAGAAGCCGCCATGATTGACGGCTCCGGCCGGATGGGGGCTATTTTTCGCATTATCCTGCCCCTGCTTTTGCCGGGGGTTGTCGCCTGCGGTTCCTTTGCGTTTATCGACGCCTGGAAGGAATTCCTCTTTGCGGTTATGTTCCTCAACGATCCGGAAAAGATGACCCTGCCGGTCGGACTGAGTTATATGCTGGGTGAATTTACCATTAACTATGGGATATTGGCGGCGGGCGCCATTATTGCCATTATTCCGCCCATGCTCATGTTTTCCTACATGCAGCGTTTTTTAATTAAAGGGCTTTCATCGGGGGCGGTTAAGGGCTAATTGTTATCGGCGTTATAAATCTGCGTTGCGGATTTTTGAATTCATATTGTTGATGATATCAGGGGGAGAGAAATGAAAAAAATCTTTTTGGTTTTGATGGCGGTATCCTTACTTGCCGGAAATCTTTTTGCCGGCGGCGGCAAGCAGCAGAGTTCAGGGGGCGCTTCCGGATCAGAAGTGGTAACCCTTACCTTTTGGGATGTAAATCCGGGACCGGAACGGACCCCCTATCTGGAAGAGATTATTAAATGGTACCACGAATCCCAGGACAGGATCCGGATAAAATATGTGGGTGTACCCCAGAGTCAATCGGTTGATAAAATAAATGTTGCCATAGCCGGTAATGCGGTCCCCGATATTTCAGGAACCCAGCTTGTTTCGATTTCCGGCTTTATTGCCCAAAAGGCCCTTTTAAAACTGGACGACACATTCAACGCCTGGAGTGAAAGCAAACAGTTCGATCCCGGCGTCATTAATGTGGTCCGCAATCCTGACCCCAACCGTGGGCTTTACATGATTCCCGACCGGGTAAGCTACGAGACCATGTGGTACCGGATAGACCGGTTTAAGGATGCGGGACTTGGGGCGCCCCAGTCCTGGGATGAATTTTTCAATGCCGTAGCCAAACTTACCAATGCATCCAAGGGCGAGTATGGTTTTGCCATCCGGGGTGGCTCCGGTTCGGCGAAACAGCTCCAGACCATGCTGATTACCTATGCGGGGGTGAAAACCTATTTTGATCAGAACGGCAATGCCCTTTTCCGGGACCCCGCCGCGCTTGAATTCCTGACCAGATTTGCGGGGATATACAATAAATATACCGCCGCCGGAGATGTAAACTACGATTACCAGGCCATGGTCGCCGCCTTTGATTCAGGGGCTGCCAATATGATACATCATAACCTGGGCTCCCTGGCGGAACACACCAAGGCGCTGCCCGCCGGTTCATTCGGCACCGTCTTCTTCCCGCGATCCGTAAAGGGTTACTATTGTTCTCCCAGCCCAAGCGCCGGCGGTTATTCTGTTTTTGAAGGCTCCAAGTACAAGAATGAAGCGATTGATTTTCTTAAATTCCTTACCAGCGAGAAGGTCATTTCCTATTGGGACCAGATTATCGGTGAGCTTCCTTCCCGGCTTGATGTCCTTGAGCATGACTGGGTCAAGAACGCCGACTACCTCAAAAATATTACACCGGTTATAAAATCTCCCGATACGGTTTATGTGGATCTTCCCACCTATCTGCCTGAATACAACCGCATCCTTACGGAAATCGTGGAACCGGGATTCCAGTCGGTCCTGCTTGGCAGAACGACTCCCAAGGCGCTTCTCGACGAATGGGCTACCGCTATAGAGCAGGCGTACAAACGCTATCAGGACAATATAAAAAAATAACCCATTTTATTCAGAACGTGCTATAATGGCACAGGGAGCCGGGGCATTTTTCCCGGTTCCCTGTCTCAATAGCGGAGCATGGGATGATACAAATGCGGGTTAGCGGCGTAATTAAAGAAAATATAAAACAGCGCTTAAAACAGACCTCTTTAAAAAGTATCCTTCTCTGGATTTTTATCCCCGTTTTTATTGTTTGTATTTTAGTTAATCTGTTTTTGACCAATTTTCTGATACGCAAACAGGTAAAGGAAAATGCCCTGACTTCGATCTCCGAACTGGTTTCCCAGACCAAATATTACCTGGACTACCAGCTTTATGGAATATTTGAACAAATGGTCCTCCTTGAACAAAGTTCCGATGTGGCCGCCCTGATTGCAAATACCCATGAGGATGAACCAAGACGCCGGGAACGTTTTGTGCGGGTCTTTAACGAGATGGAGCGGATATATTTTTCTTCCTATTCGGTCCTGGACACGGTGTTTCTGGCGGTCCAGCAGGAGGATAAACCGGTTGATATTTTTTATAAATCCGATTATCCTCCCTCCCGATCCGGTTTTTCTTTTTCCCTGATGATGAACGGGACGCCGCTTATCACCCAGAGCGCAAAATCATACCAATGGCTTAATCTGCATCAAAACAATATTAACCCCAATGTTTACACCGATAATTACATTGCAAGTCTTTATAAAATCATTGGGGATGAGAAATCGGAAAGCCGTTGTTTTTTGCTGTTTAATTTTAAAAGAAGTTTCTTCCGGCAGATATTCGGTGATATCAGGGTAACCCAAAACGGGTACCTGGCGCTTTTGGGCGATGGGGCGGCAATGCATTTTAATTCATCCGATGAGCATTATCTGATCCCTCCTCCTGTTCTGCAGCAGATTGAAGAAGAACCACCGGCAGCGGGCTATGTCTCTTATAAAAATTCCAAAAGATCCAATATGCTGGCAGTGTGGGAGCCGCTCCAACTGGGGCACTGGAAACTTGCGGCGGTTTTTCCTGAAGAGGATCTGATGAGCGGAGTTAAGAATATCAGGTTTATAACCATTGTCTGTTCATTATTGGCCATAGGATTTGCCCTTGTTCTTTCCCTGCTCATTATACGGATCATTTCGGTTCCGATTACCGGATGGGTTAACAAGGTCAACAGTATGGATGGGACCACAGATGTTTTGCTGGACGATGTCATCTGCGCCGAAATTGTGGAACTCAACCGGGGAATATCTCAACTGATGGATCAGGTACAAAAATTGTTAAAGGACAGGATCATTGAGGAAGGGAAAAAACGGGAACTGGAAATCAGGATTCTGCAGGAACAGATCAAGCCCCATTTTCTTTATAACGCCCTTTATTCAATAGAACAGCTCGGAATGCTTGGCGAATACGAAAAGATGACCAAAATTATTATGTCCCTCAACGGGTTCTACCGCCTGAGCCTGAGCAAGGGCCGTGATATTATTGAATTGAAGGATGAAATAGCCCATGCCGAATATTATTTAAGCATCCAGATGATACACAATAAAAAAATTTCCTATACCCTCGACATTGATCCCGAATTGTCCCGGGTAAAAATAGTAAAACTAATCCTGCAGCCGCCCTTGGAAAATTCAATTATCCACGGGGTAAAACACGGTGAGGATCTTCATATAAATATCAGGGCTGAAAAAGCGGGTGATGATATGAAAATTACCATTACCGACGACGGCATTGGAATAATATATGATAAGGTTATGTCTCTCCAAAACGCCTTTGAGACCAATGACTGGAAAGATTTGAGTGAAGTATACGGGCTTCGTAATGTTCATGAAAGGATCAGGCTGCATTATGGCCTACCCTACGGTCTTTCTGTCGAAAGCATATTTGAACAGGGAACAAAAATTGATATTCTGCTCCCTGTAGGCAGGGACGATTAATATGTGTAAAGAATTTACCACCCTTATCATTGTTGACGACGACGATGCCATCCGCGAATCCCTTAAAGAGAATATCGACTGGGCTTCGCTCGGATATCAGGTGGTGGGAGTCGCCGAAGACGGCATATCGGGGATTGAACTGGCGGAAGAATATGAGCCTGACATTATCATAAGCGATGTACTTATGCCATGTATGGACGGCTTGACCATGCTTAAGGAGCTGCAGGATCGGGGACACCACCCGCGGATCATCATCCTTTCAGGCCATGATGAGTTTGAATATGCCCGCACCGCAATAAGCCTTTCCGTAGACGCCTATATTAATAAACCATTGGACAAAAAAATATTTATCGAAACCCTGAATCATACAAAAGAACGGCTTGAAAATGAACACCGCTTCCTTGCGCAGATAAAAAACTCACTCCCCCTGCTCAGACAGGCTTTCTTTTCAAAACTTTTTTCCGGGTATTACCAGCGGCTTGAGGCAATAAAAGAACAGGCCGACTTCCTGGAACTTGAATTCAGGGAAGGCCCTTTTCTCTGCGTTGCGGCCGCCCTTGATCCGCTCAGTCCGGAGATAATAAAGCGCGGTATTCCGGGAAAAGAATTTATTAAAGCTGCTGTTATTAAACTGGCAGAGGATATGTTACATGGTTATTGCTCGGTATTTTTCTATGATCTGGGGGAAATCAGCTTTGTCCTTTTGCTTGAACTGAATGAAAAAAATTTACCGGAAAATAAAACCGCCGTTCTCCAGCAATTGGAAGAACTTATCCCCGGCGCCCGTTCACGGTATAAGGTCCCGCTGACCCTGGGGCTGAGCGGTTTTCACAGGGATATTTCAAATATTTCCATTGCATATCAGGAAGCATTAAAGGCTTTAAGCTGCGGGCATCTTTTTGGGACCGGCCGCTTAATATCCATCCAGGATATTAACATGAATGACAACAAGGGTTCGTGGGAGATGCAGCAGGTTGCGCGGGAGCTTGCGATGGCGGTAAGGTTCGCAGACGCCTCTTTGGTAAATGAACAGTTATCACGGTTTCAGCAGCAGGTTCGTGCTGCGATTGATGTTCCCATGATCAGGATTAAGATGGATGCAAGTGCAATTGCCTTTGCACTGGTCAATGAGGCGGACTCCTGGCTTAAGGAGGGAAAAACCGAAGTACATGACGCTTTTAATGAAACATACAATAAGATCCAGAGCCTTGGTACGATAGATGATATTTTAAAAGCCCTTAATAATCTTGCGATTACCATTATTAACCTTATTGAAGACACCCGGTTGTTTCATCATCAAACCATTCTCCATAAGGCCCTTGCCTATCTCGAAACCAATTATCAAAACAAGGAACTATCACTGGCGGCGGTAGCCCGCGCCGCCGGGGTCAGCCAGTCCCATTTGAGTTTTTTGTTTAAAAAGAAAATCAACTCTTCTTTTCATAAATATTTAACAAAGATACGTATAGAACATGCGATAAAACTTTTAAAGGAAAACGACTTTAAGACCTATGAAGTCGCGGACATGGTAGGCTATAGCAACGCCCAATATTTCAGCGCCTCATTCAAAAAATACACGGGCTCCCCCCCGCTGCAATACCGCAACGAATCCGGTTAAGAACGCCCCTGAGGCCTTGACCAAGCAGCCCCTCATGGTTTATATTCTTGGAACAAGCCCGGATGGTGGAATTGGTAGACACGCTGGTTTCAGGTACCAGTGCCTTCACCGGCATGGAAGTTCGAGTCTTCTTCCGGGCAATTGACCTAATTTCTTACGCTGTAAGGAATTAGGTCGTTTTTTTTTGCCTGAAAGCGGGGGGTACAGCCCCCCTGCAACCGTGCAGTCCCACGGGCACGCAGATGAATAATCGGGGGTCCTGTCAGGGGAATTCATGCCCCGCAGGCGGGTCACGAATTCCCCTTGTCGCTTTCGCGACACTGGACCCCCCGCCGCCGTTATCCCATGCGTGCCCGTTACAAACTCCGGTTGCAGGGGGGCTGAGCTGGTAATGGGGAAACGCTTTGTCGGTTTCCTTTGGGGCATAAAAAAGGCCGCCCCCGGTTAGAGGAGCGGCCTTTCGTTTTACGCATGCAGTTTGAACAACGGCCCGTAGAGCCGGTGTTCAAACTGCTTAGGTTAAACCGGCTTTGCCGGTTTAACCCACTCTCGCGCGGGAGGGATTAGTTGGTAATAGAAGCTTCACCGCCTACACCAGCGACAGTACCTGTCCCAGCACCATCAGCTCCGGCTGCACCGGGGGCCGCTTCGCCTAAGACAACGCTGTTAGTACCCACACCTAAATCAACAATACCGCCGCTTGTCCCGGAAACATCCGTATTAGTTACCCCCGCAGCGAATGAAGGCGCTTTGATATGACCGTTACCGGTGATGAGCGCTCCGCCGCCGCTGCCGCCATCATCGTTGGAAACTCCTCCGGCAGCTGCACCGGCGCCACCCGTCGCCTTAAGTTCTCCTGATCCGGGCTCAGCGGCCAACGTAACATCCTTCGTCGAGACGATGAGCTTTGC
>BOAV01000047.1 GCA_026002045.1 Spirochaetia bacterium | reverse complement strand
GACGAAGAATATCTTGGGGAGCTTGTCGGCCTTACCGGCGGCTTCCGCTTTCTTGCCAAGGCTGAGCCAATGCTTGAAGTAGTCGCCCATGTGGTAGCCGCAGAAGGGCAGCATGGCGAAGGGGTCCCGCCGGACCTGGCCCACCTGGTCGGAGATGACCGCGGCGGTCACTTCGGAACCGGTAATGGAGCCCATGAACACGCCGTGGGTCCAGCTCTTGGCCTGGTTCACCAGGGGGATGGTCGAGGGACGGCGGCCGCCGAAGAGGAAGGCGGAAATCGGCACGCCTTTCGGGTCTTCCCATTCCGGGGCGATACAGGGACACTGCTTTGCCGGGGCGGTAAACCGGGCGTTGGGGTGGGCAATTTCCTCACCCTTTACGGCCTTGTCGTTCTGGGGTGCGGGTTTGGTCTGGCCTTTCCAGTCGATGATGGTTTTGCCGGGGGCGCCGTGGCCGATTTGTTCCCACCAGATGTCGCCGTCTTCGGTATAACCGCAGTTGGTGAAAATCGTATTCTTGGCGGCCGCTTCCATGGCGTTAAAGTTGGAATCGTTGTTGGTGCCGGGAGCCACGCCGAAGAAGCCCGCTTCGGGGTTGATGGCGTAGAGGCGGCCGTCGGCGCCGAACTTCATCCAGGCAATGTCATCCCCCACGGTTTCGACTTTCCAGCCGGGGAGGGTGGGGATGAGCATGGCCAGGTTGGTCTTGCCGCAGGCGGAGGGGAAGGCGCCGGTAACGTACTTTACTTCGCCCTTGGGATTGGTGAGCTTGAGGATGAGCATGTGCTCGGCGAGCCAGCCTTCGTCCCGTGCAAGCACGGAGGCGATACGGAGCGCCAGGCACTTCTTTCCGAGCAGGGCGTTTCCGCCGTAGCCCGAACCGTAGGACCAGATTTCACGGGTTTCGGGGAAGTGGGAGATGTATTTGTCGTCCATGGGGGCGCAGGGCCATTTGCCCTTGTCCTGCTCGCCTGCGGCCAGGGGCTTCCCGACGGAGTGGTAACAGGGAACGTAGAAGCCTGAGCTGCCGAGAACGTCGAGGACCCTGGTCCCCACCCGGGTCATGATGTGCATATTGGCAACCACATAGGGGGAATCGGTGATCTCAATGCCGATCTTGGCAATGTCCGAACCAACCGGGCCCATAGAGAAGGGGATAACATACATGGTACGTCCCTTCATGCTGCCCTTGTAGAGGCCGGTCATGGTCTCCTTGAGCTTTGCGGGGTCAATCCAGTTGTTGGTGGGGCCCGCATCGGCCTCGCTCTTGCTGGCAATATAAGTACGGTTTTCAACCCGGGCCACGTCCGAGGGGTCGGAGCGGAAAAGGTAGGAATTGGGCTTCTTTGCCAGTTTGGTGGCGAGCCCCGCCTTTACCGTAATGTCGATCATGCGGTCGTATTCCGCCTGACCGCCTTCACAGACTTCCACCGCATCCGGCTTCATAAGGGCGACCGCATCCTCAACCCACTTTTTCAAACCGGCGTGTTTCAATTGTTCTACTTTCATTAAGAACTCCTCCATAAAAAATTTGGAATAATAAAATTAGATAGATAAATCTATAAATTTCTAATTATATAGTACAAAAAGGGCGGGTTTATGACAAGGGCAGGCGCGCTCCTGCGGTTTACGCTACCAGATTGAGCAATGCGCCCCTAACAGCCTGGGGGGCAGGGTTGTAGGGCATGGCGGCGTTTGCGGCGCCGGCCTGCTTGATCTGCTGCTCGTACTGGTCGATGAGGGCGTTGATCCGGTCTGCGGAGACATTTCCCGCTTCTGCGGGGGAGATGTCGCTCCGCTTCTTCATCTGACTGAGCTGTTCGATAAGGACATCGAGGATTTTAAGTTTGCTGATGGTCACCCCCTGGGTGCCTTCGGGGGCGGGGACGCCGGAAACATGCTTGAAGTGGGAGTAGGGCAGGCTGGCGGGGGACACCGGAAAGGACATTCTGCCGAAGCTCCCTGTGGATGCACTGATGGCGTATCCGATGCTGGGTTGAATGTTTGCAGGCATGGCCCCGTAATTCATTTCATTACTCCTATATTTTAAATATCGGAGTTTAAGAAAAGATTTATTACTCCCTGTTGAGCCGGGACCAGTCGGAAATGCGCCGTTCCAGGGGAATGATTGCGTTTTTTTCGTTACTGCGGATTCGTTCATGCAGATAGGGGAGGATTACCTGATCCTTGAGGGCGGTCCAGTTCCGGGGGAGCACGTTTGGGGGGGAAAGGAATTCTTCCTGGGGCATGTGGCCCAGAAGGCTGGGATAAAACCGGGGGAACACCTGCTCCGTGACGCCCTGGATTGCCGAAAAGCCCCCGGCGATGCCGAAAGAAGTCTCGTTCATCCCTTTGTTTTTGCCCGATTCCAGCAGCAGCCGCTGATTTTCCTGCCGGAAAAACCATTGGGTAAAGGCAGTGGCGGCCTTTTTTGCCCTGCCTTTCTTGCAGATACCGTAAAAAACCGTGTCCTCGTTCAAGGGGATAGTGTCTTTTTCCGCAATCCACCGGAAATCCAGGGCGGACCGTCGTTCCTCTGCCAAAGTGAATAGTTGGGAGCTGTCCATATAGGCAAAGAGAATTCTCCCGGTAGTGGCCAGTTGCGCCGGGGGGTCGAAGAAGTACTTGAAGGAAAAATCTTCCACCTGCCGGATTCCCGTATTGGCCTCGGTTATCCAGGACTGGATGTAACCGACAGCCTGTTCAAGGGCCTCGGTATCCCAGGCCACGGGGCTTGCCTCCCGGAAATTTGTGTTAAAGAGACTGGCAACAATAAAAAGAAATTCATCATCCCAGGCCGGAGAGAAGCCCATCCGGGAATAGGCGCCGGGGGTATCGCCGGCGCCGGTTTCAACGTTATGGTCTTTTCCCAGTTTTTTTATTTCCTCAAAGCCGATAGTGAAGGGGTTTGAAAGGATGCTGCCCTTTTCCCGGGCGAGTACCAGGGCGGGAATGTTGAAGGCCACCGGGAGGAGGTACTGTTTGTTGTCGATTCTGCCCAGCGCCAGGAGCCGGGGGTAAAAATCATCCTGGGAAACCACCCTTTGGGTGAGAAATTTATCCAGGGGGTTGAAAAAGGCCCTGGTGGAAACGCTTTTAAGCCAACTGCCGCTTACGATGTCGGGATATTCATTGGTTTCGGTGAGTTCCGCCGCCAGGGATTTGAAATACCGGACTTCAACCTTGTGAAGATCCTGGCTTGAGTTGAAATATTCCGCATAAACCGCGAATTCAGGCCGGTCGGTCCAGAGAACCGCCGTTTCGCCCCGAGCAGAACAGGAAAGAAGAACAAGGGCCGCAGCCAGGATAGTACACAATTTTCCCATAGCGCATACTATTGTTACCGGTTGATGCTTGTCAAGTTTAAATTCTACAATAATATTATGAATGAAAGGGATTCCGCACAAGCGGCGGATTTGCTAAACCTCTGCCGAACCGAGCTTGCAAAACGTATTGTGGGGCAACAGGCGATGATAGACGGCCTCCTTGCGGCGCTGATTGCCGGGGGGCACATCCTCCTGGAAGGGGTGCCGGGGCTGGCCAAGACCATGGCGGTGAAGAGCCTGGCGGATATTACGGGGCTGCTTTTCAAGCGGATACAGTTTACCCCGGACCTGCTCCCCGCAGACCTCACCGGCACCCTGATTTGGGAGCAGGGCTCCGGGACTTTTTCGGTGCGGAAGGGGCCGGTTTTTGCCAACGTGATCCTCGCAGACGAGATCAACCGGGCCCCCGCCAAGGTCCAGTCCGCACTCCTTGAGGCCATGCAGGAAGCCCAGGTGACCATCGGGGAAAACAGCTACGTCCTGCCGGAACCTTTTTTTGTGCTTGCAACCCAGAACCCCATTGAACACGAGGGGACCTATGCCTTGCCCGAGGCCGAACTGGACCGGTTCCTCCTCAAACTGCTGGTGACCTATCCGTCTCCCGATGAGGAAATCCGCATTTTGAAACAGGCCGCTCCAATTGCCGCCGCCGGGCAGGATAAAAATGCCGCCATCCATGCCGCCGGCGCCGTCCCCCTGCGGCCTGTGCTTGGCCGGGAAGCCCTTGGTTTTTTCCGCGCTGCGGCGGAGGCGGTCCGGGTGGACGAGGGGATTGAGCGTTATATTGTTTCGGCGGTAACCGCAACCCGGCCGCCCGCCGCCATCCATACCACCGGCGCCGCCGGAGCCGAAGGAATTTACCGGTACATTTCCTTTGGGGCTTCCCCACGGGGGACCATCGCCCTGCACCGCATTGCCCGGATCATGGCCCTTTTCGATGGCCGCTCCTTCGTCACCCCCGATGATGTCAAGGCCGCCGCCTATCCCGTTCTGCGGCACCGGATCGTCCTTTCCTACGAAGCCGAGGCGGACGGCTTGGACGCGGATACGGTGATTTCCCGGCTCCTGGCCTTCGTCCCCCAGCCCTGAACCGCAGGCCGATATGGACCGCCGGGAACTGCTCCGTAAAATCACCTCTTTTCCCATCACCGCCAGCGGCCTTGCGGAGGATCTCCTCGCCGGGGATTACCGTTCGGTCTTCAAGGGCCAGGGCATCGAATTTGACGAGGCCCGGCATTACGAGATAGGGGACGATGTGCGGTCCATCGACTGGAACGCCAGCGCCCGGTTCGGGACCCCCTACGTCAAAATGTACCGGGAAGAGCGGGAACTCACGGTTTTCATCATTTTGGATGCCTCCGCTTCAATGCACACCGGCGGGTCTATGAACCGTGCGATTTGCAATCGCTTTGAGCAGGGGAGTTTTGCCGCCGCTCTGGTGGCCTTTTCTGCGGAAGAGGCGGGGCAGCGGGTGGGGGCCCTTTTTTTCGACCGGGAGATCACCCGGATTTTTCCACCGAAAAAGGGCAGGCGTCATATTCTGGGTATTTTGGGGACCGCCGTGGGGCTCAGGACCGGCGGCCGGGGGAGCGCTTTGGGGACGGCCCTGGCCGGGGCCGGGCGGCTCCTCAAGCGGCGGAGCCTGGTGGTGGTGATTTCGGATTTTTTTTCAGACGCCGCCCATCAAGCCGGCGCCGGCTGGGAAGATGAACTGGGGGTCTTGGCCCGGAAGCACGATGTGATCGCGGTGAATATCACCGATCCCCTGGACACCGATTTTCCCGATGCGGGGTTTATCCCCGTTGAAGACCCCGAGACGGGGATAAAGTTTCACGCCGCTTCCGGTTTTCCTTCCTTCCGTTCCGCCTGGTCCCGGTGGCACGAAGACCGGGCCAAGTATTGGGAAGAGGTCTGCCGCCGCGCCGGGGCCGCCCCTCTTTTCCTTTCCGTCGCCGATGACGCCCCGGCGGTACTGGTCCGTTTTTTCCGGGGGCGTGCATGAGTGGGAAATTCACATTTTTCTTGCTGATATTTTTTACCTTCTTACCGTCTCATTTTTATCTTGAGGCCCAGCAGGGCAATCCCGGCGGCCCGGCCCGCAGGAGCGGCCAGCCCTACCTGATACCCCAGACCGTTTTTGTAGGGGACAAGGCGCGGCTGGTGGTTCCCCTGGGGACGGCCTTTGCGGGCACTGCGGCCTTTGTGCTGGACAATTCCGCAGAGCTTCCCCAAACCGGGGACATCCGCATCCACCGGCTTGAACTGGAACACCGGGGGGGCGGGGGAACCCAGCTTCTGGTAGATTTTACCGCCTTTGCGCCGGGGGACCTGGAGCTTCCCCTCATTGCAGAATTGGGGGTTTCGGGACTGAGGGTGAACATCGCCTCGATCCTTGGTTCAGGCAGCGAAGGTTTGGTCCTTTCCAACCCTGCGCCGCCCCTGCCTGCGCCGGGTACCCTGTTTATCATCTATGGAACCGTGACAGGGATCATCCTCCTCATCTTTGTTATCATCGGGGGGCGTATTTGGAGCAAACGGCATCTGGGGGCTTTCCGGGAAAAATGGCGCCGGCGGCGGCTTATCAGGGTGATGGGAAAGATTGAGCGGCGGCTTCGCCTGAACATGGTTAAGGGCGAAAGCGGTTCAGAAAATTATGGTGAAATTTTGGCCCTCTTGTCAGGGGAGTTCAGGACCTTTCTCGGGTATTTTTCAGGATTGAACTGCCGGGCCATGACCGCCGGGGAATTTTTCAACCTTTCGCCGCTGGTTCTGTCTACAGGTGAAACCGGTCCGGTCCTGACCGGAGAATATCTGGGAACCCTGTTCCGTGGTTTTGACCGGCTCCGGTTCAGCGGGGAGGGGATTGAAAAGGAAGATGTCTTTGGCATTTTGGACGGGGTAAAGCTTTTTACCGATACCCTAGCCGCGGTGCAAACGGCGCCGGGCGCCACTTCAGCGCAGGGGGCGCATCTATGATCGGCTTTGAGCATCCCCTGATGATCCTTTTGGGCGTAGCTTCTATTCCCATTGTTATTTTTCTATCTTCCCGGTTCAAAAATCCCTTTGCCATGTCGCTGCCCCTGGGCGCTCCCGGCGGGATTCCCTTTAAGCCGCCCTTTAATGGGGAAATCTTAATCAAAATATTGAAGATTCTGGAACTCTGCGGTGTTTTTCTCCTCTTTTTGGCCGCCGCGGGGCCGGTGAGTAAAACTTCCGAACGGGTTTGGCTGAACCGGGGGGCGGACATCCTCTTTGTGCTGGATATCAGTCCCAGCATGGCGGGGATCGATATGGACGGCCGCAGCCGCTTCGATGCCGCCCGTGTCTTGGTCCGGTCCTTTGCGGAAAACCGGCCCTCCGATGCGGTGGGCCTGGCGGCGGTGGGCTATGATGCGGCCCTGCTGGTGCCCCCCACGGTGGACCGGCGGGCCCTCTTTTCCCGGCTGGACTCCCTCAGGGTGGCGGAACTGGGGGACGGCACCGCCCTGGGGATGGGGCTTGCTACGGCGGCCTTTCATCTGCAAAATTCCGTTGCCCCCCGCCGCTCCGCAATACTGATCACCGATGGGGAAAACAACGCCGGGGCAATACACCCCGAAACCGCCGCGGCCATGCTGGAGGATCTGGGGGTCTCCCTCTGGGTGGTGGGGGTGGGCAGCGGAGGTGAAATTCCCATCGACTATGTGGACCCCTTTACCCGGATGCGGCGGACCGGTATCTTCGATTCCCGCTTTGATTCGGAAAGCCTGCGGGCTCTGAGCCGGGCCGGGGGCGGGACCTATATTCCTGCCCTTTCCGGGGAGGCCCTGGCGGCGGCCTTTTCCCGGATTGCCGCCGATGAGATGACCGTGAGCCGTTCCGGAAACCTTATCCGGCGGATTCCCCGGCATGTCCCCCTGATCGCCGCCGCCATGGCAATTTTTGTTGCCATCGCCCTTATCCGCCGGTATCTGCTGGGGGCCTGGGTATGATTGAATCCTTTACTTTGGATAACCCGAAGGCCCTTTTCGGCTTTTTCGTACTGCTTTTTTTTATCATTTTAAGGGTGATAGGGGACCGGAAGTACCGGGGAATTCTTGCCCTTTTTACCGGAGAAGGCAAGCTCTGGTTTCGCTACCGGTGTTCCCGCTGCCTTTTCTGGTTATCCCTTGCCTGTCTGATCATTGCCCTGGCCGGGCCCCGCTGGGGAAGTCAAACTATTACCGAATACCGCCGGGGCCTTGACGCGGTGCTGGCCCTGGACGTATCCCGCAGCATGGAAGTTCAGGATGTCCCCATATTTCCCTTTTCCCGGCTGGACCGGGGGCTGGAGATCAGCCGCCTTTTAGCGGAAAGTTCCGCCGAAATTCGCCTGGGGGCGGCGATCAGCCGGGGCCGGGGAATCCTGGCGGTGCCCCTTACCGATGATACCGAGGCGATAGCCAGCTTCCTCGGCGGCCTGAGCGGTTCCGCCCTTTCCGGCAGGGGAACCAACCTTGAGTCCCTGGTGGACGCCGCCGCTTCCGCGTTCCTGGATTCCTTCCCCAGCCGGCGGGTGATCATCCTTATTACCGATGGGGAAGCCTTAACCGGTTCCCTCTCCGATGCGGTTGACCGGGCCATAGCGGCTGATATCACCTTTGCGGTTATAGGGATTGGCGCCGAAGAAGGGGGGCCGGTCCCAACCGCAGACACCGAATCTCCAACGGAACCATTTGTCAGTTACCGGCGGCAAGAGGTCCTACGGAACGCCGCCGAGCGGGGCCGGGGACTCTACATCGACGGAAACCGGGAGGATGCCTCAGCGGTCCTGGGGGATTATCTGCAATCCCTGTCCGCCGAGTCGCTTACCGGCGGCAGCCGCCGGGAGCCTAAACCCCGGTGGGACATCTTTGTCATCCTTGCCCTTGTCAGTCTGGGGGCGTCAAAATGCTTTCTGCTGGAATCCCGGTGGAGGAAAGTAAAGCAATGAGAAAATCCATCAAAATCTTGGGCCTTACCATATTTTTTTCCATTTTGCTATTTCTGCCGGGCGGCTGTTCCCGGCTGCCGGGGCGGCTACTCATCATGGAGGGGAATTTTTACCATTCCCAGGGGATGTATACCGAGGCGGTTGCCGCCTACCTTCGGGCCCTGGACCATGAGGAGACGGTAAACGATGGTTTGATAAGACCCTATGCCGAATACGGCCTGGGGTCGGCCTATATTTCACTGGAAGAGGGGGAAGCCGCCCTGGGACGCTTTGAGACTTCCGCGGAGGCCCTAAAGGATCTGCCCCCGGAGACCGGCCAGGAATTATCCTACCGGATTCGTTATAATACGGGGATAGTTCTCTTTGAAAAGGGCGATTATGAAGCCTCTGCGGATGCCTTTAGGCAGGCCCTGGAAATTGACGGCAGCCGGATTGAGGCAAAGCGTAATCTGGAACTAAGCCTCCTCTCCCTGTCCCGGCAGGCATCTTCCGCCGGGGTTTCCACAGGAGGGCAGGAAAGTGAGGGGAACGGGATGCAGGAGCGGAGTTCCGCCTTGTTTGATTATCTGCATCGAAAGGAACAAAACCAATGGAAAAGCCGGGAATGGATAGAAGAAGAACCCTCCACAGGCCCGGATTATTGATCGATTTATTGATCGGTTTATTGATCCTGATCCTTGGGCCGTTCCTGTCAGCCCAGGACTTCAGATCCCCCCGGGTGCTGGTACAAAGCTCCCCCGAATCCCCCACCGCGGGATCATCCTGGACAATAACCATTCTGGTGGATCATCCCCTTCCCTCGGAGGTTCAGGTCCGGCTGCCCCCCCTGCCCCCGGAACTTTCCCTGGAACGGATGAGTTCCGCGCCCCGGCTTATCCGGAAGCCCGCAGGGGAAGCCGAGGGGGTAGCCGCCGCCCTGGGGATAGATGAACGTTGGACCGCCGTGGAATACCAGTTCTCCCTGGGGGGCGCGGACCGGGTCGTCTTTGAACCTTTTGAGGTGACCCTCCCCGGCGGCCGTATCCTTACCGCCCCCATCATCCTGACGGTCCGGGGCGTTCCGGTGACGGGATTCAGGCCGCAGCCGGGCTGGCAAAATCCGCCCGCTGTCCTGAGGGCAGGGGAGGCCGCAGAACTGATCCTCACCCTCTCAGGTTGGGATCCCCGGCGGGCCCTTCCTGAATCGCGGCTCTTTCTTCCAAAAACACCTCCGGGGGCCATTCTTGACCAGGCGCCCATAACCGAAGGCGATAGGGAACAGGGCATCCTCCTCCGCATCAATGTTATCCCCCTTGGAGAGGGATTTTTTGTGCTCCCCCAAACTCCTGTTGCCTTTGAAGAATTCACCCTGAATGTACCTGCCCTCCGTATTCCCGTAACAGATGCCGCCCTTAACCCGGTCTCCGCTGTTATATCTGCTGCCCCCGCGCCTGCCGCCGGTGTCGCTGCCATGGTGATACCTTTCCCTGACATTCAGCCAAAGGCGTTCCGGGAAATTCGGGAGCGGGCAGAGGCGCTTTGGAACGGCGGCCGCCGGGCGGAGGCGCTGGCAGAACTGCGGCGGAATGAACGGGACCATTTTGCCGGGCCGGCCCTTCTTCCCCTGCGCCGGGAAGCTGAACGGGTTTTGGGGCTTGAACAGGCCCGGGAAAACGAAAAATGGCGGCCCCGCGTCATCCTGGGGGCGGGCTTTTTGCTGAGTTTGGGTCTCCTCATATTAAGCGGTATCATCATTAATATCCCCCGCACCGTAACCACCGCCTTCTCACGGGGTTATAAAAGTATTCTCATTATTTTGTTCGTTATTATGGGAATTTGCCTTTATGGTTTGGGGGATTCTGCCCGGCCTTTGTTGCCGGGCTCTGCCCAATATGCCCTGGTCCGGGAAACTGAAGCCCGCCGGGTTCCCGAACCGGACGGGGCGGTAAATGTCCGCTTTAAGGAAGGGGAACGGGTGCGGGTCTCTTCCGGCCGCCTAAACTGGGCCTATGCGGAATCCAGTACCGGGGCAGGTTGGGTACGGATAAGGGATATCATTTTTTACTAAGAGGAAGGCCGTGGATTTTGGGGATATTCTGGATCAGTGGGACAATGAGACCGCAAAGCCCCAGGGGAAAAAGGCCGGGAAGAACCGGGGACAGAAGGAAACTGCCCGGCAAGCCGCCGCGCAGCGGATCCACCCCCTGACCGCGTGGCTTGGGAAGAATGATATTTATGATAAGGATGCGGAGGAGCCGGAGTTGCATGGCGGTAAGGCGGCAGAAATATCCCCCGGCGAAAAGCGGCGGCGGCTCCTGCTGCGAAAGCCCGATGCGGTAATCGACCTCCACGGCCTCACCAGTGACGAAGCCTGGACCGCTCTGGATGCCTTTTTTCAGAATGCCAAACGCCGGGGTTTCCCCAAGCTGGCAATCATACACGGCAAGGGGAATCACTCTCAGGGCGGGGCAATTTTAAAACATACGGTCCGGGAATTTATCGAACGCTGCCCCTTTGCCGGTGAAAGCGGCTACTGCGATGCGGCGTCAGGGGGCAGCGGAACAACCTGGGTTTTGTTGAAATAGGCAAAAGTTAAGCGAATTTTTTTACCCCAAATTTGTCTTCGCAGGGGCCATTTATGGCACCTGAAATTTTAAAACTCAACGATCAAAATCTTGTGTGGTTACAGGCATCAATCGATCGTCATTGTAAATATCAATATCCTTACAGGCATGTTTAGCTCCATCCGGTCCCTCTGCTGTTATTTCAACGGTATAATGACCTGATTGAAGCGGTATAGGATTAGATTTATTACCATTTTGAATGCCCCCATCTGGACAGGTAACAGTCTTTTTTGCTTCGATTTTTACAATCTTATCAACATTGGTTTGATTCTCAACAGTTAAAGTTCCCATCTTTCTGCTCTCCTTCTATTGTTTGAAGATGTCTTCGCCTTCACCATCGCCGGCACTATTTGAGCTTACAGTACCGCCCTTATTATTCAGCGTACCCCTTCCTTGTTTTGAAGGGGGCGCAAAAGTGCCTGACACCTTTTCGAAAAACCCGTTGAAAACCAGCCGCTTTTGGGAAACGGGAACCTACGGTTCCTTGGGGCGGCTTGTGTTAGGAGCCTTGCGAGCGGTGGAGCCGGTGTACTATAATTATCAACATGAGTGAATATACTATCTTGTTGACTTGGGATGATGAAGCCCATGTGTGGGTTGCCGAAAGCGACGATATACCCGGCCTTATCCTTGAATCCGGTTCTCTGGATGCGCTTATTGAACGGGTTAAAGTTGCAGCCCCGGAATTACTGGAAATAAGCGGTATTCCCCATACTAATGTCCACCTGCTTTTTAAGATGGAACGTGAAGCGGTCGTCGCCTAATGGCGGCATACGAAAAGTTTTAACCGGCACAAAAGGGCGCCTGACATTTTTGAATTCACCGGGGAGTTACGGGGTATCTCCCCTTATAAGTTATGGGAAGGTGATATGAGCTGTTAACCAATTTTCCAGATAAACTTTATCGATGGTATTATCCGCAAGCCCCCAGCCCACCGAGATAAGTTCATCGTCGGTACAAATTACCGATAGCCCATTACGTTCAAGAAACGTTACCATTGCTACAATGCCGATACGTTTATTGCCATCATGGAAAGGGTGATTTTTTATTAAAGAAAATGCGAGTTGGGCTGCTTTCGCTTCTAAAGTTGGGTACAAGTCCTGTCCGTCAAATGTTTGAAATGGGGCATTCAAGGCAGAATCCAGTAAATGATTGTCCCGTACGCCATCCAGGCCGCCGCTCTGACGTATCAGATCAGAATGGATTGCAACAAGGGTATCAAATGACAGTTTGATCACTTGGCAAGTTCTTTGAAGGCCGTAATATGCTGTGTAACAAATCCATGAGCGAAGGCCAACGCTTCTTTATCAACATCTTTTTGAGAAATATCATCCGGTATAGGGGTAAAGGTAAGTATGACCTTTCCCTCGGGGATTTCCCGGGGTACTTCAAGGGTTAGCCGGTGGCTGGCCGGGACTTCTATTGTTTGCTGTATGGCCATACGAATATCTTCATCTGCTACCGTTCCCGGTAAATAATCCGGCCCCGGCTTAGATCGTAGGGGGAGAGGGCTATCCGCACCCGGTCGCCGGGGACGATGCGGATATAATGCTTGCGCATTTTTCCGGACAGGTGGGCAAGTATAAGGTGTCCGTTCTGATTATCAAGCTCAACCCTGAACATGGTGTTGGGGAGAGCTTCCTTAACGACCCCTTCTACTTCAATCGCTTCTTCTTTTGCCACATAAACTCCTGTTACTTATGTTAGACTTTATTCCCGGCTCTGTCAATCTATGTTATTATCGCCTTTATGAACTATTCCTGCATCCACACCCATACCCTTTTCTGCGATGGTAAAGACGATATCGAAACCTGCTGCCGCAGGGCCTGGGAAAAGGGACTTGTTTCCATTGGTTTCAGCGCCCACGCCCCTATTACCCGCAAAACCGGCTTCAAGTCTGACTGGCATCTGGCCGATGTTCGTCTGGATGAGTACCTCGAAGCGGTCCGCTCCGCCCGTGCCCGCTGGGAAGGGAAACTCCCGGTCTATTTGGGGCTGGAAGTGGATTATATACCGGGATTAATGGGGCCCGCCGATGCGGATTATTTAAGTCTCGGCCTGGATTACCTCATCGGTTCGGTACATTACATCCTTCCCCCCAACGGGGCCGAACCCTTTACCGTGGACGGCAGCCGGGAAGAGCTGGATCGGGGCATCCGCTCCGGTTTTGGCGGGGATGGGGAAGCCCTGGCGGCATTTTATTGGGACACCCTAGAAGGGATGGTTTTAGCCGGGGGTTTCGATGTCCTGGGCCATGTTGATTTAATCAGAAAAAACAATTCGGGCCGCCCCTTTTTTAACCCCGCCGGAGCGGCCGCTCTCAAGCGCATCGGAGAAATCGCCCGGGCCGCAGCTACCGGGGGAATCACCGTGGAAGTCAATACCGGGGGTCTTAACCGGGAAAAAACCGATGATACCTTCCCCTCGGTTCCCTTTTTACGGCTTTTCCGGGAAAGCCATGTCCCGGCGATCATCACCGCCGACGCCCATCAGGCGGAAGACCTGGATGGCCACTACGGCGAAGCCCGGGCGGCGCTTTTGGCCACCGGTTATACCGAAACCGTCCTCTTTGAGGGCCGGAAGGGGAGCAAGGCGATATGGAAAACAGAAGAATTAAGAGGATCCACGGATTTCCACGGAAAGGAACACAGATTACACGGATTTTAATATGAAATTTTTTTTAATCCGTGTACATCTGTGTAATCCGTGGACCCCTCTTCTATTACCGGTTTCGCCGTTCCTCCGCCGTCTTACACTCAATACACATCAGCGCGTAGGGAATCGCCTCAAGCCGGTCCTCCGGGATATGCTTCCCGCATTTGATGCAGAGACCGTAGCGCCCCTGCTTAATCCTGGTCAGGGCGGAATCTATCAGTTTAAGCTGTTTCAGTTCCTGGGACCCGATAGCCTCGATCATCTTCCGGTCAATGTCGTCGGAGGCAACATCCGCCAGATCCTTGGGGTCCATCCCCTCCACGATATTTTTAAAATCTTCGTTGCCGGCGATCAAATTTGAAATGATCCCGGCCTTGAGCTCCGACAGGGATTTGTCCATCCGTTCTACGAAGTTCTGTTCCATAACAGTCCCCCCTTATCGCTTTCCGGAAATTATAAGCAATCCTCCGGATCGATATGGTAGTATTTTAATATTTTTGGAAGCCCATTTGAAAAACAAAATCTTTCAAATGAACCTTTCCGTTTCGATTTGCGAAGGTTGACGTATATACGAAGTTCTGTCAAGGGGAAAAGAGCCTCTTTCTTCACATTTTTCGTTTTTGCTGCTATTCTCCAGGCAAGGAGTCATCTATGCCGAAAAAAGTTATTATTCTCCTGGCCGAAGGTTTTGAGGAAGTGGAAGCCATTACCCCCATCGATTACCTGCGCCGGGCGGGTCTCGAAGTGACCACCGCCGGTATTGGCACGAACCGGACCATTACCGGGTCTCACGGCATACCGGTGATCGCGGACACAACGCTGGCGGATCTGGCGAAGGCGGGTAAGCTTACTGCTTCCGCCTGGGATGCCGTACTGATCCCCGGGGGCATGCCCGGCGCGGCGAACCTGGCGGCCTGCAAAGAGACCGGGGCGCGTTTAAAAGAAATGGCTGCCGCAGGAAAAACCGTGGCCGCTATCTGCGCCTCCCCGGCGGTGGTCCTTGCGCCCCTGGGGATCCTTGCGGGCAAACGCTTTACCTGTTACCCCGGCATGGAAAAAACGGTGACCGGGGCGCACTGGTCGGAGGACCCGGTGGTGATTGATACCGGTGACGCCGGGGGCAGCATTATTACCAGCCGGGGGGCGGGAACCGCTGCGGCCTTCGCCATCGCGGTGATCGGAAAACTGCTCGGCGAAGCAGAAGGAAAAAAGATCGCCGCTTCAGTTCTCCTGTAATTATTTGTTACCCATTACGGCTTAATTTGCAGATGTTTCGCGTAGCCCTTGAGCTTTTTTCCGTTTATCCCGGTGCCCTTTACGTTCAGCACTTCCCGGGCGACCTTGTTGCCAAGGCTTGCGCATTCGGAAAGGGATTTATTCCGGATCCAAGCGGAGAGGAATGCGCCGCAGAAGGCGTCCCCGGCGCCGGTGGTGTCAAGGGGGATGATGGGCATGGTTTCCGCCCGATGGATGGCGCCTCCGGCAAAGACCACCGCTCCCCGCTTGCCAAGTTTTACCGCCACAATGGGAAAAAGTTCGTTGGCGGTAAAGCCCTTGAAAAAGTCGAACATTTCTTCAGTCAGGATGTCAGAGGCGTCCCCGGCCTCCGCCGAAGGGTTCAGGCTGCCCTGCTTGCTTATCACCAGATAAAAAGCCTTTGCCTCATCCTCGTTCATGAATAAAATCATGGGGTAGAGTCTTGAGTAAGTAGCGAGTTCAGGGGCCCTGGCCTCTGCAAGATGGGCGGAACTGACATCCAGGGCAACCGCGGTCCCGTTCCGGGCTGCCAGTTCCAGGATGCGGCGCACCAGATCCTGCCGGTCCATCATAAAGCCGTCCAGCACTATGACTTGGGCTTTTTTGACGGCGGCCTCGTCGATATCCTCCGCCCCAAGTTCCAGCGCCGCCGAGGGGGCTGCGGCGATGCGGGTTTCCCCTTTGGGGAGTTCAAGCATCAGGCAGAGCCCTGTGGGGAACTGCCGCTTAAAGAGATGTGTTTGTACCCCGGCGGCGGCAAGGTCCGCCTCAAAGAGAGCGCCCATGCGGTCCAGGGGACCGGTGCGCTGCGTAGGATCACTGTTTACCCCCACGGCCCCGATCAGACTGGTTTTTATCCCCAGGAAGCCCGCGATTTTTGCGGCATTGGCCGCGCCGCCTCCGGAATGTGCACGGTGCTTCGGCAGGGCCGCCGCCAGTTCCTTCAAATTTTCGTATTCAATATGCTGCACCGCTTCGGTGATGCCGTAACGTGCGGCCAGTGCCTCATCGCCCTGAGCAAAAATATCAACCATGGCGTTGCCGATACAGAGAAGTTCAATTTCTTTTTCAGCCATTACTCACTCTTTTTTAATTGTTCACTTAGGGGTCGCGATGATCGACTTAAGTTCCGGGTTTTTCACCAGCTCGTCCTTCAAGCCTTCGGCCCGGCCCTTGTTCACGTAGTCCTTACTCTGGAAGGAATAGGTGAATTTGGTGTGCACATCGTAGGTGCCCGCCATCAGGGCGTAGGCGTCTTCGGTCATCACCAGTTCCTCATCGGTGGGGATGATGTAAACCGGGATCTTCGATTCCGGTTTGGAGATCAGGGTTTCGGTGTTCCGGGTATGGGCCAGCTCGTTCTTGTGGGGATCGTAGACAATACCGATGCCCTCAAGGCCGTCGAGGATCTTCTTCCGCATGAAGAAGGCGAACTCCCCAACCCCGGCTGTAAAGACCAGTGCGTCCACCCGGCCCAATGCGGCCTGATAGCCCCCGATGTACTTTTTAACCCGGTGGGCCTCCATGTCCTGTGCCAGCCGCGCCCGGTCATCCCCGGCAAGAGCCGCCTTCTGGATGTCCCGGCGGTCGGCGTATTGGCCGGTGATCCCCAAAAGGCCGGACTTTTTGTTCAAGGCGCTTTCCATGTCGGCGGGGCTCATGCCGGTTTTCCGCATCACGTAGAAGGGCATGGCCAGGTCCGCGTCCCCGGACCGGGTCCCCATGATGAGCCCTTCAAGGGGGGTAATGCCCATACTCGTATCAAAGGATTTACCGTCCTTGACGGCGTTGATGGAAGCGCCGTTCCCCAGGTGGGCGATGATCAGATTGGTCTTGTAGGGGTCCTTCCCCAGAAGCACCGCCGCCCGCTTGGCGGTGTAGAGAAAGCTGGTCCCGTGGAAGCCGTAGCGGCGGACCCCGTACTTCTCGTACCATTCGTAGGGCACGGCGTAGAGGAAGGATTCCGGGGGCATGGTCTGGTGCCAGGCGGTGTCCATGATGGCGCAGTGGGGCACATTGGGCAGCACCTTCTTGGCCGCCTCGATCCCCATGATGTTGGCGGGGTTGTGCAGCGGCCCCAGGGCTTTGACCTCGTCCAGGGTCTTCATCACATTATCATCCACGATGACCGACTTGGTAAACTTGTCCCCCCCGTGAACCACCCGGTGCCCCACGGCCTTGATCACGCCCATGTCCTTGATAACCCCGTTGACCGGATCGGTCAGGGTCTTGATGATAAGGTCCACCGCATCGGTGTGGGTGGGGCAGTCATGCTGGATGGTGATTTCTTCCTTGCCCTTCACCTTGTGGTTGATAAAGGACCCCCCGATGGTGACCTTTTCCACAACCCCCACCGCCAGAATGTCCTTGGCATCCCAATCGTAAACCTGATATTTGGCGGATGATGACCCGCAGTTCAGCGTTAAAATAACCATATTAAACTCCTTCTAATGGGAAGGATTATACCATATTAGAGGGGGGAAGTCTCCCCCCTCGCTGCAGCCCGCTATGCGGTCTTCCGCTACCCCCCTCTGTTGGGGCGTTTTCGTAGCTCCGCTACATATTTATGAGGATTGACTGAAAATTTCATCTATGTCATAATCTTAGAATAATCATTTTAAGTCGG
>BOAV01000046.1 GCA_026002045.1 Spirochaetia bacterium | reverse complement strand
ACAATACCCAGGTCGTGGGTGATCAAAATCATCGCGGTATTAAATTCCGATTGAAGATTCCGCATAAGTTCCAGTATCTGCGCCTGAATGGTAACGTCCAGAGCGGTAGTAGGCTCATCGGCAAGGATCAGTTCAGGCTCCCCGATAAGGGCCATGGCAATAACGATACGCTGCTTCATGCCCCCGGAAAACTGGAAAGGATGCTCATGCTGCCGCTCCGGCGGGATACCCACCATGCGGAAAAGATTATCCACCCGTTTTTGTTTTTCCTCTTTGGAGAGTTCCTTAAAATGAAGATCCAAAACTTCCCTGATCTGCAGCCCCACCGATTTGGTCGGATTAAGGCTGGTCATGGGGTCCTGGAAAATCATGGATATCTTTTCCCCCCGGATCTTTTGCATCTCCTTTTTGGAAAAGGAAAGAATATCCTTGTCGTCATATTTAATACTGCCGGATTTAATCTCCCCCACCTGATCAGGCAAAAGCCCGAGGACGCTGAGCGCCAGGGTGGTTTTACCGGCCCCGGTCTCCCCCACCAGTCCAAGGGTCTCCCCCTTATCCAGAGAGATACTCACCCCGTTAAGGGCATATACCGTCCCGTCATCGGTATTGTACTGAACGTAGAGATCCTTAATATCCAGAAGTTTCGACATCTATAGCTCCCGCGTTTATCTTTTCATTTTTGGATCAAGGGCATCCCGTAAACCATCCCCGACAAAGTTGACACACATAACTGAAATTGCAATTGCGATTCCGGGGATCAGACCCAGGTAGGGAAAATACCGGATATGGGCCTTATTGTCTGAAAGTATGGTGCCCCATTCCGGGGTCGGCGCATTAATACCAACCCCAAGAAAACCCAGGGATGCGATATTGAGAATGGCCGAACCCAGGGTAAGGGTGGCGGTTACAATCACCGGCCCTATGCCGTTGGGAAGGATGTGTTTTACAATGATCCGCAGGGTACTGGTTCCGCAGCACTTTGCGGAATCTTCAATCGGAATTTAATACCGCGATGATTTTGATCACCCACGACCTGGGTATTGTGGTGGAAATCTGTACCAGGGTTGCGGTAATTTACAGTGGTCAGATAATTGAGATGGGCACGATAGAAGATGTTTATGCAAAAACGAATAATCACCCCTATACGGAAGGGCTTTTTAAATGTATTCCCAATCTTGAAACCGAATCGGCCAGGTTGACCCCTATCCGGGGCAATATGGCCAACCCGGAAGAACTCCCTGTGGGATGCAAGTTTTGCGATCGCTGTGATTACAGGCTGGATATATGCGCCGAGACAGAACCTGATTTTTATACCAATGGATCTCACCGCATAAAGTGTCATCTTTATAAAGATAAGTGGGGTAAGTAATATGGCTGTTCCGATTATAGAAACCCGCGGACTAAAAAAATACTTTAAAGTTCCCAGGGGCCTGCTCCATGCTGTTGATGACGTAGATTTGATCATTAATTCTGTTGAAACCCTGGGTGTGGTGGGGGAATCGGGCTGCGGAAAGTCCACACTCGGACGGGTTTTACTGGGACTCCTTGATATAACCGAAGGAGAAGTACTTTACAACGGCGAAAGTATTTATGATGGCCGGGGAAAGAAAAAGGATCATATCTACAGTGAAATGCAGATGATCTTTCAGGACCCCTTTACATCCCTTAATCCCCGGCTTTCCATACGGGACCTTATCGCCGAGCCGATTCTGGTCCGCAAGACGATCCGGAATAGTAATGATATTAAAAATAAGATTTTGGAACTTATGGATATTGTGGGGCTTTCCGAACGTTACGTGAACACCTATCCCCATGAACTTGACGGCGGACGGCGGCAGCGCGTCGGCATCGCCCGCGCATTGGCCCTGGACCCGAAATTCATTGTCTGCGATGAACCGGTATCGGCTCTGGATGTTTCCATTCAGGCGCAGATATTGAATTTGATCATGGATCTGCAGGAGAAAAAAGGGCTGGCCTACATGTTTATTACCCATAACCTTTGTGTGGTAAAACACGTCAGTACAAATATCATGGTTATGTATATGGGCAAGGTTGTGGAATATACGGAAAAGAAAAAACTTTTTGAGAAACAGCTGCATCCCTATTCCCAGGCCCTTCTTTCCGCTATCCCTGTGCCGGACCTTCACCCGAACCGGAAGCGGACCATATTGACCGGGGAAGTGTCCAACCCCATCAATCCAAAACCGGGCTGCCGTTTTGCTCCCCGGTGTAAATTTGCCGGCGAAAAGTGTACCGCCCAGGATATCCCTCTGGTAGAAGTTGAGCCGGGGAGAAAGGTCGCCTGCACCCTCTATTCATAATAAGGAGAAACAACCGTGGAATACAAGAAATTCGGCCGGTCCAATGTCAAGGTCAGCCGGATCTGTCTGGGAACGGGTAACTGGGGTTACAATACCAACTTTGTGGGCAACTGGGCGGCCACCAATGAAAAGGAAGCCTTCAAAATAATGGACGCCGCTCTGGAAGCGGGGATCAATTTTTTTGACTGCGCCAATGTGTATGGCAACCATGGGGAAGGCACATCCGGCGATTCGGAGCGGATCGTGGGAAAGTGGTTTAAGCAGGGGGGCGGCCGCCGGGAAAAGGTCTTCTTTGCCACCAAGGTTGGGCGGACCATGCTTAACAACGATTATGATGGCGTTAATACGAACAACGATTATTCCCTCTGGAAACTCCGCCGTCATATTGAAGGGTCCTTTGAACGGCTCCAGACCGATCATATCGAAATGATCTCAATGCACCATGTGGATCGTTATGTTCAGTGGGATGAAATTTGGGAAGCCTTTGAAACCTTTGTCAAAGCGGGCCGGCTTGATTATGTGGGCTCTTCCAAGTTCAACAGCTGGGAAATTATGAAGGCCCAGGAAGCGGCCCGGAACCGCCATTTTATGGGGCTTATCTGCGAACAGCATCGTTACGACATGACCCGCCGCGGCGCGGAACTGGAAGCCTTTCCCTGCTGTATCGATCAGGGTATCGCAGTAACACTGTTTAGCCCCCTCCAGCGGGGAGTATTGGCAGCGGATCTTCTGGAACCCAATGGCCGTGAAATTGAAAAGGAATCCCTTCCCCTGGTGGAGAAGTACCGGCCCCGGCTTTTGGAATATGCAAAACTCTGTCACGATCTCGGTGAAAAACCCGCCAACGTAACCCTCGCCTGGGAAATGGCTCATCCTGCGGTTACCTCCCCGATTATCGGCCCCGCAACCCTGGCGGATCTTCAGGAACTGCTCCACAGCGTCGAGATAAAACTTACCGAAGATGTGCTTAAAGAAATTGACCGGATCTTCCCGCCCCCTGAACCGCTTTTTTACGACGAAAAACCCGCAGTAGTGAGGCCCCTGTCATGGAATTAATCAAAAAGTTTTCTCCCCTTGCGGACCGCATTTTTTCAGGCGGTGAACTGCGGCAGTTAACTTCGGGGTTCCGTTTTACCGAAGGGCCGGTTTGGGATATCAAGGCGGACTGTCTTTATTTTACCGATTTCCAGGATCACCTCATCCTTAAATGGACTGAAAAGGACGGGCAGACCCTTTACCGGGATCACGCAAACCGGGCCATCGGTTTATCCATGGACGCCGATGGCCGCATCGTGGCCGCCGAGTCCTCCGCCCATGGCATCGCCTATGCGGACAGCGAAAAAAGCGTTCTTATCACGGGAACCTTTGAGGGCAGGCAGCTCAACAGTCCCAACGATGTGGTGGTTGCCCGGAATGGGGACATCTTCTTTACCGATCCCTATTCGGCCATGATGGGCGGACCAAAGGTGATTGGGTTTAACGGAATTTTTGCCCTCACTCCCGGCGGGGAAACCCGTCTCATTGACGACAGTTTTAGCCGTCCCAACGGGATTGCCTTTTCTCCTGATGAATCGATCCTCTACGTAAACGATTCCGACAAACAGCAGATCATTGCCTTCGCCATGGGGAAAGACGGGTCCGTGTCCAAAACCGGCGTTTTTGCAGTGGTGGACCCGGCCTATGGTCCCGGCGTGGTGGACGGCATGAAGGTCGATACCGAAGGGAATGTCTACGTAACAGGCCCCGGCGGAATTTGGGTGATCGCCCCTGACGGATCCCCCGCAGCGATACTGTATGTTTCGGAACAGGTCGGCAATTTTTGTTTCGGGGGAAGGGATTCCAAAACACTTTTTATTACCGCCAGCAAATCGGTCTATGCGCTGCCCCTTGGAATTCCCGGAATAGTTCCCTATAGAAAAGGTACGTAAATGAAACACACAATCAAGAACGAAAAGATAAGTTTTACCTCCGATAGTTTCAATGTTGAGCCTTGGGAATTACGTTTTAACGATGAAGACGTAAACTACTTTTGGCGGCCTGCGGATCTGAAAAAACTGGGGACCGCCCTGTGCTTTCCCCTGCTGGGCTATCTGCCGGATGGTAAATATATGCTGGACGGTAAGGAATACGCCATGCCCATGCACGGTTTTGCCCAGGACCGGGAATTTACCGTTTTTGAAAAAACTGAAACCCGCATCAGTTATGAACTTACCGATGACGAAGAGACTTACCGGCTCTATCCCCGGCATTTCAACTTTCGTTTAACCTATTATGTTGAAGGGGAATCCCTCAAAACCGAATACCGGGTAGAAAACCGGGATACACGGGAACTCTTTTTTTCCGTAGGGGGCCATCCGCGTTATAACTGCCCCATCGGAGAGGGAACCTGTTTTGAGGATTACCGCATCGAATTTGAAAGGCCTGAGAGTATTACTAACATCGTAAAAACCTACGGCCCCATGAGCGAAATCGAAAAATGTTTCAGCGCCGATGGAAAACAGATCAGGCTGGATTACCGCATGTTTACCAAGGGCTGTTTTTGTTTCAGCAATTATAATTCGCAGGAAATCTGTTTAAAAAATGACAAGAATGGCCGGGGCATCAGGATCAATCTGGGGGGAGCGAATCATCTTCAGTTTTGGACCCAGCCGGATTCCCCTTTCCTTGCAATCGAACCTTTTTTTGGTTCCATAAGTTCCCTGCCTTGTAAAGAGATTGACGGGGACTGGGTGCATAAACCGGGAACGCTGCATATAAAACCCGGCGAAGTTTATGTTTGTACCCATTCGGTAAGGCCCCTGCGTTAAAAGTAGTATTACTATTTTTTTACTAATAAAAAGGAAGGCTGAAAATGAATGCGCAATTTATCGAAGAGACATTAAAAACACCGGTCGGATACGAATGTGACGTACTGGTGGCGGGCGGCGGTACCGCGGGTATTGTGGCGGCTTTGGCTGCGGCGCGGAATGGGGCAAAAACTATTTTGATCGACCGCTACGGATTTCTGGGCGGCTCCATGCTCAACGGCGCAGGGCCCCTGCACAGTTTTTTTAATGTGTATAAGGCGTTTCCGGGGGTCAAAAAGGTGCAGGTGGTCCGGGGCATCCCCCAGGAGATCGTTGACCGGCTGGTGGCGGCGGGCGGCTCCCCGGGCCATCTTGAGCAGGATAAGGGCGGCAGTTACGATTCGGTTATCACCCTGATCGATTGGGAAATTTTTAAGGGCGTCATCTTTGACATGATGGAAGAAGCGGGGGTGCGGGTTCTGCTCCACGTGATGGCGGTGGAAACGGTCCGGGAGGGCAGCAAGGTTAAGGGGGTCATCATCGAAGGCAAGTCGGGGAGGGAAGCCATCCTGGCCCACACGGTGATCGATACCACCGGGGACGGCGATGTTGCCGCAAAAGCGGGGGCGAAGTTTATCAAACAGCATGCCACTACCAAGGTGGGTATGCCCTTCGGAATGACCAATGTGGACATGCCCCGGCTGGTCAGGTTTCTGGAAGAGAAGGACATGGTCAACCAGATCATCCATGCCGACAAGGGCAGCAAGATCGATGATATTATCCGCCTGGGTTTTGAACTGCGGAAGATCCCCCTCTTCAAAGAGTACATGGACAAGACCGGCATCTGGGGGCCTCTGGGCGCATCCCTGCACGAGAACAATTACAACTACATCAACGGCACTTCAATCCCGAATGTGGACGCCACCGACACGGAGACCCTTTCAAAGGCGGAGATCACCCTGCGTAAACAGGTAATGATCCTTGCCAAAATGCTCAAAGAACATATTCCGGGTTTTGAAAACGCCTATATCAGCTGGACCCCGGTCTGCATCGGCATACGCTATACCCGTGTGATTGAATGCGGCCACGACATGAGCCTGGATGAAATCGTGAACTGCCGGCGCTTTGATGACGAGGTGATGCTCTATGGTTTCCATGACAGCGCGCCGAAGATCATGATAAAAAACGGCGGCTATTACGGCATTCCCTACCGGGCCTTTATCCCCAACGGGGTTGAGGGCCTATTGGTAGCCGGACGGCTTATCACCAGTACCTGGGAAGCCCACATGTCCACCCGTAATACGGTTTCCTGCATGGCCCAGGGCCAGGCCGTGGGAACCGCCGCCGCCCTTGCCGCCAAGGCGGGAAAAACCGTCCGCGATCTGGATGTGAAGCAGCTGCGGGATGTGCTGCGGAAACAGGATGTTTTTCTTGACTGATCGGTAATGAAAAAGGGAGATTAATTATGGATTTTGTTGTAAGACCTGAACAGAAAATTCCCGCGCGGCAGTATGAAGTGGTTGTTGCGGGCGGAGGGACCGGCGGAGTATTTGCCGCAATAGCGGCGGCACGGGGCGGCGCCAAGACTGCGCTGATCGAAAGCAAGGGCTATGTGGGGGGCATTGCGGCGGAAGGGGGCTGCGGGCTCCACAGTTTTTATAATCTCTGGAAACCCTTCAATGTGGAAAAGCGGATGGTCATCAGGGGCATCCCCGAAGAATTTATCCAGCGGCTTTTCCGGGCCGGGGGCTGCTCCGGGCATAATGAGACCCAGATGCGTCCTGAATACGATTCGGACACCCTTTGTGTGGATGTGGAAATCTACAAGTTCATTGCCCTGGAAATGCTGCGGGAAGCGGGAGTACAGGTGCTGCTCAATACCCATGCGGCGGATGTCATTAAAGAAGGCGGCAGAATTACCGGCATTGTTACCGAAAGCCATCAGGGCAGCGAAGCGGTATTGGGCAAGGTCTTTATTGACGCCACAGGCTATGGCGATATTTCCGCCCGCGCGGGGGCAAAATTTTCCGAGCCCAACGATTATCCCGTGGTAAACAGTATGGGTGTGGGCGGCGTCGACATTGATAAATACTACGATTTTCTGAAAGACAAGGGCGTGCTTTTTGAATACGCCCGCGGCCCCCGGAGCGGACGGACGAATCAGATTATCCGGGTGGACGGTTCCTGGGAAAAGATAGACCCCAAACTCGGCGAGGCGGTAAAGGCTTTGGGAATGAGCGGAGTTACCACTACTCTGCACGATAACTATTTTATGTTTATCAAGGTAAATTTTAAAATGGCCGTTTCCCCCTCAAACCGGGATGCCCTGGCGGAAGCGGAATATGAATTGCGCCGCCGGCAGCAGGCTGCGTTAGAATTACTGCGCAGTACCATCCCCGGAGCGGACAAGGCCTTTATCGCCCGGACCGCTTCCACCATCACCATACGGCGGGCCCGCTGTATTGAATGTGATTACGATATTCCCCTGGATGAAATCCTGAACTGCACCCATTATCCTGACGAGGTCTTTTCCTACGGCTTCCACGATTCCGCGCCCCGGATACAGATAAAGGGCGGCAAGACCTATGGCTTGCCCTATCGGACCATGCTGGTCAAGGGACTGGATAATCTTTTTGCCATCGGCATGATGATCACCAGTGATCATGAAGCCCACATGTCCACCCGGAATACGGTTTCCTGCATGGCCATGGGACAGGCTTCGGGAACCGCAGCGGCCCTCTGTGCAAAAAACGGTCTGGGGGGAATCCGGGATCTGCCCTATGCAAAACTCTACGACGCCCTTAAATTGGGTAATGTATGGTTTGATGCGGAAGCGCCCTATAAATAAATATGGTCAGGTATTTCTTGACAGGACCGGAAAAAAGATTTATGATTAGTAAAATCTAATTCCAAATATTGGAATTAGATATGATTTCCTGGCATGGTAGTATATTTTTCTTGACAGATTAAAAATGCCGGGTTTACAATAGGGCATGAAGGAGCCGAGGTAGAAGGATGATGCAAAAACAGCTTTCATTGCAAGTGGCTAACCGCAAGGACGCTCGTCAGGCAATCATGATGATTTTTCCCATGATGATTGGGTTCGTCCTGTTTACCTATGTGCCGATTATTTATATCCTCCGGTTTGCCTTTTTTAATTACAATGGCTTCCGGGCCCGGTTTATCGGGATGGATAATTTTATCCGCCTTTTTACCCGCGACATTGATTTCTGGAAATCCATCGGAAATACTTTTATACTCACCTTTGGCAAACTGGCGGTGGAAATTCCCCTGGCACTTTTGCTTGCGGTACTCCTGAACAAAAATCTCCGGGGCACCGGCTTTTTCAGGGTGACCCTGTTTTTACCGGCCATCATCAGTACCGCTATCGTAGGTTTGGTGTTTTCCCTGATGTTCGCCGCATTTGATGGGGTGATAAACGGTATGCTCCGTGACCTGCACCTGATTAAAACCAATATCAACTGGTTCGGGAATAAATGGACCGCCCTCACCGTTTTGGGGATCGCATCGGTGTGGCAGAATGTGGGGGTGAACATGATCTTTTTTCTGGTTGCCCTCCAGCGTATCCCCGTGGAATTATACGAATGCGCCGATCTTGACGGCGCATCCCCCTGGCGGAAATTCTGGCGCATCACCCTGCCGATGATAGGGTCCATGTTCCAGATCATTCTGCTCATGGCGATTGTGGGCAGTTTGAAAATGGCGGATCTTATTTTGGCGAGTACCAACGGGCAGCCTGCGGGCAGCACCGAAGTGGTGATGACCTATGTGTTTAAATTTTTCTTTGGCAGTGCGGGCAGAACCGTGGAAATCGGTTACGCATCCTCTTTGTCGGTGATTACCGGCCTGATCCTGGCCGGTGTGTCCATGATATATCTTAAAACCACTGAACGGTTAAAAGAGTAGGTGAAAAAAATGACCATATCGGGCAGCGCAAGGATTCAAAAAAACGCCACTTCCGGGCTTATTTACGCCGTACTCATCGTTGTTTTTATATTTAGTATGTTTCCGGTGTTTTATACCTTTATGGCTTCCTTTAAAAGCAACAAGGAATTATTAACCGCCGGGAACCGGGTTATCCCTTCTCAATTTGTTGTTGACAATTATGTACAGGCATGGAAGCTGGCTAATTTTAAACAGTATACCTACAACAGTGTGTTCATGTCGGTGTTTATTGTCGGCGGGGTCATTGTTACCAGTGTGGTGTGCGGTTATGTTTTTGCGCGGGGGCAGTTCCGGGGCAAGCAGTTTATGTATTATATGCTGTTAAGCTCCATGTTTGTTTCTCTGGGAAGCCTGACCCTCTATCCTCTGCTGATGATAGCAAAGGTGGTAAGCCTGAACCGGTCCCTTTGGGGGGTAATCATCATCAGGATTTTTGCGGTAAACACCACCAATGTTTTTATCGCCCGTGGATATATAGAATCCATCCCGCGGGAAATTGACGAGGCGGCAAAGGTTGACGGTTGTTCCTTCTTCCAGATATTCCGTCATGTTATTGCCCCTCTGTGTACGCCCGTGGTTGCCACCGTGGGTATTCTTACTTTCCGCAACGCCTGGAACGATTATCTTTTGCCCATGGTATTTACCCTTTCAAATCCCAAGCGTATGCCATTGGTGGTTGGGGTAATAAACCTGAAAAGCTCAGGGGAGGCGGCTTCGTCCTGGAATCTGATGCTTGCGGGGACGGCTATTTCCGTGATCCCCATGATCGTTATCTACATTATTTTTAACCGGTATTTTATCGACGGCTTAACCAGCGGTTCGGTGAAAGGATAAATTTTTTCATAAGGAGTTAGAGAATGAAAAAGCGCGTATGTTTGCTTTTGCTTGCGGTTAGTGTTCTGGTGTGGGGAACCTCCCTTTTTGCGGGGGGCGGCGGTGACAAGTCATCCGGGGGAAGCGCCGGTTCCGGCGTTACCAAGATCCGGGTCTGGTCTGACAATGCATCCGAAAAGACAGTGCGGGACGCCCAGGTTGCCCGGTTTAACGCGGGTGAGGGAAAGGCCAAGGGTATCGAGATCGAGTATACCGTTTACGGTACGAACTTTGCCGAGGCCATTGACATTGCCCTCAAGGCAGGGGAAGCGCCTGAGCTTTTCCGGCAGGACGGCAAGGTGTTTACCAATTATGTAGGAGCCGAAGTTGTGCTTCCCCTGTCGGATCTTCCCGGCGGTCAGGCGCTGGTGGACAAGTACAAGGGCCAGTTAATTCCGAATCTGCACACCTGGAACGGTAAGGCGTATACCCTTCCCTACAATGTGACCACTTACAAATTTGTCATTAACAAGGATCTTTTTGACGCCGCGGGAATAACCAAGCTGCCCACAACCTGGGAAGAAGTCCGGCAGGCCGCCAAGACCATAACCACCAAAGGAGCCGGTCAGTATTATGGCTTCGTCCTCGGCCTCCAGAGCCCCTGGACTATCACGACCTATTTCCTGTTCCCCAACGGCGCTAATACGGGGCTTGCGGTGTTTGACAATGAAAAACTCCAGTACAATTTTTCAGCCCATCTGCCCTGGGTCTCCTCTGTTGTGGGGATGATCAACGACCGCAGCGTATTCCCCGGCTATGAGAATCTGGATGCGGATCAGATGCGTGCCCAATTTGCCGCCGGCCGTGTGGCCATGATCCCCGGCGCCAGTTTTGATGTGGGGGTTTATACCGATCAATTCCCCGCCAACTTTAACTGGGTGGTTATCGATGTACCGGCATTTACCGCTTCCGGCGCGCCCTATAAGGCTATCGTATCGGCGACCAACCTTTTGGCGGTCAGCACCACTGCGAAAAAGAACCCTGAAAAAACCATGGAGGTTCTCAATTTTTTCTACAGCGATGAGAATATGGCAGAAATGTACGAGGCGGGGCTTTATATTCCCTTCCGGTCCGAGGCGGTTGCGCTTGCGAAAAAAGCGCCCACCGCCAGGGGCTTTGCGGAATTCGCCGATGTTCCCCAGAAGATCATCCTTCTTCCTTCCCCCGATACGGAAACTGCCGTAGAAGGGCTGGTATACCGGGATGCCCTTATCAGGCTCTTCTCCCGGCCCACCGATGCGGCTGCGGTTCTCCAGGAACTTGATACCCGGTATAACGCTGCGCTCAAAAAGAACGTGGACAGTGCAACCCTGAACGGTTTCAAAGCCGATGCTGCACGGGTGGTCAGGAAAGAGTAGTTTTTTAAGGAGATTCCCTTGAATCAGCAGGAATATGCACATCGTAAATCAACAGTAAAGCTGCGGGTGACCCAGGGGAATGGTCTTCCCTTTGCCGGTCAAACAGTAAAGGTAAATCAAACCAATCACGAATTTTTTTTTGGCTGCGGCGGATTTGATGCGGTGGAACTTGCGGGGGGCAAAGCGGATGGAACGCCCCTCTCCCCGGAAGAAGCGGCGGCGGTGCAGGACCGGCTTGATAAAATTTTCAGTATTAGTAATTATGCTACCCTGCCTTTTTATCTGGGCCGCTATGAACCGGAAGAGGGCAAGCCCGACGAGAAACGCACCGTTGCTGCGGCGAAGTGGTTTGCGGACCGGAATATTACCACCAAGGGGCATCCCCTCTGCTGGCATACGGCCTGCGCCCCCTGGCTCATGGAATATTCAAACAAAGAAATTCTGAAAAAGGTGATTGCCCGTATTGAACGGGATGTGGGGGCCTTCAAGGGCCTTATCGACAAATGGGATGTGATCAACGAGGTGGTGATCATGCCGATTTTTGACAAGTACGATAATGCCATCACCCGCATTTGCAAAGAACTTGGCCGGGTGAGCCTTGTCAGGGAGGTCTTTGACGCCGCATACCGTGCGAACAGTAATGCTGCGCTGGTGCTTAACGATTTTAATACTTCAATTGATTATGAAATTCTTGTTGACGGCTGCCTTCAGGCGGGCATACCCATCAATGTAATTGGTATACAGTCCCATCAGCATCAGGGATATTGGGGCCGGGAAAAACTGGAAGAAGTGCTGGATCGTTTTTCCCATTTCGGCCTGCCCCTGCATTTTACCGAGAACACCCTCATTTCCGGGGATCTTATGCCGCCGCACATTGAGGATCTGAATGATTGGAAGGTGGGCGAATGGCCCTCTACGCCGGAGGGCGAAGAAAGGCAGGCCCGGGAAATAACGGAAATGTATGAAATCCTGTTTGCCCACCCTGCGGTGGGGGCCATTACCACCTGGAACGGCATTGACGGCAGATGGCTCAACGCTCCCGCAGGATTGATGCGGAAGGATAACAGTTTAAAACCCGCATACCACGCATTAAAGGGCAAAATTAAAGGTGAATGGCAGACACAGGCGGAATTCCGCACCGATGCCAATGGTGAATTTTCCCTGGAAGGTTTCCGGGGAACCTATGAAGTATCGGCAAAGGATATGAGGGCCGTGTTTGTTTTGGATGGCAAAAATGAGCATGTCAATCTTGTGATGATAAAGGCCAGCCCCCCTGCAACCGTGCCTCCCCACGGGCACGCAAAGGAATAATCGGGGGTCCTGTCCATGGAATTCATGCCCCGCAGGCGGGTCACGAATTCCATGGACACCCCCCGCCACCGTTATCCCCAGCGTGCCCGTCACAAACTCCGGTTGCAGGGGGGCTGCGCGGGTAATGGGGAAGCGCAAAATTGGGCGCCGGGCGCTTTTTTCAGGCCATACCCTAATCCTCCCATTCCTCTTTCTTTTTGTCCGTGTGGTCTGTGGTTAAATTTAGAAGGCTAAAATGAGAATTGCTGAACGAGATAGTTGCTATATTGAATTAGGGGACCTTTCCCGGTATATTTGAAGTATTGCCGGATATAGAGGCGGTTATGGGCGTAAACAGAACGTATAAGGACAGCGTATTTTCCTGGCTTTTTAGTGACCCCGATACTTTGCGGGAGCTGTACGGTGCAATTGAAGGGATTACCTTGACCCCGGATGTGACGGTCACCATAAACACCCTGGAAAGTGTCTTATTCAAGGGACAAATGAACGATATTTCCTTTGTCATAGCCGATACCCTGGTGATACTTATTGAACACCAGAGCACGATAAACGAAAACATGCCGCTCAGGCTGCTGTTATACATTGCGGAAATCTACAAGAGAATAACCGACGATGAAGATATATACCGGGAAAAAAGGATAGCCCTGCCCCGGCCTGCATTTATCGTGCTCTATAACGGAACCGATCCCTACGATGACGAAAAAACACTCAGGTTTTCTGATGCGTTTAAGGATACTTCTTTTTTGGGATTAGAACCGGCCGCATCACCTGAACTGGAAGTAATAGTCAAGGTCTACAACATTAACCAGGGGCGTAATCAGGCAATCGTTCAACGATGCCGGGTCCTGGAGGAGTATAGTATCTTTATTGACCGGATACGGGAATACGAAGCGGGCGGTTTCGGCAAAGAAGAAGCGATGGAAATGGCTGTAAAACACTGCATAGAAGATAATATACTCAGGGATTTCTTAAAACAACACGCAAAGGAGATAATCAACATGCTGTTAACCGAATGGAATCTGGATACTGCGCTGAAAGTCAGGGGAGAAGAGGCCCGGATAGAGGGTCGGCGGGAAGGTTGGCGGGAAGGCCGACGGGAGGGCAGGGAACAGACGGCCCGAAATCTGAAGGTCCGGGGACGCCCCATAAATGAAATCGCAGAGGATACTGGTCTCTCCCCTGAAGAAATCGCAAAACTCTAAAGCCTGAGGCTGATCCCCCCAGCCCCCCTGCAACCGTGGCGTCCCACGGGCACGCAGATGAATAATCGGGGGTCCTGTCCATGGAATTCATGCCCCGCAAGCGGGTCACGAATTCCCCTTGTCGCTTTCGCGACACTGGACCCCCCGCCGCCTTTATCCCATGCGTGCCCGTTACAAACTCCGGTTGCAGGGGGCGCGCAGGTAATGGGGAAACGCTTTGTCGGTTTCCTTTGGGCCATAAAAAGGCCGCCCCCCTAACCATATACGGGACACTAGGCAAATTCGGTGTCAGGTACTCCGGCGCTTCCCGTGCCTGGCGCCGTAAGCGTTTTACTAAAAAGACGGTCTATGTTAGGCTGGGTATTGTGGTGAAAAAGGAATCTTGGAACAGCAGTACTGATAAAGCTAAAACCCTTACCATTGAGGATTTTGGGACTCCTGACGAAGTAAAAGAGATGGCAAGGCCCATCAGGGAGGCCCATACTCGGCAGGAAGCCGAGAAAGCCCTTGAATGTATCATCTCCGGCAATGGCAGCGAGAAACGTTCATCTATCCAGTTAAGGAGTAAAAGCGGGCTTACTGCCTTTTTGCGGCGTTCATCCATCGGAAAATTGGTAAGCGGTGTACAGGAAAAGGAAAAGTCGAAAGAGGCGCTTTGGCAGGCGGTGGCAAATATTGATAAACTGTACGAAAACGCCATAGAACCGTGGCGGTTTGAGCTAAATCCGGCTAAAAATAACGATGGATTAAGAGACCGTCGCATACTTTTTGCGCCCATGGACTATGAAGGGCAGATTTTGCCCATCAAAGTAACGGTAAAAGAGTTCCTCGACCCTCAAGTAGGGGCAAAACTATACTCGATTGAGGCGATAGACTACGATTTGATCCCAAAAAAAGAGGGCGCTGGTACATTAACGGCAATCAATCCGGAATAACCGGATATCCTCAACCGTCCCTCAAAGCGTCCTCTTTTCGCCCCGACAGGGCTTTTTAAATATCGTCTCTATCGCCCGAAAAGTCAAGCTCTTTGGGGAGCACAAACGGTGGCACCCCTCCCCTGTAACCCGTGCCTCCCCACGGGCACGCAGATGAATAATCGGGGGTCCTGGCCGATAAATCCATGCCCCGCAAGCGGGTCACGAATTCCCCTTGTCGCTTTCGCGACACTGGACCCCCCGCCGCCGTTATCCCCAGCGTGCCCGTCACAAACTCCGGTTGCAGGGGGGCTGCGCGGGTAATGGGGAACGCTTTATTTTGGTGTCAGGCACTCCTGCGCTCACAGTCTTTCTCATTTGTCTCCGCCGGTTTCCATCAAGACCGCGAAGGCTTTTTCCACGTCGTCTTTGGACACATAGACATTGAAGGCGCAGCCTTCCGCGCCGGAGCCGCGCTTGGTGGCGATACCGGCGGTTTTGAGGAGAACTTCGGTGGCTTCGGTTTCGTGCCAGTCGTTGCTGAAAAAGATGGCTTCGTCTAAGGCGGGGTCGATGGGGGCGGTAGTACGTTCTTTGTACTCGGCGAGCATGGCGCGAAGGACTTCGTTAAAGGGGGTGCGGGAGGCGTAGTCCCAGAAGCGGTGTTGCCGTTGGGAGCATTGCCGGTCGGCGGCCTGTTTCCATGGTTTATCATTATTGAGATGAATGATGGCGGGGTTTGCGCGGGATTCTTCGTATTCCTGAACTTGATCATCCGGGATGGTGGGAATATCCTTGTCCATCAGGGAATTCCACTTCATCGGGAACCAGCCTACCCTGCCTTCACAGAGGATGTTCAGTATGTCCTGGTCGGGAAACTGGTTTGTTGTGGTAACTGCCATTTCAAACAGGGCTTCCCGGCTTATCATCTCCGTGAAGGGTTTTGTGTTGATAACCAACACGCCGGAATTGAAATAATCCCGGTAATTCGCCAGACCGAGCCCTTTGGGATATACTTTGAGCCACGATTCCTCAGGGTCATCGCAGTTAGGACGGCGCGCGGCGCCCAATACGCTCTGGTCTACCCCATAGTCCAGAATTCCGGCTATATCCGTAAGACAGATGATGTCACAGTCAAGGTAGATGAGCGCCTCGTATTCGTTTAGGAGATAGGGCGCTAAAAAGCGGTAATAGGCGGCGATGGTGTAATTGAGATTCGCCGGGATAAATCCATCGGTATAGGGGCTGACGTCGATAATGTCCAGTGAAAATCCGCTTAAGGCGCCGACTTGGGCGTGTAAAAGCGCCTGATGTTCGGCGCTTATATCGGTCTGCAGGATAAAGAAGCGGTACTCATTCCGCTCCGTGTCGGCATTTTCCATGATGGATTGCAGGGCAACCGACAGGGGCGGCGCGTAGTTGCCGGTGGCGGCGAACACGATAGGGATTATAGGTTTTTCCATATATTACCTTTAAAAAAAGCCCGCCCCAAAACCGGGGACGGGCCATTCGTTTTACTTACGCGGTTACTCCCGCGCGGGAGGGACTAGCTGCTCTCGCCGAAGACGGCGACTTCATCAAGCCTATCCGCGGCTGCAGTCCCCTTGACGGTCAGCGCGAAAGAGCCGGTGCCGCCCGCGATAAACTTCGCAATCGCTGCAGCAGAGTCCCCAGGCAGATTGGCGACGTTGCCATCATCACCGGCACCAGTACTGAACTTTCCACTACCATTCCGCAGTAATGCAGCCGCAGCAGAAGCGGTGAGTTCAAGACCTGAAGTATTCGCCGCAAAAATCACTTTGGCGCCTGCGGTCCCGGCACCGGCCCCGCTCAGGACCAATTGGCTGGTGTTGGCGTTGCCAAAGCTGATTCCGCCGCCCAAGGGGAATGTGTCGGCTGCCGCCAGGGTGATTACCACGTCCGCCGGTACGGTGAGCACGTTGGAGGTAGCGATGACGAGGGTCTGCGCTTCAGGGATGGTGATGGAAGACGCCAGGGTTGCCCCGGCGCTGGTCGCCGCGCTGAGGGACGCCGCTACCGGGAACTCAATGCCGTTGACTTTCGTACCCGCAGCAACGCTCAGGCGCGTAGTGGCGGCCAAGAAGGTAGGCGAGCCGCCGAGGATGAGGTATCCGCCTTCTTCAATGGTGGAGTTCGCAAGCTTCGGTGCCCCTGCAAGGCTCGCTGTTCCGTTTCTCCTGATAGTGAGGGCTGTTCCCGTTGTAACACCACTCATCGTGCCGCCAACGGTCAGGTCTCCCCTGGCGCCGACAGTGATAGATTTTATTGCAGGAAGCGTCGTGCTGGCAAGGCTCGCAATACCGTTTACGGTGAGGTTTTCAAGCGCGGTAAGCGCAAGACCAGTCGACGTAGACGTCAAGCTGCCATCTACGGTCAGGCTGGTGATAGCGGCGAGAATCAAACTGTTGCCGCTGGTGGTGACATACGTGTTCCCATAGATGGTAAGGGAAGTACCGGGCACCACATCAACACTAAGGGCGGAAATGGTGAATTTCCGTTTTTTGTCGTTAACGGTGTTCAGGTTAAGCGCCTCCAATCCGATGGCGGCATTATCGATTTCGGCGACGGTCAGACTGCCCTGTCCCGCCGCTGCCCAGGCGTCCGCCACGGACAGTTTGTTAGAGCCTGTAGAGGCGGCTAAGTCGCCCTTCCTTATCGAAAGGGTAGCGCCCTTCCCGATTACCAGTTTGTTGGACCCCACAACGGTGTTGGCCCCGAGAGCGCCGCTGGCAAAGCTGGTAATCTCCGTTAAATCCGTGGTGTTGGCTATGGTGATACCGTTTTCAATGTTCACCGTACCGCCGATGCCGAGCTTTTTGCTCGTCGAAAACGTAAGGCTGCTGCCTGTTGTGCCGTTGTCGAAAAAGGTCAGGCTTGCTCCTTCTTCAACAGCGAGTGCTGTGGCGGTAACAGTTGCCCCGGAGAGTTGGACATACAGGTTATTGCCTGCCGGTAAAACATCGCCATCTTGCAGCAATGAGATGCTGGTAATGTAGATCTTGGAGATGTCGGTGTCCCCCAACAGCGCCTCCAGACCTGCCCGGCTTGTTGCCCGAACCGCGTCTGCGGGCAGCTGGTAACTGCTGTCCACGTACTCCGTTACCGTGTTCGTTACGGTGTTCGTTTCCGAGTCCGTTGCTTCCGTGGGGCATCCTAAAAACACAACCGCCGTCAATAACAACGCGATTGTTCCTACTACGAGACTCTTCTTTTTCATAGAGTCCTCCTTAAAAATATTCACCCGGAACATACGTCCGGATGTCCTTCCGCCTTACGACGGAAGACCAATAAAGAGGGCTAACAAACAGCGAAGGTATGCTCTATACTTTCCCTGTTCATTAAAACCTCAGACGGCGTGTTTTCTTTGCGGGAATTTCCGCCGTCTGAGTACCTCTTTGCAAGGCCAAAAACAATACCCCCCACGGTCCCAATCAGGATCAAAGTCGTAAGGGAAACCCCTTTTTTTGCCTTTTCCGCTGCCATATTGTACTCCTCAAAGAAAAATTGAGTTTCCCGATGGAAACTATTAA
>BOAV01000045.1 GCA_026002045.1 Spirochaetia bacterium | reverse complement strand
AAAACCAATACGCCGTTGGCGGGGTTTAATTATTTTTTTGGAGGATTTCTATGTTATCTGGAAAACATAAACGGAGTTTATCGTTTTTGACGCTGGCGATCATGCTGTTCGGCCTGAACTCCGGTGTATTCGCCGGGGCGTCCCGGGAAAAGCAGGCCAAGGAGACCTCGGTTACCATGGCGGTAATCGACGTCTGGTCCACCCTTAATCCCTTTGCGTCGAGCATCAGCGAGCTTAGCGGTATCGCGCAGTCCCTGATCTACCTCGATCTTGCCCGGGTCTCGAAAACCGGCGACGTGATGCCCCTGCTGCTTGAAAGCTGGGAAGCTTCGGCGGACGGGAAAACCTTTACGGTTAAGATCCGCAAGAATATGTTCTGGCATGACGGGCAGCCCATTACCGCAGAGGATCTGTACTGGACTTTAAAGACCGTTACCAAGCCGGAAACCATTGTATCAAGCCGTAGCGCCCTGGCGGATTTTGAAGGGTTGGATGCCCGTGGTGTGGAATTATCCCCCGGCAGTATCGCTGTGGAAAAGCTTGACGATTATACCCTGCGGTGGAAGCTTAAGATTCCCAAGTCCGCGGCGGCCATGTTTTATGATATGCGCAGTACCCACTGCCTGCCCAAGCATGTGGTTGAAAAGATCCCCCTGGCGGAGCTGACCACTTCCAATTACTGGTATACCAACCCCGTGGGTTCCGGACCCTATAAATTCGATTCCATGGTAGAAGGGGAACGGATTGAATACACCAAATTTGACAAGTTCGGCCTGGGAACTCCCAAGATCGACCGCTTCATTCTGCGCATGGTGCCCCAGTCGAACCTGTTGAGCGGCCTTATGAGCGGTGACATTGATATCCTTGCCGGGGGCCAGTACGGTACCCTGCCCACCTCTGATGTGGCCCTTGCCCGGAATCAGAAAAACCTGATCGTCGAGTCCATCCCCGTGTTAACCTATCAATACATCTCCCTGGACAATAAAGGGAAGCTTAATGATGTACGGGTGCGGAAAGCCATCAACCTGGCGATTGATAAAAAACGTATCGTCAGCGAAGTGCTCCAGGGAGAAGGGGTGGTGGCTGCCCTGCCCTATGCGGCGAGCCATCCTTATTTCAACAAGAACCTCAGTTCCGAGCTGGATGTGTATAATCCCGCCGCCGCCAAGGCCCTCCTGGCGGAAGCTAAATGGGATTCCAACGTGGTGTTGAGCTTCGGCACCCCTGCGGGTAATGCATTCCGCAACGCCGCAGCAGTTCTGGTTCAGCAGGATCTGGCGGATATCGGTATTAAGACCGAAATCAAGCAGTTCGATAACGCTACCCTTATGACCATGCTCACCGCCGGCCAGCTTGATTTAGCGACCATGGGGTCCGCCGGGGCGATAGAGCCCAATGAACCTTATAACCTCTACAACCCCGATGGGCCCTATTGCTTTGCCCGGCTCACCGATTACACCTATGTGGATTACTTTAAAAGGGGTATCAACGGGCTCAACTTTGCGGATCGGTCAAAGGAATACTTTGCCCTGCAGGAATATATCATCAAGCAAATGCCCTATTCCTACCTCTGCAATCCCAATATCATCATCGCCTATAACAACCGGCTTAAGAATATCAGCGCCGTTGATCTGGTAAATTCCCACCGGGCGTACTGGGAATGGACCATAGAATAAAGTATCGCTAAGATCCGGAATTGGAAATCTCCCCGGAACCTGCGGGTTTTGGGGAGATCCTTTTTGTTTTTAAGGAAGGAAGACGGAATGACCCATACACAACGGATTCGTAATATACTCGAAGGAAAACCCGCCGACAGGCCGGCGTATATTGCCTGGGGCCCCCATGCCAATCTGGAAGACCGGCATATCGGGGATTTTGTAAAACATACGATAAATTATCAGGAATACCACGACTTTGATATCATCAAGGTGATGCCCAACGGCCTCTACCATACCGAGGACTACGGACAGCTCGTCCGCTGGGGCGAGGATATTGAGGACGCAAGCTATAAAAACACCATCCAATATGCCCTTAACACCCTGGAAGACTGGAAAAAGGTAAAGTCCCCGGATATAAAAAAAGGCGCCTGGGCCCGGGAGATAGAAGTGGTGCGCCGGGTGAATGATCATTTTAAAGGAGATGTGCCGGTATTGGCCACCGTATTCGGCCCTGCCAATACGGCTATCAATATCTCAAAGGTACTGCAGGGGAAGACCAACGAATTTTATGCCGCCCATGAGAAGGAATACCAGAGTCTTATGGAGGTGGTGACGGAGAATAATATTAAACTCATGGAGGGCTTTTTGCAGGCCGGGGCCGCAGGCTTCTTCTATGCCCAGTGGGGGGCGAACCTTAACCGCTTTAGCCCGGCGGAGTATGAGAGGTATGTCAAACCCTACGATTTGGCGGCCCTTAATGCGGTCAAGGACAAATTCTGGTTTACCATGCTCCATGTTTGCGGGGAGCGGATATATATGGATAAGGTCCTTGATTACCCCGTACAGGCCCTGAACTGGGAGGACCTATCCCCCCTGAACCCGTCCCTGAAACAGGTACGGGCCATGACCGATAAGGTCCTCATGGGCGGGCTCGACCGGAACCGGGATTTTCTGGGTTCTGACCGGGAGAAGATTAAAGATATTATCCGCGATCGCATTGCCATTGGAATTCGGGATGCGGGGCAAAAATATATCGTCGCCGGGGGCTGTGAGTGGAACCGCAACGCCGCCCACCGTTTTACGGTTTTAACCGAAGTGATCGAAGAACTGGGGGCGAAGCATCATGGCTAAACGGGTAATGGTGGTCGGCGGTTCCGGCAATATCAGTACCGCCGTGACGGCCCTTCTTATTGAACGGGATTACGAGGTGAGCGTATTTTGCCGGGGGCAGAATTTTATAAAGCCCCACAGTGAAGCCCGGATCGTGAAGGGTGACCGGAAGGATCGGGAAGGGTTTATTAAAACCATGCGGGGCGGTAAATACGACTATGCCATTGATATGATAGGCTTTACCGCCGATGATGCTCAGGACGATTTTGCGGCCTTTCCGGATGTGGAACGGCTGGTGTTCACCTCCTCCGGAGCGGGGTACGGGGAACTGCTTTCCCGGGAACTCCCCATCAAGGAGGACTTTGTCCTGGGGGAGGTCCGCTGGTCCTATGGTATCCATAAACGGGCCGCTGAAAATTTCCTTATGGAAAAATTTCTTTCCCAGGGCTACCCGGTAACCATTATCCGGCCCACGGTAACCTACGGCAGGCAGAAGGCGGTGGTCCGGCAGATTGGGACCGATAATGTTTGGATAGACCGGATACGCAAGGGCAAACCCATCGTAACCGGCAACCCCTATCTCCTGCGGAATTTCCTTTATGCCGATGACGCGGCATACGCCTACGCGGGAGCCTTGGAACATCCGGTCTGCGCCGGACAAGCCTATAATATGGTGGGGCTTAAACCCTACGATTGGGGCATCTACCACAGGACCATGATGCAGGTCGTAGGCCGGGAAGTGGAGATGGTGGAGATTCCCCTGAACACCCTCCTTGCCATGCAGAACGATGAGTTTAAGGTGGGGGAAATGATCACCGAGAACTTTCAGTTTAACGGCTTTTACAGCGGCGAAAAGATAGCCCGTGACATCCCCGAATTCCGGGAGCGCACCCCCTTGGCGGAAGGGCTGGCAAAGACCGTGGCCTTCCTTGACAAGCATGGGTTCATCCCCAACAGCGATGAGCATCCCTATGAGGATGAAATGATCCGCCGGCAAAAAGGAGTTTGAAAGGGATGGATAAAAAGACACGGGTATTTAATACCCTTGACCGGAAGCCTGCAGACAGGCCCCCCTTTACCTTTTGGCAGCATATGACCAAAGAAGCTGAACTGGGGCAGCCCTGTATCGCGGCCCATGAGAAGCTTTACCGGGATACAAATATCGATCTGGTTAAAATGATGATCGACGGCTACCGGGATGTGAGCGGCGGCCTTAAAATACAAACATCGTCAGAATGGCGGCGGGTCGTTTTTCCCAAACCGGACAGTCCCTTTATCGACGGACAGCTTGAGCGGATAAACCGCTTTATTGAAGCCATCGGTGATGAAGCGCCGGTGTTTTATCATTCCTTTACCCCCTTCAGCTCCATGCGGATAACCTGGGGAAACGACGTTGTTTTTGCCCATCTTCTTGATGATGAGGCCCGCCCGGATTTTCTTTACGCCCTGGGGGAGCTTACCAAACGATTTGAGGAGTTTACCGGCATATTCCTTACCAGGACCCGTGCCTGCGGCATGATGTTTACCCTTACCGGTACGGAGCAGAACGGCGTCTCCGATGCCCAACATGCCGAGTTCATCGCCCCATCGGACAAGGCCCTTATTGGCGCGGCAAATAAACTAAGCCCCTATAACATGCTCCACATGTGCGGCTTTGGCAACCGTCCCAACCGGCTGCATCTCTGGCGGGACTATACCGCGGCGGCGGCCACTGTCGATGTTTACGAAGACACCATAACCCTGGCGGAAGCGCCCTCCCTCTTTCCCCATATCCGGGCCTTCATGGGTGGTTTTGATATTACCCCCCAGTCCCTGATCGTAAACGGCACAGAAGAAGAAATCAAAGCCCATGCCGCAGCCTGTGTGAAGGAAGCGGGCGCCGCTGGTTATATCGTCGGGGCCGCCAATACCGCCCCCCGGGATCTTTCCCACGAACATATCCGCTGGGTAGGGGAGGCCCTGGCCGGCTTATAGGCCATTCACCGCAGCGCCTCTATTGTTATACTCTCCGGCAATTCCTTCAGCCTGAACAAATTCTTCCGTAAGGGGATTTCGCTTTCGGGGGAATCGCCGCTTTCTTCATACCAGGACAGCCGGGCATGGGGATCGATTGCAGCCAGGGCGTCTGCGGCGGCGTTGACCGCGATGCGGTTTTGTTCTTCCGGGCTAAAGGCGCGGCAGGCGGGGCAGGAACACCAGGTCCGTTCTTCACCCCGATCCGGCCAGAGGTGGTATACTCCGGCTTCATCGCGGAAGATCGCTGCGGCCTGCTTTTTCAGCAGATTGATGGTTTCGTGGTTGGTGGGACAGAAGTTGTACTGTTTAATCCGTTTCCCCGAATCCATGCGGAAGAGTTCCCGGTGGAAAAAGAAATAACGCCGGGGCACCAGGAGGGACAAATCCCATCCCCCCCATTCAATGGCTAGGGCGTACTTCTCCGCAGCTTCGAAGCCCCGGTGATGGCGGGATTTTTTGAGGAATTTTTCCCGGAGTGCTTTTTCACGCAATGAAAATACCAGCGCGTCTATCCGGTTATGGGCGGCCCATTTGATCAGGGCGTCCAGGTTTCGGGGTTTCATTGTACCCTGCACTATGCGCCGCCGCCGATTTTCAGGGGCCGTATCCGAGGGGATATATGCCTGGCTGTTTTTAATGGGGTATGATCCGGCATCGGAAATCCGCAGTGTAGGCGCTCCCGTTGCAGGAGGGGGGGGCAGCTCTTCCAACGGCACGGCTGCCGCGTTTTGTTCGGGCCAGCGAATGCCTAAAGCGGCAAGGAAATCAAAGACCCCGTTGCAGAGCCCCCGATCGGAATCACCGTATATCTCAAGGCGATCCCGGCCTAGGCGCCAGGTGAAACCGCTCCGGTCCCGGCTCCCCGTACCGGCATTGAGGATGATGACAGGAACCGAATCCTCAGGGGCGGCGCTTTCGGCATCTTCGATGGCCGGCGCTTTTTCGTCAAGCCCTGCCTGTTTGCGAAGCAATGTTATATAGCGGGACAATTCCGCCGCTGCCGTCCGGGCCGCCGGCGTCCCCGGCGCAAGGATCACCCAATCCCTGGAAACATCAAAAAATGCCATGCGTTCCCCCGATATCATGGCCCTATTGTAATCCATAATACATTCTTAATAAACTGGTTTATAAAGAGGAAATATGAGCATATCCTATCTTGCGAACCACAACCCCGGCCCGAAGGACCTTAACGGCGATTACGATGCGGCGATCATCGGCTGTGGTGTTTCCGGCGCGAATATCGCACGGCGTCTGTCGGCCTATACCATCAAGACGGCGATATTGGAAAAGGCGGCTGATGTGTCATTCGGCACTTCCAAGGCCAATTCGGGGATCGTCCACGGCGGTTTTCACCATAACAAGAAGTACCTTAAGGCAAAGCTTGAAATACAGGGGAACCTCATGTTTGACCAGCTCCGCCGGGAACTGGATTTCCCTTTCAAGCGCTGCGGTATTATTGTGGCGGCCCTGCATGAAGATGAGATGAAGTCTGTGGAGCAGCTCTACGTGCAGGGGGTGGAGAACGGGGTCATCGGCATCGAACTCTGTTCGCGGGAGCGGATCCTGGAACTGGAACCCAAGCTTTCACAGGATACGGTTGGCGGCCTCTACGCCCCCGGCGGCGGCATGGTCGAACCCTACCGTTTTGTGTTTGCCCTGGTGGAATCGGCCATGAAAAACGGGGTCCATCTCTATACTGATTTTAAGGTTACTGCGGCCCGGCGTGAGGGGGACCTCTGGACCGTTCATGCGGAAGACGGCAGGACCATCAAGGCCCGGTACGTGATCAATGCGGCGGGGCTCTACGCCGACGAGGTGTCAAAAATTTTTGGGGGCGAAGAATTTACCATCAAGGCCCGGAAGGGTGAATATTTTCTGATGGACCGGCTCACCAAGGCTTGCCCCGGCCGGGTGGTTTTCCCGGTGCCCACCGCAGTGAGCAAGGGGATGCTGGTGATCCCCACGGTGGAAGGGACGGTCCTGGTGGGGCCCACCGCCGACGCCATTGATGACAAGACCGATTATTCCACCACCGCCGACCAACTGGAACAGATCTTCGATTCGGGCAAAACCATGATCCCCTCTTTAAGCCGTAATGACGTAATTACCAGTTTTGCGGGTATCCGCCCCATCCTTGAAGAAGATTTTTATATTGAACCATCGAAGAAGGCCCCTGCCTTTGTGCAGGTGGCGGGCATCCAGTCGCCCGGGCTTACCGCTTCCCCGGCGGTGGGGGAATACGTCAAGGACCTCCTCAAAGGGATGGGCCTTAACCTGACGGAGAAACCCGGCTGGGACCCCTTTGTAGAGGACCGGCCCAAGACCCGTGAACTCAGTCCCTACGATCTGGATAAACTTATCGCCAAAGAAAGCGCCTGGGGGAACATTGTCTGCCGCTGCGAGCATGTGAGCGAGGCGGAGATTGTCCAGGCCGTGCGCCTTGGCCATCAAACCCTGGACGGGGTGAAGTATTTCACACGGGCACAGATGGGCCGCTGTCAGGGCGGGTTTTGCACCTACAAGATTATCAAGATCATCATGCGGGAGACCGGCCTTTCCTGGAAAGAGGTCACCAAACACGGCGGCGCGAGCCGTCTTCTGGAGGCCCAACTATAATGAAAGACCTGAGCTTTGACGCGGTGGTAATCGGGGGCGGCGCCGCCGGAATGGCCGCCGCTCTGGAACTGGATTCCTCGGGCTTTTCCTGCGCCATCCTTGAACGGGAGGATCACCTCGGCGGCATCCTGATGCAGTGCATCCACAACGGATTCGGCCTCCACGAATTCAAGGAAGAACTCACCGGCCCGGAATTTGCCGAGCGCTTTATCGAAAAGACCCTTAAAACAAAAATAGCCGTGTACCTAAATACTACGGTTACCTCGATCCGACCCGATGCCTCTTATTCCGAGGGCAAGGGCGCGGGTGTTTGCAAGGAACTTTTCTGCGTGTCCCCGGATCAGGGTGTGCTGCATATCCACGCCCGCTCAGTTGTTCTCGCCATGGGCTGCCGGGAACGGAACCGGGGCAATGTGCGGATCCCCGGCTCCCGGCCTGCGGGGGTGTACACCGCCGGGCTTGCCCAGCGGCTCGTAAACATCGAAGGCTACATCCCCGGTAAGGAAGTGGTGATCATCGGTTCCGGTGACATCGGCCTGATCATGGCCCGGCGGATGAGCTGGGTGGGCTGCAAGGTCAAGGCCGTGGTGGAGATCATGCCCTATCCCGCCGGGCTTACCCGGAACATCGTCCAGTGCCTTCAGGATTTCAACATCCCCCTGTATTTGTCGTCCCAGACCACCAACATCTACGGCAACGACCGGGTGGAGGGCGTCGAGGTTACGCCCATGGAAAACGGTATCACCCTCCCGGAGAAGAAGTTCCGCATCGACTGCGACACGGTGCTCCTTTCGGTGGGGCTGGTGCCGGAGAATGAGCTTTCAAAAGACGCCGGGGTGGAACTCAACGGGACCACCAACGGCCCTCTGGTTGACAGCAGCCTGATGACCAATGTTGACGGCGTCTTTGCCTGCGGTAATGTGCTCCACGTTCACGACCTCGTGGACTGGGTTGCCGAGGAAAGCCGCCGCGCCGGGGCCTTTGCGGCGGAGTGGCTCCGGGGCGAGCGGCCCCTGTCCCAGATTCGCCTCAAGGCCGGTTCCAACGTCCGCTACGTCAACCCCGGCAAGTTCAACCCCAGGCGGGACAACAACATCTACATGCGCTCCATGATCGTCAAGAACGATGCGGTGCTGGATCTCAAACTTGATAACCGGGTCATCAAGAGCGTCAAGAAAGGACACGTCCAGCCTTCGGAGATGATCAACATTACTTTGGGACCAAAGGATCTTGAGGGCATTAACGCCGGGCCGGACTCGGTTCTGGAATTCAGCATTAATTAGGAGTGAGCAATGGGTGAAAAAAATATACGTTCATTGACCTGCATTGTGTGCCCCATCGGCTGCGCCCTTTCTGTTGAAGAAGGCGAAAACGGCGCAGATGGTTTTCCTGTTTTAGCCATCACCGGCAACCGCTGTCCCCGGGGCGCGGTTTATGCCAAAGAGGAGATTCGCTCTCCCAGGCGGGTGGTCACCGCAACCTGCGCCATTGTTGAAGAAGCCAACAGTGTTACTGTGGGAAGCGGTGCGGCACACCGGGGAATGTATGCCCCTCGCCGGGTTCCGGTCAAAACCGTGGAGCCATGTCCCAGGGAAAAGATCAACGCGCTGCTGGCGGATATTTACAAGACAAAAGTAAAACTGCCGGTAAAGGCCGGGGACCCGGTGATCGCCGACTGGCAGGGCAGCGGTATTAACGTGGTGGCGGTGAGGACGCTGGATTAATTGGACTAAAGCCGTATCACCCGCGCTTCTGTCAGCACTTCTGCGCCGGCGGGGGTCAGGAGGATGTCGTTTTCAAGGCGGCAGCCGCCGTGGAGGGGATCGTAGAGGCCCGGTTCCAGGGTGAAGATCATGCCGGGGCGGAGGACCCAGCTGTTGTCATCGCGGTTGCGGATGGCGGGACTTTCGTGTTCCTTAAGGCCGATGCCGTGACCGAGGGCGTGGGGCATGTGCTTTTTCGATTTACCGAAAAGGGTGTCCACCGCCGCCGCGATGGTCCGTGTTCCGGTTCCATCGCTGATCATGGAAAGGGCGAGCTTGTATGCTTTTTCCGTAAGGGTGAGGAGTTTTTCCTGGGCGGGGGAAAGGTCACGGGCAAAGGTGAGGGTGACGTCGGTGGTGTAGCCCGCATATTTTAAACCGAAGTCCAGCACGGAAAGTCCCTTGCCGGCAAAGGCCGCGCCGGTGTAGGCGGGGAAGGCGTGGATGCCGAAACTGCGGTCAGGCCCTGCGGCCAGGGTTTCAAAACCCGTGCCGTCACAGCCGCGCCTGCGGCCTTCCGCTTCAATAAAAAGGGCCGCGTCCGCTTCAGTTTTGATCTTTCCAGAACGGACATTTTTTTCCAGCAGATCGATGATGTCGTTGGTGATCTTTGCGGCCTTGCGGTAAATATTGATTTCCTCATCATCCTTGACGGCACGCAGTTTTTCTGTTTCTTCGTGAACGCCAAGCTCCCGGCATATTATATCAAAATCGTTGAGGGCGCCTACATAGTTCAAAAAGAGCGGATAGGGAGTGACCGGGGGTATTTCGATCTTTACGCCGCGGCGAATTTTTAAACGTTCCGCCGCGCCCCGCATTGCCCTGATGGGATGCCGTTCAAATTCACCGTAGGGGACGGTGATGTCCGCATTGCCGTAGAGCAGGGCCATATTGATGTCCCAGGGGATCAGCATGGATTTCCGGTCAATCGACAAAAAGAGCAGCGCATCCGAAGGCTGCCCGGAAAGCCAGCGGACGCTGGGGTCACGCCTTCCTTCGGTATCCTCAAACAGAACCATGGAGACCCCTTCCAGGGCCATCCAGTCGTAGATCTTTTCCCGCCGGTTTTGGTAAATGCTCATACAGCAAAGGCCTCCCGTGATGTGTCAAGAATGGCTTCAAGTTCCGCATCCCCGATCCAATAATGGGTAACAAATCTGAAAAGGCCGCCCTCCGGCGCATTGATCAGAATATTCCGTTTGGTAAAAATTTCCATGATGCGCGCCGCCTGTTTTGGATCGCTTGCAGGCGGAAAGGAAAAGAAAACCATGTTGATGTCAACAGCATTACTGTTTACCGCAATGCCCTTAATTTCCGCCAGGGACGCGGCCATTTTTTTTGCCCGTGCGTGATCTTCCGCAAGATGGCTCCGCTGTTCAGTTAAAGCGATGATCCCCGCCGCCGCAAGTATCCCCGCCTGCCGCATTCCGCCGCCCATGATTTTCCGCTTTAGCCGCGCTTCTTTTACAAAATCCTTTGTCCCCGCAAGCAGGGAGCCCACCGGGGCGCAGAGTCCCTTGGAAAGGCAGAGCATTACCGAATCGGCGCGGGCAGCGATGTTTTTTGCGTCCGTGTTCAGCGCCGTTGCGGCGTTGAAGATCCGGGCGCCGTCAAGGTGCACCGGCAGCTTCCATTCATTGGCGACATTCCGCACTTCGTCCATTGCGGCAAGGCTTACCACATTGCCCAGGGAATGGGCGTTTTCAAGGCAGATAAGGGAGGTGGCCGGGGCGTGGAGGTCCTGCTTCCGCAGCCGCTGTTTAAGCGCCGCCGCGGTAAGCACCCCGTCCGGGGCAGGGATGGTCCGGGTCTGCACCCCGGCGATCACCGATGCGGCCCCGGCCTCGTGGACAATGATGTGGGCTTCCTCACCCAGGATCACCTCGGTCCCCCGCCGGCACCAGGTAAAAAGCGCAAGCTGATTCCCGAAGGTGCCGGAGGGCACAAAGACCGAAGCTTCCTTGCCGAGGAGTTCCGCGCCCAGTTCTTCCAGTTTGTTTACCGTGGGGTCGTCACCGTATACATCATCCCCGACTTCCGCTTCGGCCATGGCTTTCCGCATTGCCGGTGTGGGGCCGGTCACAGTATCACTGCGTATGTCGATCATGAGGGGAACCTCCGGATGAATGTTCATTTCTTTTCCTTTTCCTTTATTTTCTTGGGTTTTATCTTTTTGGTTTTCTGTTTAACTTTTGTTTCGATCCTTTGATCGGTATTGAGGAATATGGCCCCGAAAATGGAAACCAAAAGGCTGATTATCAAAATGCTGTAAACCACCAATGGCTCTGTCGCAAAGGGCAAGTCAACGTTCATCCCAAAGAAACTGTAGATCAGGGTGGGGATCATCAGAACGATTGAAACGATGGTGAGACGCTTCATTACAATGTTGAGGTTATTGGAAATGACGCTGGCAAATGCGTCCATGGTTCCCGTCAGAATCGAAGAATAGATGTTTGCCATTTCAATGGCCTGCCGGTTTTCTGTCACCACATCCTCAAGGAGTTCCTTCTCATCTTCCTTGAATTTGATAAGCGGGGACTTCTGCAATTTTTCCAAAAGCAGTTCGTTGGTTTTGATGCTGGTGGTAAAATACACCAGGGACTTTTGCAGAGACAGAAGCTGAATCAGCTCGTTGTTTTTGATGGAGCGCTGAAGCTCCCGCTCAATGGCGTTGGTCCGCTTGTTGAGTTCCTTGAGGGATTTAAGAAAGGTGAAGGCCCCCCGGCCCAGCAGGTTCAGCACGAAGCTGCTCTTGTTTTTGATGCTGAAGCCCCGGACCCGGTTTTTGATGATGTCTTCCAGTGCGTCGCTGGAATTCTGGCAGATGGTGACCACCTTGTCGGAAAAGAGGATGATCCCCAGGGGCACGGTGAAGAAGGGGATTTCCAGGGATTCATCGCAGACCGGGAGCCGCACGATGATGGCGGTGTAGTCATCTTCCTTTTCGATCCGGGCCTGCTCGTCGGCGTCCATGATGTCGGTTAAGAGTTCCCCGGCAATGGCGAATTCCTTTTCCAGCCGGACCAGGTCCTGCCTGCTCACGTTCCGGGCGTCGATCCAGCAGCCCTTGCTCACCTCATCGGCTTCAATAAGCCCCTTGTCGTCCTGAATTCGAATGGTAATCATACATCAATTTACTCTTTAGCACGGGTTAGGGCAAGATGTGTGATGATTTTAAATCGCGGTAAAAATTTTCATGGGAGCCAAGGGCTAAAAATGTTAACACCGGCAGCTTTTCGTTTTTATGCAGCCTTTTTACAGCCCGGTCAAAGGTTGGGACGGTAATAACTTGCATCTAACCAAACCGATATTCCGAGAGATTCCCGGCCGCAGCCTCCTGCAGACCCAGCAGGATATCCTTGATCAATTCATAAGGCATATCAGGGTTTTCTTCAGCGATTTTCCCGATTTTTACCCAATGTTCTATTTGTTTTGGAATGGACCGGGAAAAAACCTGGGCATATTTATCTGCGTCATCAAGAAGCGCCGTTGAAAGTTTTACCGCCCTGCTCTCCATATTTGTCCTCCCGGTTGTTTTTGCAACCTTTAGTATCAAAATAGTCCAAAGAGTTGCAAAAGTCAACAACGGGAACCCAAAGAACGCAGGGCCTTATTCCACCGTAACCGACTTCGCCAGATTCCGGGGCTTATCCGGGTCAAGACCCCGCTGGACCGCGCAGTAGTAGGCGAAGAGCTGGGCGGGGATGACCGACAGGATCGGGGTCAGGCTGTCGTCGGTGCGGGGGATGCGGAAGACCTCGTCGGCGATGTGGTTGAAGCGGTCCGAGTCCTCGTAGGTGATCACCGCCACCGCCGCGCCCCGGGCCTTTACCTGGGTGATGCTGGATTCCATCTTGTCGAAAAGTTTTGACTGGGTGCAGAGGGCCACCACCAAAGTGGATGTGTCCACCAGGGCGATGGGGCCGTGCTTGAGTTCCCCGGCGGCAAAGGCCTCCGAATGGGTGTAGCTGATTTCCTTGAGCTTGAGGGCGCTTTCCAGGCTCGCCGCGTAATCAAAGAGGCGGCCCATAAAAAAAACTTTGCCTTTGTTGAACTGCTGTGACGCAAAGCGCTGGATATTTTCCTTTCCCTTTAAGATTTTTTCCGCCTGGGCCGGGATTGCTTCCAGTGCGTTAATATACTCATTAAACTGCGCTGACTTGATGACGCCCCGGAGAACGCCGAACTGTAAGGCGATCAGGTTGATGCACATAAGCTGAGTCGTGAAAGCTTTGGTACTGGCCACGGCAATTTCCGGGCCCGCCCAGGTGTACATCACTAAATCCGCTTCGCGGGCCAGGGTGGAGCCCACCACGTTGGTGATGGCGATGATCCGGGCGCCGCCTTTTTTTGCCATGCGCATGGCCGCCAAAGTGTCGGCGGTTTCCCCGGACTGGCTTATGATGATAAAGATGTCCTTTGGATTAAGAATCGGGTCGCGGTAGCGGAACTCCGAGGCAACATCCACATCCACGGGAATTCGCGCGAAGTGTTCAAAGGCGTATTTGCCGATAACCCCGGCGTGCCAGGCGGTGCCGCAGGCGGTGATCACCACCCGGCTTGCCTGCGCCCAGGATGCGTCAAAGCCGATTTCGTCCAGGTTGATCTGCCGTGCTGCGCTGCCCGCCGCAGCGGTAAGCCGGGGACGTAAAGTGTCGGTGAGGGCCTTGGGCTGCTCGTGGATCTCCTTGAGCATGAAGTGTTCGTAACCGCCCTTTTCGGCGGAGGCGGCGTCCCATTCGATGCGGGTCTTTTCTTTTTGGATGGGCTGCCCTTCGTCATTGTAAAAATCAACGTGGTCCTTATACAGGATGGCGATTTCCCGGTCCTCAAGGTAGTAGACTTCGCGGGTGTATTCCAGCAGGGCGGGCACATCGGAAGCGATCAGGTTTTCACCTTTGCCGATACCCACCACCAGGGGACTTTCCTTGCGGACCGCGATGATCCGGTTCGGCTCGTCGGTACAGATGATCCCCAGCCCCCAGGAGCCTTCCAGGCGGCCCACGGCTTCCATGACCGCCTGCAAAAGGTCGCCCCGGTAGTAAAAGCCTATCAGGTTGGCCACCGCTTCCGTGTCGGTTTCACTCCGGAAGGTGACGCCCCTGGAGCTGAGCCATTCCTTGAGCTTGCCGTGGTTCTCGATGATGCCGTTGTGGACCACGGCGATTTTGCCGGATGCATTGGTCTGGGGATGGGAATTTACGTCCGAGGGCTCCCCGTGGGTTGCCCAGCGGGTGTGGCCTATCCCCGCAAAGCCGCGAAATTCATCGGCATTTTTGGAGTTGTGCGCTCCTGGGCCGGTGAATTCGGCGGCGATCTTTTCTTCCAGATTTTTAATCAGCCCCTTGGTCTTGCGGACCACCAGGCCCATCTTTCCCTGGACGGCGATCCCTGCGGAATCGTAGCCCCGGTATTCAAGCTTTTTCAGACCCTTCAATAAAATGGGAACCGCTTCCCTGTCACCGATATATCCGACAATGCCGCACATGGGACCTAGTAGGTGACGATCACTGCGTGAAACACCAGGGGCACGGCGCCGGTATTTTTGATGCTGTGGGAAGCGCCGTTCCCGGTGATGATCGCATCCCCGGCCTTTACCGCCCGTTCCGCGCCGTTATCGTTCACGGACCCGCTGCCGGAGAGGATAAAGTAGTACTCGGTCTCCGAATCGTGCCGGTGATAGCCGATGGATGCGCCGGGGGGCAAAGTCAGCTCCGCCAACAGCTTGACGTTTTTTTCCTTCTCACAGTCCACCAAATGGGTAAAGGCAGCGGTTCCTTCCCCGTCTCGTACTTTTTCTCTTTTTTCAATCCTCATTTCGCTGCGTTGAATAACCATAATCGATGCCCTCCATCAAAATATGTAAGATGTACCAGTATAGCACAACTTTTGGCTTTAATAATACCGGCCATTTAGGATAAGATGAATCATGGATGAATTCTTTGGCATTGTTTTTTTGAACAATCCGGTGAAACAGTGGCTGGTGAGTGCGGCCTGTATACTTGGCGGTTTTATCGCGGGGAAGATCTGTTCCCTGATCGTGAGGAGTATCCATAAGCATGTCGCCGGGAAAACAAAGAGCGATGTGGATAATATCATCTTTGCCGTTCTGGAACGGCCCCTGGGGTTCATTGTGTTTCTTGCGGGCATCGCCATCGGGATACGGGGGCTGCATCTGCATGAAGCGCTGGCACTCTGGACCGGCCGGATCATCAATTCCCTCTTTATCGTTGTTATCGCCTGGGGGATAGGTAAGGCCCTGGACAACCTGATCCTCCGCTATGTCCCCCAGCGGGGCATGAATCCCCTGGCAAAGAACGAGACCGAAATTCAGCCCCTGCTCCGCAAATTCTGCAATGTGCTGATCTGGATCATCGCCGGGGCCCTTGTCCTGCGGACCCTGGGTTATAACGTGAGCGGCCTTTTGGCAGGGCTCGGCCTGGGGGGCGCCGCCCTGGCCCTGGCTTCTAAGGATACCCTCTCAAACTTTTTCGGCTCCATCACGGTCTTTGTGGACCGGCCCTTCAGGATTAACGACCGGATCAAAATCGGCGCCTACGATGGCACCATCACCGAAATGGGCATCCGTACTTCAAAACTGCGGACCCTGGAAAACCGCACGGTCTTTATCCCCAACAGCATCTTTGCCAACAGCCCCATCGAAAACATCAGCGCCGCCCCCAACACCAAGGTTGTCCAGACCCTGCTGGTCAAGGGCGACAACGGCCCGGACAAAATCGCGGCGGGCATCGCCATCCTGAAAGAGATCTGTTCCACCCTGCCCGGACTTGAGGAAAATCCCCAGGCAGTATTGGCAACCATCGGCGGGGCAAATTGCCAGATCGCCCTTACCTATTACGTGTCCTGCCGGGCGGATTACGCGGAAACCGTCAGCCGGATCAACCTGGAAATTCTCCGCCGCTTTGCCGAAGCGGGCGTCACATTGGCGTAAGGGCTTCGCCTTAGGTCTGTCGCATCACGATACATTGTTTTTTAGGGTATTTTGGAGTAGGTTGTAAATATGTTATTAACCGAATGGAATTGGGATGACGCCCTGGAAGTCCGATGGGAAGAGGGCCGGGAAGAAGGCGAAAAGCGAGGCCGAAATGAGGTTCTGGAACTTATGGAACAGGGGTATACCCCGGAACAGATTAAAATGAAATTGTCCCTTAAAACAGAAACCGCAGGTAAATAACCGAAAATAACACTCTAATCGGTTTCTGAAAAACATATTCTGTGGAGGGCGGTTATTCATGAAATTTGTAACCCGCATCCTTGTGATCATTGCCGCCGCCCTGATTCTGATCATCCTGGGCGGAACGGTCTACGCCTTTTTTATCAGGGGGCCGGAAAAGGTGTCAGGCGCCATTCCCGCTCCGGCCCACCCCGGTGAAAGCGCGGGCGGTATGGCCATGTTTACCGGCCTCGGCCGTCTCCGCATTGCTGTCAATAACGGGGAAAACGCTGCGGCCCTGATTTCCATCACCTTTCCCTACCCCGGCGCCGACCGGGACTTTACCGAAGAACTGGTGACAAAGGCCCCGGAATTCCGCAGTATTGCTGCCGCTTACTTTGCCGCCCTTAGCGCCGAAGAACTGCGGAATCTGGACGAGGCCGCAGCCAAGGCGGAACTCCTCCGCCGGTTCAACGCAGAATTACTGCTGGGGAAAATTGAAGTTTTGTATTTTAATGATTTGATGATACTGGAGTAGCGTTCGCCTTTTCGCATATTTCAGGATATTGGACTTGTTCGAGAACCCGGTTGGTTCTCTTACAAGTCTCGCAAAATGCAGAGCATTTTGCATTTTTCAGCGGATTTGTTCAATAACTTCAGTTATTGAACAAATCTATTCTAGAACCAGGAGTGAATCATGACACAATCAAAATTTTTTACCCCAACCAAAATAGCTAACGCTACCTGGCAGATTACCGGAACAGCGGGAGAAAACGCCTATCTCCTTGAGGGGAAGAAAAGCGCCCTGCTTATTGACACCCTTACCGGCGCGGGGAATCTCAAGGCTTTTTGCCGGGAGCTTACAGACCTGCCCGTCACCGTGGCCATAACCCACGGCCATGTGGATCATGCCGGGGGCGTTTACGATTTCGGTGAGTGCTTTATCCACCCCGAAGATATCCCGCACATGTACACCGACGGCAATGTGAAGCGCCGGAAGGAATTTATCGACGCCCGCCATAATGGTTCATCCTTTGTGCAGGAGGGGGATTTTACCCCGCCGTCACCGGTGTGGACCTTCCCCATCTACGACGGAAGCGTTTTTGATCCGGGGGATCGCCGGGTAGAGGCGGTGGGGGTTCCCGGTCACAGCCGGGGGAGTCTGGTTTTTATCGATTTTAACACCCGTATCGCCTTTCTTGGGGATGCGGTCAATACCAACACCCTGCTTTACCTCAAGGACTCCACCGGCATACCGGAGTATCAGCAGGGGCTCCTCCATTTTAAGGCGCGGTTGAAGGAGACGGGGGCTGTGGACACATTCTGGTCCGGGCACGGCAAAAAGCCCCTGCCCCTGGCCATCGTGGACGAAGCCCTGTGCCTGTGCGGCAAAATTCTTGCCGGGACTGATGACGCCGAGGAAGTGAGCGGCAAGGCCCCCAAGCCGGTCTACTACGCCCGCCGCCGGGACACCTGCACGGAATTCAGCGCCAATATCGGCTATAACAAGGAATGGATACAAAAAGCGCCGGTTCCCCAGCTGCCGCCGCTCAGCCCCCCTGCAACCGTGCCGTCTCACGGGCACGCAAAGGAATAATCGGGGGTCCTGGCCGATAAATCCATGCCCCTCAAGCGGGTCACGGATTTATCGGCCACCCCCCGCCGCCTTTATCCCCAGCGTGCCCGTCACAAACTCCGGTTGCAGGGGGGCTGCGCTGGAATGGGGAAGCGCAAATTGGGAGCCAAGCGCCTTCTCTTCCCTCTGTGTCCTCTGTGTAAATTCTCTGTGCTCTCTGTGGTTAAATTCTTCTTCCCTGTTGGGCCATAAAAAAAGGCCGTCCCCCGCAAAGGGAAACGGCCCTGTCTAAGCCAAACACAACGTCCAGTGGTGTCCGGTTAGCTTTGCTTAGAGACCAAGCGCCTCAAGTTCTTCGGCGGAAAGGCCGTCGTCGAGTATAACTTCAATTTCAGCCTCATCGCCGTCAACTGACTTCTTTTTCCACGAGGAACTGCCGGATGAGAGCGTCCCGTCGGAAAACGTATAAACATCCTCAAAAAAATCTTTGGCACCCTCATCGCCGCCAGTTGCAGTCAGTGTAACAAACGTATAGCCTGCGACTGTTGTGGCTTTGTAGGTTCCATTGGCTTTATACTCTGTACTGCCAATTTTATAGCTCCCTTCCCATTTTTCGCCGCCCGATAAGGTGAGTTTCGCATCTGTGATACTTTGGAGTTCAGCACCAGTCCACGTATATTCACCATCATAACACGCAGCCAGCCCAATGCCGACTGCGAGAACCACGAACAGGCCGATAAGGGCCTTAGAAACTGAAAGCTTTTTCATAAAAAGCCTCCTTGCCTTTATTAACCTTCCCACAAGGGAGGCTTCTTTTAAGCCGTTTATACGGCGTAAAATACAGAGGATATAAAAAAGCCGCCCTTAGGCGTCCCATCACGGACGGCAAAGGCGGCGTTCTTTCGGAAAAAGTGTGAAGGCAAATGCGACAGTAGCAGCGGTGATTTTGTGGCAGGTATGGGTG
>BOAV01000044.1 GCA_026002045.1 Spirochaetia bacterium | reverse complement strand
CATCAATAAAGGGGAGCGATTCACTCGAATATTGGATAGCGAGGAGACTTATTTCCTTGTATTTCTCAGGGGAAAGGTGATCCTTATTCACGAACCGCAGCGCCTGAAAGTTTTGAATGTGCTTTATTTCAGGAAAGTCGCCGAATATCCGTTCAATAATGACAAGAGAACGCTTCTCGTAAAAAGCCGTAAAACAGATTTTTCCATAGTCTTCCTTGGAAAATAATTTAGGATTCACCCATTGTAGAGCAGAAGGATGCTTTACAGCCATAAGACAGAGTTCTAATGTCTGGTCGTGGATTAGTTGTAGCGCATCGTTGTTTTGGCTAACGGCTATATTGTAAATCACTCTCAATTTCTTCTGGTCATTTTGAAAATGCTCCTTTTTAACATAATAAAGAGCAATGCCATTTTGTTTTACCGCCTGACGGCAGAGCCTCTGATAGAGTTCAGCGCCAATAATAGAAACATCAACCCACTCAATGGCTAAACCATTCTGGTCAATGGCGGCGGAACACAGGTTAAAATACTGGTCTGCGGTAAAGCGTTCCGGTGTTACCATCTCCAATTTCTCACCATCTATTTTGAGTATTTCAAGATGGATTTCGTATAAGTTATCCTGTGAGAAATCTCCTGATTTCACACAAGTAATGAAAGTGGCGCTTTCTTCAAAAAATTGTTTAAGGTTGTTTTTGGTTGTCATGCTTCACTATGTAAGCATAATTTAAGGCTTTTAGATTATGGGGGGATAAAAAGTCAGCAGACTAAAACAAGTCTGCTGAAATCGGTAAAATAGTCAATTTTTTTATTGTAAGTCCTTGTATAGTTCATCATTACAAAGTATCTCATCCCTTGGTGTTCTTAAAAAATAATCATCATCCGGTGATAAATAATAAGCATTAGCAGAATGAAGATTTTGGTCTTCTAAAATGCCATAAATAATCTTGGTGAATACCACCTTATCTCTTGTAAGCTCTGCCAATGCAAGAGCATTAAGGAAGAGGATTTTCCTTGAATCTACACTACCAATACCAGCAGCGGCGTTATTTGCTTCATTGGAAATGTATTTACTACAAGCCCTAATAATTTTGGAAGAGAATATAGATGAATATGGGCCATTAAAAGAAGCCGTAGAAATTGTAGTAGCTGCTGGATACAGCGTGATTAAAACTCCTTTTTCAGATTTGTTGGAAAATGACAGGGTGCCTTTTTCAGATTTGCTGGTAGGTGAAGAGTATGAACTGGAATAATAAGATTAAACTGCTCAAATAAGGAATGACATGACCGATTTTAACCCCAACGCCCCGGCGTGGTGGATTAGTCCCCAAGGAAAGATTCTCCCCATCGAACAGGGCGAAACTCATATCCAAAAAGTTATTGATAATCCGGTAGTTTTTGGCTTTACTACCAAACAGATTGAGGACATCTATCATTCCTATGGTGAAGCGGTAGGAACGGAAAAGAAAGCAAGGGAAGAAATTATCGCTGATATTTTAGACAAGGGATGGATACGGATAAGGAAAAATCCGTCTTTTTATTCCATTCAACTCTCTATTTTATCACCAACAGCCAAGGAATACATATTTGACTGGGCTGTCAGAATGATTGACTGGGTTGACCCCTTAACCAAGGCGAATATCATCACCAATTTTGATATGGTTATTTACGCCATATCAGACATAGCCGGTGGCGCTCTTGGTGAAACGGAAGAAGGTGGGCAGGAGAGAAAGACACTTATTCCTATAAGTTCGGTGTTTGATTTCTAAAAAGGTGGTAAAGATATGAATATAGACATTAAAAGTTTCCAAGAATACAAAACTCCGGTAAATACCGATGAATTGGTTAAAGAATTACGGTTGGTTAATAGGGCATTAAAAGACCCTTACGGATTGGTAGATGGGAAACGGATAAACTTAAAACTTTTCTATCGTCCCTTCTATGGCACTGATCTGTGTAGGACTTATTCTGCTCATTCAGGATGGTTGGCAGAACTATATACGAAATTAGACTCACCGGCAGGTGCAGATGATTTAAAAAAACTTGCCGAAGTATTAAAGGCTTATCTACATAAAAAGTTCAGTGATTTCCAACAATAAATAATCAAGCCGCAGAAATATTACATAATATGCTTACATAGAAGTCGTAAGGAGATCTTATGGCTTCTAATGACGAAGAATATTACGACACCCTCATTGACTTCTTCTGGGATCCTGAATCGGTGGAAATATACCTCAAAGCCTCTGTCAAGGCTTATGCCGCCAATAAATACCAAGTGCAATCTTTTATCGGTTGCGCCGAGGAAGTCATTGAATACATAAAACCCGACCCATTTAGCCGGGATTTTGGATTATTCGAGGAAATAAAAATCAGGGTCAGAAAAAGCCTTGGGCTGCTTTATGAATATCTGGAAAAGGTGCCAGAGTAATTTTTTTGGTGAAAGAGGACTCATAATCGACATATATGAGTCCTCTCTATTTTAGGAGGAATTATGACCGGAATGGTGAATAGACAGATAGCGCCCTCGATTGACATAAACGCCCTGGCTACGAGGATTGCCAAGACCCAGCCGCAGCTTTCCGACCTCAACATAGAGCAGTTGGAACAACTCTGCCGGATTATGACCACCCAGCGGCTTTCTGATGAACTCAAACATGAGGTAGGAATCGCCGGTATTGATTACAGCAAGGAAAAGGTGCTATTCCTCAAATCCATAAGTCCCAATAACAGCCTTTCCACTAAATCAGCCTATAAGACCGGATTAATAAAATTGGAACGTTATGCTTCACAGAACGAAATTAAGTTATTGGCAACGACCTCGGCTCAGGCCGACCAGTATATTTATTCTTTACGGCAAGAAGGAAGGGCGGCGGCTTCTATCCGGCTGGATGTGTCGATTGCTTCATCATTTTTTACCTTTATGTCCCGGAGGCATAAGGCTGTTAGTAATCCGTTCCGTGGAACCAGAGCAAAACCTTCCAATAGGGCATCCAAAACGACCGTCATACCTACCGATGAAGAAATTAAAGTCATCTTAAACAATGTTCCTCCATTGGAAAAAGCCATTATTACCTGTTTGTATTCCCGTAGCTTCCGTATAGGTGCCTTACCGGGAATGACTATCTGGGGAACCAAGTTTAACGCCAGAAGCAAACAGATAGACATTGCTGGTGAGATACCCCAAGAAGCGGTTCAGGCTATTAAGGAAGCGGCGCTGAACTCTCATAAACCATTCGCTGATTTCACCAGCAACGCTCTCAAAACAAGGGTGAAGAAGCAAATGGAGCGGCTCTATAAGGCTGGCCTGATTAGAAGCCAATATAGTAGTCACGATTTTCGTCATTACTACGCCGTGGCGGAATACAAGAAGAATAAGGACATCTACCGGGTGTCAAAACTCTTATTCCATTCCAGCATTGCCATTACGGAACGGTATCTTAAAGGTCTTGGTGTTGTGGAGATTTAAGAATAATTCAGCAGACATTTTTTAGTCTGCTGAATATCAGTAGTTTTCGTCAAAACTACTGAATTGTAAATAATTAATGAGGGCTTTATTACCATATTTCATCTTGAGTAGCAATATGTAATTTTCAATAATGTCTTTATCAAGTTGATATAATTTGGAATTGGCCTTTTTATTAAAACCTTTTCCATTGTAGGATTTTGAAACTGGCGTTATTTCGTTGTTGTCTAATAATTGCTTCGTTAGTTTATAGATCATCCTTGGCTTAAAATGAAGTTTCTCTGCAAGGTATTTAGCGTCCATATACCGAAGTCCGTCAGCGGCTTGGCTGTGAGGTTTTAGGTCGGTAGATACATACCAGCAGGATAGTAAATTAAAGTAATTGGTGAGCCGCTTGTCATTCATATTTTCTTATTTAGTTATAGTTGGCGAGGAAAAATATAGCCTTTTTATGTATCAAGCATATCCCAGTCTTCGCCTAATACCCATCTTAATGCTGAAAGTTTTCCGTTAAGCATTCCCCATTCAAAGTCATCCCAAACCAAGTTGTTTTTTCCATATTTCTTCTCCATTTTCTTCGCAGAGGCTCTTGCACCTTTCCAAATTTCTGGATCGACATGCTCTCCCTCACATTCAACTTTGTATTTCAAATTCTGATGTCTGCCATACCAAATTTTTTCCATAAACTCACCTTCTGCATTAAGAATTTCTATGATGCTTCTATTTTCATCCATACCATAATTTTCAAATTCATAATCACCTAATAAATTCTCATCAATCTGGTTAATGACATTCATAATGTTTATTTCGTATCTAACATTTTCTTTTTCAAAATACCCATTATAGTCAGGATGGATTCTTCTGTTATCCTGTGTATCTGAAAAATCATCTGTGTTATGTGTAATAAAATAAAGTGTTTGATAAGAGGATTCAACTGAAAACTGATGAAACTGTTCCATCAACAAGGCATCCGCAATGCTGTTTTTATTACGATGAAATGGTGCCTTTTTATCTAAAGCCCTTCTAAATACTAATGAAATTATGTTATCTGACAATTCAATACGAGTGGATTTTTTTAATAAATCACTTATCATTGTGATCGCTGTAAATGCTTTATCGGAAACATTCGGTATTTGAGAATTTATTTCATCGAAAAAATTATCAATCTCGCTTATATTATATTTTCCATCAAATAACTTCAAAGCATTTTTTCCATCACGCAATTGTTGTTTAAGGCGTTTTTTTGAATTATCCACAATTTTGGTTTTATTGCGCTCAAATTCATCAATTATTATTTTTGAAGTGATAATTTTTATTGAATTATCATCTATCAATTGTGTTATTATCGGTAAAATAGGTTCTGGCTTATTAGCAATGTCAAGCCACACGCATGTATCTAAAAATAAAGAATACTGTTCCATATTTTCCCCTTAAAAAGTATATTTTTAGTGTTAGTCTGCTGTTTCATCAGTCCAAAGCTCACATTGAGATATGACAGTTTGTATAGCGTCTTCCATGCCTTCCGGTGGATACTTGTATTTTTTAAGGAGTTTTTTAACCGCCATCCGCATACCGGCTCTGGCTGATTTTTTTATCTGCCAATCTATAGTCCGGCTGTTTCTGAGCATATCGGTTAGCTCACGGGTCATTTCCCGAAGCTGGTCATTGGAATAAAAATCCTTGACGGCATCGGGTTTGGTGATGGCGTGGTAAAAGGCAAGCTCTTCTGAAGTAAGCCCCAAGTCATCCCCTTCCTTATGGGCAGAGGCTATATCGGCAGCCATTTTTTTAAGCTCGTCTATTACATCGGCGTTAGATAATAGTCCGTTCCGGTAGGCGTTCATCAGCTTTTTCATACGCTCGGAAAACTTCTCTGCCTGAACGGTGTCTGTCCTGTTGAATACCCTTACCTGTTCTGAAATCAATTTACGCAAGAGTTCTGCCGCAAGGTTCTTTTCTTTCATGCGGGCTATTTCTTCAAGGAACTTGGGGTCAAATAGGGAAAAATCTTCCTTGGCTCCATCAAAAAGATTGATAACCCCCTCACTCTTGATGCTCTGTCTTAAAAGCTCGTTTATTTGATTGTTGATTTCTGTAAATGAAAGTTTTCCGTGTTCAGTAATACGGCTTGTTGCAACTCTCACCGCTTCAAAATAGGCGGATTCATAACGCTGGTTTTTATCCAAAAGACTTTGACAAAGCGTTTTTGCCTGTTTCAGTAATAGGGCTTCTTTCCTGAATTGCTTTTGAGTTTCTTCATCTTTACCAAGGATAAAGTTAATTCCCCCGGTTATGGTCTTTGCCCTCTCTGCGTCATCGCTGGTATTCATAAAGGCTGAATAATCAAAACCATGGAATAACTCTCCGCAGACCTGTAATTTTTCAATGAACTTGGGTAAGGCCGTTTTTGCTATATCCGTATCACCATAATTTGCCCGGTCCCGTTTAGTAAAATCGTTCATGGCGGCTTTGAGGGCTGCGGCGATTCCAATATAATCAACCACAAGGCCGCCTTCCTTATCCTTGAATACCCTATTTACTCTGGCGATGGCTTGCATCAGGTTATGACCGGACATCGGTTTATAGACATACATAGTGGCGAGGCTGGGAACATCAAAGCCGGTAAGCCACATATCAACTACAATGGCGATTTTCATAGGGTCGTCATTATCCTTGAACTTTTTGGCAAGGTCTTTCTTGTAGGTTTTATTCCCTATGATTTTTCCCCATTCTTCGGGGTCATCATTCCCGGCTGTCATTACGACTTTTACCTTTTCTGTCCAAGCTGGCCGGAGTTCCAATATTTTCTGATAGACATTTATAGCAATGGAACGGGAATAACAAACCAACAGGGCTTTCCCGGTTAAAAGATTTTCCCGGTTATCCTCGTAGTGGCCGATAATATCCTTACAAAGACTTTCTATCGTCTGTGGAGCATTGAGTATGGCTTCCATGCTCCCCAACTCTTTTTTACTGCGGGCAATATCCTTTTCGTCTGCATTGGCCGCCATTAATTCGTAGGTTTCATCTATTTTGCGTAAAATATCCTCGTTAAGCCCAAGATTAATAACACGGCTTTCATAATAGACAGGCTTCGTAGCCCCATCTTCAACCGATTGGGTCATATCGTAGATGTCGATATAATCACCAAAAACTTCACGGGTATTATGGTCTTTTGTTGATATGGGGGTTCCGGTAAATCCAATAAAGGTAGCGTTAGGCAAACTGTCCCGGATGATCCTGGCGGTTCCGGTAATAATTTTTCCATCCTTATTTACTTTTTCCGTTAAGCCATATTGACTGCGATGGGCTTCATCAGCCATTACGATAATGTTGCGTCGCTTTGATAGCGGCTCGCCGGATTCTTCAAACTTCTGCATTGTGGTAAAGAATATTCCGTTAGCCTGGCGGTTATTCAAAATGTCGTGTAAGTTTTTTCTGTCTGTGGCTTGTTCCGGCGTTTGACGCAAAAAATCCTTACACGCTGAAAACTGCTCAAAGAGTTGGTCGTCAAGATTATTCCGATCGGTCAGGACAATGAAGGTGGGGCTATTCATCACCTCTTGCATGAGGCCGGTATAGAAAACCATCGAAAGGGATTTACCGCTTCCTTGGGTATGCCAAAACACACCGCCTTTTCCATCTGGTTTCTCTTTGCCATATTCCGGCATAGATTCTGCCGCCATCAAGCCATCCACCGGAAAGCCGCTTTTTATATTGGAATGCCGTTTTGGTTTTTGACTATACCCGGAAGCCCTTAATGTCGATTCAACCGCTTTCTTCACCGCAAAATACTGATGATATCCGGCAAGGATTTTGATGTCTTCCGGCGTATCCTGCGAAAACAGAATAAAATGTTTTATGATGTCTAAAAATCTATTCGGTTCCAGCATACCTTCAAAGAGGACGTGGTATAGAGCGTATTTGGTTTCCTCATAATCGCCGTTTATCGTTTTCCAATCTACATAACGGTCGAAATCAGAAGTGATAGTTCCTACTCTGGAATGGGATAAATCGCTGATAATACAAAAGGTGTTATACACGAAAAGGCTTGGTATGAGTCGCATATAGTTTTTAAGCTGCCGGTAGCCGTGGGATATATCCGTCTCCTCCCGCATACAACTTTTTAATTCGACCACCACAAGGGGAAGTCCATTTACAAACACTACTATATCAGGCCGCTTGTTTTCATTTTCTATCACCGTCCATTGGTTAATCACATGGAAGGTATTATTGTCAGGATTGGCGTAATCAATCAGACGAATGATGTCGGTTTTGGTCTGTCCTTTATCCTGATAGGTTGCTTCTACGCCGTTTTGAAGATAATCTATAAAAGTCTTGTTTTTTTGGACAAGGGTTCCAAGTTGAAATAAGGTTAGTTTTTTGACGGCTTCCTCAATGGCATCGGTATGAGCTTTGGGATTAATACGGCGTATTTGGTCTTCGATTAACGTTCCCGCTCCCAAGTAAAGGGGATTATGATAATCCCGCTCGATGTCGGGACCGTAAAGATGGGTGTAGCCGATACTTTCAAGAAGGGAGACTACGGCGTTTTCATAGTTGGCTTCATTAAAGGCTGATGTTTCAGGCATTTTATTCCCTTATCAAAAAACCTTTAAGAATGGCAGCACATTGCCTTCCAGGTTTTGCTCTTTTCGGCTATTATGATCATCTATAATAGAAAAAACAACCACACGGAAGCGGTTTTTAAATTCATCTTCCTCAAACACTTCTTTAAAAAGAAGGGCAACATGGTTGGGCGGATTGGCAAAAGCCCCGCAGCCAAAAGCGCTTAACACAAGGCTTTCATGATGATGAACCGCTGCAATTCTCAAGATAGTCCTGATTTTTTCCCTGGCTGTTTCCACAAGGGAATCCGCAATAAAATACCTACCCCCCTTCTTTTCCAGTTCGGGCCGGTTTAAAGCGGGGACGCTCGCAAAGGAAACCTGATACGGTTCTTTTAGCAAGGCGTAACCTGAACTCTCCGATGCCCTAAAAATGGTAATACCGCCGGAATATACACCCCCTGTTTTACCATCCAGGGGATAGCGGTCTTTTGATGCCGTTACGCCATATTCCACCGCATAACCGGCAAACTGATAGAGGGAGCGGAACAGATTGGTCCGCCTGAAAATATTTTCTTCCTGTGCGCCTGCTCCTTTCCGCACCCCGCCCCCCGGATTATGGGCACTTGCATGTTGAGGACGCAAGGCGTTAATCCCGCATTGCGTAATACATTCGCGGTCTCAAGACAATCTGCCTCAATACAAGAAAACTTTGTTTCGTGCTTAGCCGAACTGCCCTGCAACTTTGGTGGGGCCTTGAAAAATTCAGTCTGCCCCGGAATAGAATCGTTATTGATTTTGATTTCGGCGCCGTCTAGCTGGTAGCCGCCGCTATTTACTATTTCCACGGTTGCCTTCCATACATCGATGCGAAGTTCACGGAAACCATGAGGGTCAAATTGTTTAGCGATCATTAATTACCACCTTCTTTTTCTCGATAATATTCATCTGCGATGAATTCGGCGTTTTCGTACCACATGAGGGATCGGGTATCCTGAATTGCCCGGTAGGTATTTGATTCAAGAAATTCCCCATAGACTTCATCGAAGCTACGGTTCTCTTTTTGGGCAATGAGCATTAGTGTCTGTTCAATTTGTAACATAACAATAAAAGATATATCTTCACCATTAAAAACATAACTATTGGCTATAGTTTCCATGAGGTTTTCTCCTTAAGAACAAGATTGGATAATGCGTTTGGCGAGTGTATTGAAAGCTGATTATTTGGCTTAAAAAACGCAAGTTTCTTTAACGTATATTCCACATCATAGCGGCCATTCAGAAACAAGGTTATGGTTGGATAAATTCTGTCATTGGCAACAGGGCCTTGAACAACATCGTAGTTATGCTGAATGCCGCCTTGTATTCGATTATTTATGATAAAGTTTAGCCATTCTTCTGAAATACCGTCAAATACTTTACCGTTGAGGTTTATTTTTGAAAATTCAAATTCGTATAAAAATGCTTTTTCGGTTTTATAGCGAAGGCATAAATCCTGCGCCCATAATACCGCCTGTTCTCTGATAGTGGTCGTATAGAAGCCCTTGCCAAAATCCCGTCTGTCTTTTGCGAAATCAAGAGAAACCTTGTCAAAATCGATATTTGAGCCGTGAAATACCGTCATTTTCGCCGTGCCTCTATATAATCTTCGGCAAAATAGACCGTTTCGTCTATATCCTGGGTATGCAATGTGCCGTAACACTGGCGAATCGCTCCGGTTACGCCATATTCCCTGAACAGTTTGAGGGTCTCCCGGGTTGTCATGTTATGCCGGTGGGCGTAGCCTTCTACGGTGCAGACTATGAGCAGGTTTTCGTCACGCCAGATGGGGCTGTTTCTGTTTTCAACGGAGGTCATTTCTGTTTCTCCCCTATCGACACTGCAATCTCTTTCATCCTAATCCCGTAAGGGAACACCTGCAATATATGATTTAAACACGTATTCGGGGCTTTCGTAATACATACTGCTGTTATAATCGTCAATTTTCTCCGAGATCCACGAGTTATACACTTCCATGAGGGCATCGATGAAAGATACGGCTTTATATTGCATAACTGAAACAATAAGACGTTTATATACTTTGGCAATATCAAAATAGCTGGGCGGTGTATACCGGCAGGATGTTTCGTTGTTAAATGTCCCGGCGGTAATACGGTGTTTTAAGGTCAACTCCGCAGTAAGTTTATCGATATTTTCACAATGGTAGACATCCGCAAGCTCAAAATAATGGGCTATTTCTTCTCTGCCCAGATAATTAACCACATTTTTGCGGGTATTTTTTGTTTTTCTGGCAATATATTCAATAAGTGTGCAGACAAAGAAAATGTTATTCTCGCCTTGTTCTTCACGGTCTGTCATTGTTTTATCCTTCTACTTTCTTTGAATATAAGACATTTTAACGCATCCTGCGAGCAAAATGCAAGCTGATTTGTAGGATGTTTGAATTTTGCCAAAACCCAGAATTGCTCACGGGTTAAAATACCACTGATAAAATCGGCGACATAATTCCATACCTGATCGTTTGCCATAGCGCCGGAAACAATGTCATGGCTGTGAGAAGTACCGTTTCGGCAATTGGCAATGAAGTCAAGCCATTGGTCTGTCATCTCCCGGAATTCCAAGACATCCAATGCCGGATTTGGGGTAAATTCAAATACATTGACAACCGGAGTGGGGAAACGCATTGCCCATCGTTCTGCTTGTTGTAAAATTTCGGTGCAGTAAAACCCTGGGCCAAAGTCTTTGTTGTATTGTGAGGTGCGAATTTCCGGGGTTTTGATTTCAGAATAGGCGCCGTGGTAAAGGGTCATGTAGTTAATTTTTCCTTTATTACTACTGCCAAGCAATTTTCAACAAGCAAGATGTCAGCATTTTCATAGTTTTCTTTGATAAACATTTACTTTCCTCTATGTTATCTTGGAATATTAAAATAAATCAATTCTTTCTCATTATTTGTTATAGTTACAGTAAATAAATTCGCTTCAACTTGTGGTATCTTATCAGAATATCTAATAAAAGCAGTATTGTAAAAATTCCTTAAAATAAAATCAATAAAATGATATGGCATTAATGGAGCAGTTACTGGTATTCTACAGTTCATATATTGTCCTAGTGTTAGATGTGATTTAGGATGTTGAACATCTATGGAATTTTTAATATCAAAATCAAAACGCAAAGGGAATGGGACAACATTTTTTGCAATCACTTCAGCATAGACTTCCTCCATAATGTAGATTTCAGGATTATTCTGAAATTCAGTTAAAACAGGAGATGGGAAAAATGCTAAACGATGCGATATTAAATCATCGTTTCTAAAATGATATAACATCTGAATAAGAGCACCGTCTAACATCTTTATATTGTAGGTTTGTGTTTTACACAATTCAGTATATAAAATGTCATAAGAAACATTTTTAAGCGTAGAACCAGAATGGAGGTGTGCTCCAATTCCTATTTTTTGATTACCAGAAGGCTCATGTTGTAAAGAAGGGAAATTTTGGTGATCGCAAAGACTCAGGCCTACCATAATTTCAGTTATTTTCCGTATTTGCTGAATGATTTCCCTTGAGCCTGGCATTATTTTTTATCCTTATCTAATTGTTTTCTGAGGCGATTAATATAATCATCCTCTAAATCTCCAATATCAATTCTTCCAGTCTCAAATTCTTCAATAAGATATTGAATGGCACTTTTTTGTTTTTGCAATTTTTTGCGTTCCTCATCTGTCATATCACGGTGAACAATATTAAGATGTTTTCTCTCTTCTTCTGTTGGATAACGAAATCGAAGAGAAAAATTTTCTTGTTTTACTCGTTCAAATTCACGTTTTAATAATTCCATGTTTTCACCGATACCAACAATACGAACCCATGCCTTACTTCGAGTAATTGCCGTAAATAGTTGATTACGAACGGTCGCCATATTTGCCCAAGAATAATAGCAGTCTTGAGCATTAATAATATAAACCATACCAGCTTCATTTCCCTTTGCTCTAAATATACCGGTAAAAGTTATTGATTCATTATCTGAGTCAAAAAATATATCTGGTGAAGAACTAACCCCTGCTAAATGAGAATTAATATCTTTTTCAAAAAGTTGTTTTCTTATTTCCCCAACGGCATTTCTTGTCGTAAAAGGGTTAGGGTTAATAACTATAATATCATCATGACGCAATTCATCATTATAGAGATTTTCACAAATTGCATTTACTACCCAATCATCTTGTTCTTTTTGTGTAGAAAAACATTTGAACTGAATTAAATCATCAATAGATGAATGGTCTTCTAAAAACATAGGACTACTTCTTGGAGAACGTGAAAGAACGACATCATGCCCATCAGATAAACTCCCGTCAGTAACTTCATAACCTACATCAAGCCATAGCTGGCTATTTTCAAACATTTGAACTAACCCTGTATCAAAAATGTCTTGCGGGATTCTGTAAATTCCAAAACCAATTGCATGGGCAGTTGCTAATATTGGACGAGAATTTCGATAACATTTTTCAAGTATTATATCTTGTTGTGGCATTCCAGACTGATTAGATAGTCGAACATTGGGAGTTCCATCAGGTCTATTACCAAATATCTTTTCTGGAGGTGGAAGATGTTTTGAACTCAAATTTTGTAGTTCATCATAGGCATATACTAGTCTTTTTTCGTCTTTTAGCATTTCATAGCATATTCGTAAGAATGCTGGAAAAAAATCCTGAGCTTCATCAACAAGAATAACATCATAAACACCAGAAGCATTTGTACAATCCGCGAGGGCTTTTTCACAAGCACCTTCGAATGCCATTCCACGTCCAAAGATTTGTTTTGCAGAATTAAAATCATAATAGTCTAATCCATTATTTTTACAAAAACTATAATACATACCATTACTTTCACCTCTACCTGGAGCCCCCCAAGCTTGAATAATTTGAATGTTTTCCCAATCCGGTTCTTCATTAGTTTGCTCTATAGTAAATGTGTTAATGAGTTGTCGAAATTGTGCTTTTAAGGAACGTGTATTAAAGGTAACAGCTATTTTCCAATCAGGATGTTGAGTATGTAGATAAGCAGCTTTTAGTGCCAGAACAATTGTTTTCCCCGATCCTGCCAGACCACGAATCCTTTGGACACCATTAACTGTTTCTATTACGGCATGTCCTTGAAGGTTGTCTAAATTTGCAATAGATTCTTCTAAATGCTTTAGTTTAGCACCAAGCGAATCTACTTTTAAAATATCACGTTTCTTACGTCCTTTTCGTATAGTTGAAACAGACTGCAATACAGCAACAAGTTTTTCATAGTAATCAGGATTACTCAAATTACGACTATCAAGCCATGCTTCAAGATTTTCTTCATTGCGAATAGGATGATTTTCAAAATCAGTATTATCAATATCACAATGATATATAGGAGCAAAAGTTACAGTAGTAATACCTACTTGTAAGTCACGTCCTTTTAACAATTCTTTATGTGCACGAAGTTTTGATTCTAATTTATTATAGCTATCGTCCTGAATTTCTTGAGCATCTGATATGTCTTGATTTTCTACAAGACAGAACACCACAAGGCCTTTACTTGGAGATATCAGAAGTGCATCAATTGGATAAGCACCTTCAGCGGTACCTATAATCGGATATCCTATGTAGAGAAACCCATCGTATTTCTGATTTCTAACGAAGAAATTCGTCAACCGTTCTGTGGAAACTGGTTTTTTTGTTATACCCTGAATTATTACGACCATTTGTAACATCCTTTAATTTTTTTTCTTTTGCCTAACATTTCTGAATTCCTGCAAAAATTTCAATTTCTCCAGACATTAGCTCTGGAAGCAATGCATCATGGATCTTGACAAGAGTCCGATTTTCCATAAGATTATTAAAAATCTCGTCAAAAATGGGATTTATTATATCGCAATATTTCTTTATAGCTTTTTCTGAATATACAAATCTTTCTCGTTTCAAATCTGCAATAGTCACATGGCCTAATCCTGTAGTTTGTTTGTTGCTTGCTATTCGAGTAAATAATGTCTTTTTGTAACGCAGTAAAAAATAAATAAACCCATACTCTATATCAATATTGGGAATGACTTTGAAAGTATGTTGATTCAGTATCCCAATTCCATCATGCCAGATAAAAGTGTCTATTGAGGTTTCGGGATTTCCTGACCACGAAAAAAGTATATCGCCATTCGATATAAAGTATTTTTCTTCTTTATCACAATCGCAATATTGAGTTGAATCAGTAATACCATTTTTCAATTCGACTATTTTGATTATGGGGTATCCTTTTTTCTCTGATGAATATTCTTCATCCTTAAATGATGTTCCATTTATATATTGAGAATAATCATAAAGAGGTTTTACCTGCCACCCCTTCGGAATCTTCCCCAATTCACTATCTACAAACGCCCCTCTCCGAAACGGCTCAAAATCCACAAACCATCTTTTGAAAATGGATTGGGCTTGAGCTTCAAGATTGGCGTTAATGCGGTTGTTCAGTTCGATTTTATCATCAAGGCTGGAGAGGGTTGCGGCGATGGTACGTTGGATGGGGAGAGGGGGATTTGGCAATAGAAAATCTTTTATCTGGTCAGGATTTATATTTGCTTGATTTGCTGATCCTTTAGCTTCACTTGCAAGTTTGTATTGAAAATCATAAGTTGATATTAGGTAATACAAAAAATTGTAATCATAGAGCTTTCTATCTTTCAATTCAATTTTTCCGACCCGTTGATTTAATACAGATGGTTCATTATAGCGTATCCTGCCTACTTTACCTACAGCGGAGGCAAACTGAGTAACATTTGAACCAGTCAGCGAAATCAAAATATCATTATACTTTAGAACATATTTTTCTTTTGAGTATGCTAATTCTGGGGATACATATTGGACATCATCTAATGTGACATAAGGAGGAACAACATTTTTAATTTTTATAACAGGTATCCCCATAGATATAAAATCAGATGATTTATACGCATATCCAGATACTATGTCTGCAACATCGCCAAGTCTGACTTGAGGATAATTTTTAATCATACTTTTTCCTCCTCGTCTTCTTCTCCTAATGCATTCCGTACTAAAGTCGATTTTTTTACTTCTTCTTTCAGTGAATCAATTTGTTCTTGAATCTCTGTATCAATTTTTTGGGGCTCTTGTATTGCATCACTCCTAATCCATCCAACAAGAGTGGAGTCATTTACATATTGTGACATATTTAAAAGAATAGCAGCCTTAATCCCGTCGATAGTATTTGCTGGCGTAATCAGGTTAGACATTACATATTTCTTAAAATCATTATATGGTAATTGATTCTTTGTATTGAAAAATTGATGTTTAAAAGTCCATTTATCCTTTCTTTTAATCATTTCATCACTTAATACAATAGCAAATCCGGGCTTTCCTTTTTCCTCTATGGCATATCTATATTCTAATTCGGTATAACTTTTACCAGTTTCTTCATCAATAGATCCGTATCTTCCTCCAAGAATCAGCAAATAAACGTCTGAATCATCTATCCATTGCTTGATGGTTTCCATTTGTTTTTTACCTGCTTTGAACAATTCCATCCCCGCCGGTATATGTCCAGCCTGGAGAATTGCTTCAACAGCAGCTTGCCGTTCTTCTTTTAAATCTTTATATGTAGATGATATAAAAACCTGTAATTTCTTTTTTGAACCAATTTCTTTTTTATCAGTATCATCACATATTGCAATATCATCAATTAGAGAAGGAATCATCGCTAATAGGCTATCAAAGCCCATTTTCCATATCGCTGCTACGGCCTCGGGTCCTTCAGTAATCAACATACCTTCATCAGAATAAAACAATCTTTTGTAATGTTGCATTTCCTCTGATTCTTTTCCGAACACTCTTTCAAAGGTTCTTTCAGCATTACATCTCCAAGCACGAAAGATGGTATTGTCAAAATCAAAGGCTTTTATGTCGCTTGACTCTCTGCTGAGTTTTTTAAGTAATTCTATTTTCTGTTCTTTGGTCAATAATTTCATATCTCCCACCCAATCGCCCCAAGCCGCTTCTTTATCTCCACTTTCAATTTATACCCCCAACTTAAATGACAATGCCCGAATCAAATAAAACAGATTTTCACATTTTACATTAAACTGTTTGCAAATATCAGGTAATTTTACATTGGATGACGGCTGATTTTTTTGCAAACTTCCGGCGCCGCTTTCCATCGTGATAACGGTATAGTTATTTGCCATCGCCGAAGCGATAATCCACGGGTCGGCAATGTCTTCGGCTGACCAATTTGCAAGTGCATCCCAAAATGATGGTGCAAAATCAAAGGGGTAAAATTCACGGTATGGTCTTACAAGAGCATTGGAATCAATAATAAAAACTTCCGGTTTTTCTGCCATTATCGTTCCCCCCGTGCTTCGTTTGTCAAAACGTCAAATGTCATCCGTGTTGTATTCGTCAGCCGGAAGGCATCGGTATAGGTTGTTTTCCCTTCTCTTACGCTGCTTTCAAGTGCTAAAACAAAAGGACGCCCTAATCGGGATATATTAGTCCGGTAATAGTCACCACCGGACGCCCTGTTTGGCTTAAAATTCTTTTTCGCCTCCTCTGCAATGGCATCGTATTGCTTTTGAATAATAAAATCATGGTCAAGTGCCCGCCTTGCGATGACTGTCGTGCCGCACTTAAAATGTGCTGCTATGAGACTTATTATATCGTTTAGTTGTCCGACCGCCTGTATCTTTTGCTGCCATTCAGTTACAAATTGATTTTTTGGCACAAGGATTTCTGCGGTAACCGCATTGCAAAGGGCTTCGAGAGGTTTATTGCCTTCATAACTGCCGTATCGGTCATTGAAAAAGTCATTTTCGCCAAGCCAAATATGCACAGCTTCATGGAGCAACGAAAATAATTTACCATGTTTTGAATCGGTAGAATTGACGAAAATTAACGGAGCATATTCATCAAGCAAAACAAACGCTCTAAATTCTTCGATGTCTAAAATGCGATAGTTATTTTGTCCGACAACACCGTTCATCAAAATCAGTATTCCGGCATTCTTAAAGTGTGTTCGTAAATATCGAAACGAATCATCAACATTGACACATTTGCTATACCAGTCAATAGGGAGTTCTATTTTCATGCGTATTGTATTGGCAATAGTTTGAATGTCCGTTTCGTTTTTGAGAGACCCGACAAATGGCAATTTATCGTAATTATTGCTTTGCAAATACTCACGCATCCAATCTTGTATATCTTCCATGTGATGTATAGTATCAATCAAATTGCGGCTTGGATTGTGAATAGCGCCACTCTCAACGGTTCGGTATTCTAAAAGCGGGAAGGTCTCCTTTGGTGGATTTTGCAAAAAGAAATACCCTAACGGTATATGCGTTTTCTTGCTTATAGTTTCAAGCTGGTTATATGTTGGCTGAATTACATCATTTCGCCATTGGTGCAAAGATTCAAGGACCTCGCCGCTTATACCAGTATATTTACTAATATCAAGCACCCAGTTGAGAATATTAGGGGATATGGCTACTCTAACAGATGGCATTGAACATACTCCTACCAGTATTATACACTACTTTTACGATATTTCTATCACATCTCCCAACCAATCGCCCCCAGCCGCTTTTTTATCTCCTTTTCCAGCTTATGGCTTTCGTCAAAAAATCCCGCTAATTCTGTTGTAAGCCGCCCCATCTTTTCATCAAAAGGCTCCCCGTCATCTGCTTGGTCTGCAAGCCCTACATACCGACCGGGTGTAAGAATATAATCCTGTTTAGCTATGTCTGCTGTTTTTACTACCGCTGAAAACCCTTTCTCTGCCTTAAACTTGCCATTAGCAAACTTATCAAAGGTATCCGCTATTTTGGCAATATCCGCATCGGTCATTTCCCGCAAACGGCGGGTCACCATCGTTCCCATATTCCGTGCGTCTATAAAAAGGCTCTTTCCGCTTTGAACCTTTTTCCGGTTGATAAACCAGAGCGCCACCGGAACGGTTGCCGTATAAAACAGATTCGGCGGCATGGCGACAATCCCCTCAAGAAGGTCATCCTCAATGATGGCCCTGCGGATTTCACCTTCATTCCCGGATTGGCTGGACAGGGAACCATTTGCCAAGACCATACCAATTCGCCCTTTCGGGCTTAAATGGTGTATCATGTGTTGGAGCCATGCAAAGTTTGCGTTCCCTGACGGGGGAACGCCATATTTCCAGCGGACATCTGTTTGCAGTTTATCCCCGCCCCAGTTGGAAATATTGAAGGGCGGATTTGCCAGAATAAAATCCATTTTCTTTGATGGGTGCTGGTCATTGGAAAAGGTATCCGCAGCCGATTCACCAAGATCAGCCTCTATCCCCCGTATGGCAAGGTTCATCTGACAGAGTTTCCAGGTGGTAGGGTTAGAGTCCTGTCCAAATATTGAGATTTTATTGATATTCCCCTGGTGGCTTTCTACAAACTTTGCAGACTGCACAAACATTCCACCGGAGCCGCAGCAGGGGTCATATACCCGGCCACTCAAAGGCTGAATCACCTCAACCAGCGTCCTGACAACACAAGCGGGTGTATAAAACTCCCCAGCAAGTTTTCCTTCCTGTTCGGCAAACTGTCCAAGGCAGTATTCGTAGGTTCTGCCTAATATGTCTTTTGTGTCGCCGTGGGCGGTCATGGTGATATTGGTAAAGAGATCGACCACTTCACCCAAGCGGCGTTTATCAAGTTCAGGCCGGGCAAAGTTTTTTGGCAATACCCCTTTCAGTTTGGTATTTTCTTTCTCAATGCTCACCATAGCGTCATCAATGACTTTTCCGATTTCAGGGGTATGAGCTTTAGCGGCTATTTTCTTCCACCGGGCAGAAGCCGGGACATAGAATACATTCTGTTCATCATAGGCGTCCCGGTCTTCCTCAAAGCCGTCTCCCGCCTCTTTGAGTTCCTTATACTGGTCTTCAAACTTGTCCGAAAGATATTTAAGAAAAATCAGCCCAAGGATGACATGCTTGTATTCGCTTGCATCTATGTTTCCCCGGAGGATATTAGCGGCATCCCATATCTGTTTTTCAAAGCCGATTTCAGCGGAATTTTGCTCTGGTTTCTTCGTTTTTGCCATCTAATCCGCTCCCTTGGGGTAATCTGACCTTGATAATACCATAAAATCCGGTTCAATACAACTTGCCCTTGTCAAAAGCCCCTGTTTTTTGTAGGATTTACTAAAAGGAGCAAAAAATGAGTGTAAGAGCAACGGAACGGCTGGTTGGAGATGTGGTAGTAGCATCAGGGCTGTCAAATAGCCCCAAAATGGTGGTTCAGGCTGTCGATATTGAGGCTAAATTGGTGACCGCTGTATGGTTTTCCGATGACCATAAGGGTCAGATAGCGGTATTTCCGGCCAGCGCCATTGACAGGTGGGAGGCTCCATCGGCCCCGGTCAAGAAGGCTCGTCCGGCGAAGGCGGCGGTGGCGAAGAAGCCAGCGGGCAGGAAGCCGGGGATGAAGTAGGCTCAGGTTAAGGTCTGGACTTACCCCGGCTTATGGGGGATTATCTGATTGACTACCGAACCGGGAGGGGCTGGTGGAGCGCCATTTTGACGCTTGACCTCTTTTTTCAAGAAACTCGGCCAGATGGTGCCCGCACCACTCCCTATGATAATAGTAAAATCAAGCAGACTTATCATTTACATCTTTTTTGCCATCATATTATTGAATTGTTCAACCAATGACTTTTCTTCGTGGATATCTTCTTCATTGTAATCCAACCTATCTTCTATTTCCTCCGGGTTGGGAATAGTCCATATTATGCGTTTTTTCCCTTTACTATTATGGGAAACATCATAATACATAATTTCCTTAATAGTTGGCTCCTGAAAAGGGCCGGCTGCTTTTTCAGGGTTTATCTTAAACAGCTCTAAATAGTATTTTTCGATAACCCCAATAATCTTTTTACCATTTTCCTCAATATATTTATTTCCGACATTTCCTAAATGTAAATAGTTTTTTGACATATCATTGTTATTCGTGTGCCCCATATAATACTCTACTAAATCTTTTTCGTTTAAGGCATTAGAAATCATTGTTTTGAAAAAATGTCTAAACG
>BOAV01000043.1 GCA_026002045.1 Spirochaetia bacterium | reverse complement strand
TATATAATGTACGCACTTGCAAGAGTAGATATTAAAGGATTATTAGTAATGATTTTTAATAGCTTTTTCATTATTTCCCACCTTCTACTACCTTAATTTCCTCGGAGGTAAGTCCATACAACTTATACACCGCTTTGTCAATCTGCGTATCCAGCGCCACAATCTGCCGCCCAATCATAGTCTTAGTCTGCGGTACAGTTTCAGCCTGTTCCCGCTTTTTCAGGGCCAGCATTTGATCGACAAGGGCGACAAGGTTGTCATGTTTTTCTTTTTCTGCGGCCTTTTTCATATCAGGCACGAATATTGGCAGTTTTCCGACACCGTTCGCAAAATATTCAAAAACACCACTTCCTGTTTGCTTCCCAATGGATTTATACCTAAAGGATAGCAATTTAGAGTTTAATAAAGCCAATAAGTATTTGAGTGAATAAACCGCATTTGTCCCAAATATGACCGTTGTATTTGTCAATCCGATATATTCATCAGTTTCGTCCAACACAAAGGCATTGTTTTTACTACGATAGGAACACCATATTTTGGGGAGATGATAATATTCCCTATGCATCGGTCTTGAATAACGCCACCATATCCTGCCTTCATTTTTAACCGTTGCACGATTAGAAAGTACTTTTTTGTTAGCTTTTAAGTGCTGTTGAATTGCATCTGGCAGAAGCTTGAAATCTTCTACGTTTTCTATGTAAAGCAAATAATCCGGTTTATCAACAAGATAGTATGGCATGATATTTTCACCAACAAGCCTCTTTTTTATATATTCTTTTGGAAATTTTGACGGATACTCTTTGAATAAGAAAACGTCATTTGCAGCCGTTTCCATACCCTTGCCTATTATAAATAAATCCTGCAAGGGCGTTGTGTCCTTATCGATCCTGGCATTCAATATTTTGATTTTTTCATTGACTAATGCAAATACATCATTCTGTGTAAAATTGACCTCAAAGTAATTTTTATCGTTGTTAATTATTTCACTGATTTCAGCGGGGCTATGGTCTTTTTCTTTTACAACGACCGCCTTTGTTTTTTGTTTGCCCTTCTCAAAGATGAAGATGCCGGAAGTTATAGAAGCGTCCCCGAAAACCATATATTGCTCAAAGTTTACAATCTTGGAAAGTCTGCCATCCTGTATAATATGGTTCCTTAACTTCTGCGCCTTGTCGGAAAATAGAAATGCATTGGAAACGATGAAGCCTAAGGAACCTTTCGATATTTGTAAGCCCTTATATATGAAATAAAACAATATATCGCTTTTATCCTGCCAGATACGATCATATTTATCCTGAATATATTTTACTTCTTTGGCTCCGGCTCCAAGGGTTTGAATATTGAAGTACGGCGGATTCCCCACCACCACATCAAACCCGCCGTCCTTGAACACCTCCGGGTATTCCTTCTCCCAATCAAAGGCGTTTATCTTTAACTGTTCTTCCTCGGTAAAGCCAAGCAAGCTCTGAGAATAAAAGTCATTACCGATAAGGCTGTTCCCGCATTTAACGTTGCCGCTTAAATTAGGCAACACCCGCTCATTAAAAAGTTCTTTCTGAATTTCCTGGCTATTCAGGCCTTCAAGGGCTTTTAAGAGCAGGGAAAGCCGCGCCACTTCAACGGCCTGGGTGTCAATATCAACGCCGTAGATATGGTCGGTGAGGATTCGTTTCCGTTCGGCGATGGTCAGTTTATAATCCACCGGATTTACTAATCCACCCGTTTTCCCGCTGCCTGTTTTGGTGAGCTGCTTTTTATACTGATCCGGCTTCCGGGTGTACTGCTCTAAATACCAATTTAAAAGATACTGGTAGGCAACTATCAGGAATGAACCGGAACCGCAGGCAGGGTCAACAATACGAAAGTTTTTTAACGTTGCGGGGGTCTTGCCGGAAAGCTGCGGACCTACGGTATTTTCGACAATGTAGCTCACGATATATTGCGGGGTGTAATACACGCCCCCGGCTTTTTTTACTTCCGGTTTATCTTCTACCTTGGCCCGGTGGCCGGGGGTCAGACGGATCACCTTTCCTAAAAACCGTTCATAAATTGAACCCAAAATATCGGCGGGGAGGACAGCAAACTCATAGGGGCCATCGGGGTAGTACAGGTTTTTGATGATGTCTTTGAGAACTTTATCATCAATCGTTATTTTTTCGCTTAAGGTGTCGGGCTCGTCATCGGTGGCCTTTTCGGTGTGGAAATGGAACAGGCCGGAATTGTAGCGGTCATCGGCGTCCATAAACAGATTAAGCAAATGCCGATAGATATCTTTCCCGCCCGCAGCGGTTCGCAAAAGGCCTTCTTCCTCTATGCCCCGGTCCTCACATATCCGTAAGAAAATGATCCGGTCAATGGTTTTTTGTATTACAAAATTGAGTTCCCGTTCCGTTATGCTTGGGTTCCGGTTGGTGATGTTTGCGGCCAGGGCTTCCCGCCATGTTTCTATTTCCTGTAGAAAAACTTCATCTACTTCCTGGGTTCCTTTTTTCTTGTTGGACGTTTTGAGTTTTAAGAGGGAGCCTTTCCAAACGGCCTCTTTTGAAAAGAGCTTATACAAATACTCCCAATTTGTTTCAGTACCGGCATTTTTTGGATTATGAGCGTCCAGGTCTTTGTAATTGCAGTAAAAAATCCGGGCGACTGCGGCGTTGTCGGTATTTTTTGGCTGTACCGATGTATCATAGACCACGAACTCGTCAAAATCGGAAAGCAGGCAGACCGGCATTCCCGCCGTCCAGCCATACCGCCTGACCTGCAAGGCCGGGGAAGGGTCATCCCGCAGATTTACCGATGGTTTTTTGGCTTCGATATAAAATACTTTTGTGCTGCCCTGCTGTATGCAATAGTCGGGGGCACGGTTGTGCCCTTCGGCTTTTGATTGATCCTTCATCTTTAGCCGATCTTCGTGGATCACTTCCCGGAATGCTTCATGAAGGTTTGCTTTATTGTTTACATCCCAGCCGAGGATTTTGATGAACTCGTCGAGGAAATCCCGCCGTAAAGCGGTTTCATTGTAGTCGCTGTTTTTATAGCTTTCGTAGTGTTCACTAAAATTGGTGATCAACTGCTGCAACTCGGGGGGTAACATGATACACAACTATAACACATTATCAGGGATATGCGGACAGCCCTTTAAGACAAGCTCGGCTGCCTTTCGTCGTCCTTGTAAATCAGCTCCAGAAATTTTCCCCTTTCCATCTCTCGCGCCCCCAGCCGGATTTTATATTCCAGGGGCATCCCCAGGTCCCAAAAGGCGAAGCCTGCGTCCCGTAGATAACGCCCGGTCAGGATCAGCTGCACCGTCCCCGCCGAATCCTCATCGTAGTACCCCGAATAACTGGTATAGACTTTTCCGGCAACAACCCCGAACTCTCCCGCAGCCAGCCGTCCCTCCCGGTACAGGCCGAAGGCAGCGGGCCGCACCGGGCAGCCGGGATTGGCGCGAATTTGCCGGAAACTTTCCCGCAGGGGCGGGGTCAGCCAGTCCTCGCCGTGGACTGCGGCGCAGCGTTCCAGCACCGAATCGAAAAGGCTGAAATCCCCCGGCGCACCCGGTTCTCTGTCCGTCCGCAGTTCGTACCGGGGAATGAGCCGCCGCGCCGAGCGGGGTTCATGGAAATTCTCAAAGAAGATGATCGACCGCTCAAGGTGGAGTTTGGGGGTAAGGAGGTATGCCGGGCCGTTGATCCGCAGGGACATGACGAGGAAACCTGCTGCCATAAGGCGGGCGACAAAGTCCGGGACAAAATCCACGGCAGGCTGCCCGGCAACGCAGAATTCTTCGTTGTAGCCGGTTTCAACCATGGCGCGGGCGATGGCCTGGGGATCATCTTCGGGGCTGATAAATATATGGCCCGATTGGGTATAGCGGAGACGCATGAATGGCTCCTACTTCTTCCCCCGTTTGAAAAAGTTGATGAACTGTTCGGTGATGGCCGAATGCTGCTCCTTGAGTATCGTACCGGTAAAGCGGTTCAGGTCATCACCGGCGCCGGAAAAGAGGGCGATGTCCCCCTCGGCAAAGCGGTAGGCGGGATCGAATTTGTCGTATTCGCCTTCGGGCTTCCGCACGGCGATAAGGTTGATGTCGTACTTCTGCCGGATGCCGGATTCCACGATGGTGCAGCCTGTCATGTGCCGGGGGACCTCCAGTTCCGCAATGGCGAGCTTGCCCCCCAGGGGCAGGTAGTTGAGCAGCACCCCGGAGAGGATCTGCGGGGTGATCCGCTTGGCCGCTTCCTTGTTGGGGAACACTATCTTGGTGGCCCCCACCAGTTCCAGAATTTCCGCCTGGGACTCGGTTTCCGCCCTGACGACAATGGCCTTTATCCCCAATTTGGCGCAGTAACTGGTGGCCAGAATCGACGCCTCGATTCGATCCCCCATGTCGATCACCACCGCATCAATCGAATCGGGGAGCACCTTCCGCAGGGTTTCCACGTTGAGCACATCCAGCACCACCGACCCCGCGGAGGCATCCCTGTAGGTGTCGATCACCTCCCGGTCCTTGTCCACGATAAACACGTCGACATTCAGGGCCAACAGCTCGTCCAGCACACTCTTTCCAAAATGACTCAATCCAAGAATCGCAACCTGTTTCATATACTCCCCTTATCCCAATAAAACTGAACCTTCCGGGTAGGTGACATCGTAATTTTTGTGCCCGATTGCAGGGAAAGCCAGGGCGATAAGCCCCACCCGGCCCGCAAACATGGCCGCCAGGATCACCAGCTTGCCCGCAGTGGACAGATCCGGGGTCAGCCCCAGGGTAATGCCTGCGGTGGAAAAGGCCCCCAGGACCTCAAAGACAATGGCCTCCGCATTGTTCCCGGTCAGGGGTTCACCCAGGGGTGAACCCCGGCCCTCGGTGATGAAGAGGGCGGTGACGCAGATGACCAGCAGGGCGACAGCCTTAAGAAAATAAACCACCGCCCGGTTAATCGTATCCGAAGTCAGCCGGTGATGGAAAATTTTGATGTCCCCGTATTTGTCGGGCTTGCGTATCATCACGATACAGATTACGAAGATCGTCGTAACCTTGAGCCCCCCGGCGATGGACCCCGGCGCGCCCCCGACAAGCATCAAAATGCCGGTAAGCATCCGGGAGGGCTGGCTCAACATTTTTTGCGGCGTCAAAGCAAAGCCGGAACTCCGGCAGACCACAGACTGGAAAAGTGTGTTCAGCGCCGCAAGGGGGCCGCTCATTTCGCCGTACAGCCGGTTTCGTTCAAAGATGAAGAAAATCAGGGCTCCCCCGAAAATAAGGGCCGCCGACATCAAAAGCACCACCCGGCTATGGTAACTCAGGCGGGGCTTTTTCCGCAGAATCACCTGCGCGGCGTCTTGCAGCACGATAAACCCCAGCCCCCCCGCAATGGTCAGAATCATCAGAATGATAAGGATGGCGGGCTGGGCCGCCGGATATTCCGGCTGAAAGGGGGAGAGCCCGGCGTTGCAGAAGGCGGTTACGGCGTGAAAAATACCCCAAAAGGCCCAATCCTCAAACCCGGAACGGTAAAACATGCAGGAAAGCAGTGCAGCCCCGGCGGCCTCAAAGCAAAGGGTTAACAGGAGAATATTCCCTACGATGCGCCGGGGGTTGTACTCAATCCCGTTAATCGAAAATTCAAGGATCCAATTCCGCTGCCGGATAGCCAGCCGGTGTCCGGGGATGCTCAACAGGATCGAACTAAAGCTGATAATCCCCAGCCCCCCGATCTGGATAAGCAGCAGAATGATAATCTGCCCGAAGCGGCTGAATGTGTCCAGGCCCACGATTCCCATCCCGGTGACGCATACGGCGGAAGCGGCGGTAAACACCGCATCCATCAGGCTTAAAGCCCGTTCCGAGGCAGCAGGAAGCCTGAGCAGCGCCGTCCCCAGGGCAATCAGCACAAGAAAAAACGCCAGCAGGTAGAGGGCATCGGACTTTCGGAAGAAGGTGTTAATTTTCAACGGCTTAATCATATCACGTTAACCTTGAAGCTGGTATAACACAAGATTTCATTTTATGTTATACTGTCGAAGTGCAAACTCCGGTAACCGTGGCGGCCCTCTGTGCGGTGGGGGCGGAAAAGGTTGTTTCAAATGAACTGCGGAAGCTCGGCCTTTCTATCCTGGATTCGGGATTTGGGAAGGTCCGGTTCAGCGCGGATGTTGCCGGGATTTACCGTGCGTTGATGGCCCTGCGGGCCGCGGACCGGCTGCTGCTGGAAACCGCCCTTTTCGAGGCCATGGATTTTGACGCCCTTTTTGACGGGGTAAAGGCGGTCCCCTGGGAAGATTTGATCCCCCGGGGCATGGGGCTCCGCATTACCAAGGTCCGGTCCAACCGCTCCCGGCTCAAGGCGGCAACCAGCATCCAGGCGATTGTCCACAAGGCCGCTGCGGAGCGGCTCTGCGCGGCCCATAAGATTCGGCGGCTGCCCGAAGGTGAAAAGATCGCAGAACTCCGGGTCTATGTGGAGAAGGACCAGGTTTCCCTGCTGCTGGATCTTTCCGGGGAACCCCTGTTCAAGCGGGGCTACCGCAGCGAAGCCGGGGCCGCTCCCTTAAGGGAAACCACTGCGGCGGCGATTTTGCTGTTGGCGAATTGGCGGCGGAAATTTCCCCTTTACGATCCCTTCTGCGGATCGGGGACGATCATCATTGAGGCTGCCATGTACGCCTGGGATCTGGCCCCCGGCCTGGGCCGTCCCTTTGCGATCCAGGACCTCCGCATTGCAGACCGGGAAGCGGAAAAAATGGTCCGCGCCGAATTGTTAGCGAAGGTGAATTTTGAGCGCACCATCCGCATCTGCGGCAGCGACGCCGATTCACGGGCGGTGTCCATTGCCAGGTCCAACGCACTGCGGGCATTCGATCTGGCCTGCGGAAAAATTCCCCAGCGGGGGGTGCGGCTGGACACGCCGGACGGCGGCGCGGGTTCGGCGCTGCCGGAAATAAAGGCGCTGCCCATGAAGGACGCCCATGCGTCCTCAGCGGAAACAGGTTTCATCCTGACAAACCCGCCCTACGGGAAACGGCTGGGCAGCCCCGAGGAGTCGGAGGCGATCTACAGTGAAATGGCGGGGCTGTGCAGGAGCTTCCCCGGATGGAAGCTTGCCCTGATTACGGACCATCCGGGCTTTGAATCCTTCTTTGGAAAAAAGGCGGATTCGTGCAGGGAGATTACCAACGGCGCAATCCCCTCATATTTTTTTCAGTATGAAAGTTTGTAATTTTTTTGGGAGAGCAGCGGAATGGCCATCATCGTAGAACATGAAAAACGGCGGCGGGAGATTCTGGAGAAGGCCCTTGACGTATTTGTGGACGAGGGTTTTGAGGATGCGACCTTTCAGAAAATCGCCGACCGCTGCGGTATCACCCGGACCACTTTGTACATCTATTTTAAAAACAAAAGGGAAATTTTTATTTATAGCATAAAACAACTCCTGGCGGAAGTTGAGGAGAACATCACCAGGGTCCGCGCCGACACAAGCCTTAATTCTGTGGAACGGATCATTCGGGTTCTATCCGATATCATTGAGCGGCTGGAAAAAAGCCGCCGTCTTCTTTTGGTGGTCCTGAATTATCTCCTCTACCTTTCCAAAAGTAATACCGATCCCGACTCCCGGGTCCGCCGCCGCACCCTGCGTCTGCGGCATATTCTGGCCACCATGGTGATTGACGGCATCCGCGCAGGGGAGATCCTCCCGGTGAATATCAAAACCACCAATGACTTGTTGTACGGACTTATTGAATCCGCCATCTACCGTCTGGTGGTGCTTAAACGGGAATCCGTGGGGGATCTGAAAGAAGCGGTTGCATTAACGGTGCGGCATCTGGGCGTAGGAACGCCGATCGTTGCGGAAACGCAGTAATTATAAGGGGTGTAATATGTGGGCTATTTATGCATTGTTTTCCGCAATATTTGCGGCATTAACTTCGATACTGGCAAAGATCGGCATTGAAAACGTCAATTCAACTTTGGCAACCGCAATCCGTACCGTGGTAGTATTACTGTTGGCCTGGGGCATGGTTTTTATCAGCGGCAAACAGCATGATATCGTAAACCTCACCCACCGGAACCTGCTCTTTCTGACGCTGTCCGGTTTGGCCACGGGCCTTTCCTGGCTCTGCTATTACAAGGCCCTGCAAATGGGGGAAGCCTCCAAGGTGATCCCCATCGACAAATCCAGCGTGGTGATCGGTATGGTACTGGCCTTTGTGGTGCTCAAGGAAACCCTTACCATTAAAGCCGTTATCGGCGGATCACTTATCGCCATCGGGACATTTGTGCTGATATTTTGAAAAACAGAGGGCCGGTATACCTACAGCCGTGGGTCCACCTTTTCGTTTTCCAAGGCCAGCACGGCAAACACGCACTCGTGAACCCGGTGCAGTGGTTCTTTTTTGACAAACCGTTCCAGTGATTCCATGCCCAGCGAAAACTCGTCCATGGCGAGGCGGCGCTTTTTGCCCAATGAACGCCTGCGGAGCCGTTCAAGCCTGGCGCTTTCGGTGTACTCCGGGCCGTAGATGATACGCAGGTATTCACGGCCCCGGCACTTGACCGCAGGCTGGATGAACCCGCCTTTGCCGTTTGCGATAAAGTCAAAGGGCTTTACCACCATGCCCTCGCCGCCTTTTTCCGTAAGGGCGAGCCACCAGGCAATGCCCGCATCGCGGGAAGCCGGATCCTTCAGATCGACCACGATGTGATTGGTAACAATAAAGAGGGGATCATTACCGGTAATGTGATCCTTAATTACTCCAAGATGCCGGAGATGGTTTTCGGCATTCCAGACCTTGCCTTCGGTGGCCAGAATATGGAAGGGGGCGATGCGGTAATCATCAACTGAATTAACGGGCCAGCAGTAACGGCGGTAAGCCTGGGTATAAAGATTGAGGTATTCTTCCCGGCACTGAAACTTTTTTAGGATCGCGGAAACATCCATGTTTTGCGGCCCTGTGTTGTCAGCCGGAGAGCCCAGGGATGCGTTTTGTGCGATGGCGGCTTGTTCCAGTGCGGCGATAGCTTCCTTGAGCCCGCTGCGGCCCGATCTTCCCGCAGGGGCGTATTGCTCAACAAGCAGCTTTTGCGCCTTGGCGGACCAGGGCATTAGTTCCGTATCCAGACATACCCAATCGGTAGAAAAACTATTCCAGAAACCGCTCTTGTCCAGTGCCGCCCTGAGCCGCGATAGTATTAGTGTTTCTGTGTTTACCGATGTAGCGCCAATGGTATTGATGGCGGCGCCGGTAGTATCGATGGCGGTATCATCAAAAAAATGGCGGCCCGTCCGGGTGTAGATGATGCCGGTGGAACCATCATCCACGTTGAACCGTTTTCGGGCGGCCGCTTCGTCCCGGCAAATAACTATCACCGCCCGGGAGCCCATGTGTTTTTCTTCACAGACCGCCTGGCTTACACCCTGCTCCGTAAAATAGTCAAAGGCTTCCAGGGGATGTTCCAGCCAGGGGTCCAGCTTGCTGGTTCCGCAGGGGGACATGGTTGGGGGCAGATAAATGAGCCACCGGGGATCGGCGGAAAAGCGGCTCATGATTTCCAGGGTAAGGGCGCTGCTTTCTTCACTAATACTGATATTGCTGTGCAGCCTGGTCCTGATGTACCGCTTTCCCAGCACATCAGAAATCGCCAACTCCCCGGCATCATGATCCGGCCGGTCCGGTTCCAGCGGCTTTGCCGGGGCGTAGTATTCCTGCGTTGCTTCAACTTCCGCCATTTCCCCTTCGGGATACCGGTAGGCGGTGAGCTTGCCGCCGAAGACGCAGCCCGTGTCGATGCACACCGTGTTGTTCAGGGACCGCACTTCCCGCGAGGGGACATGACCGTAGACCACCAGAGCCCGGCCCCGGTAATCATCCGCCCAGTTGAGCCTGACCGGCAGGCCGAACTCATCGGTCTCGCCGGTGGTGTCCCCGTAAAGGCAAAACTCCCGGACCCGGCCTGAACTGCGGCCATGGAAGGCTTCCTTTAGCCCCGCATGGGCGACCACCAGCCTGCCGCGATCAAGCACGTAATGGCTTACCATGCCGTCAAGAAAGCTTATTGCCCTTTCAATAAATTCCTTAGGCTCCTTTTCCAATTGTTCCACGGTAATATCAAGACCGTGGGTCAGTTTGACATCCGCCCCGCGAAGTTTGCGGAGCAGCTTTACATCGTGGTTTCCCGGAACGCAGAGGGCGTGTCCAGCGGCGTTCATGCTCATCGCCAGACGCAGTACTTCTGCGTTTTTCGGGCCGCGATCGCAGAGGTCCCCCAGAAAAACTGTTTTGCGTCCGGCCGGGGGAATTGCGGTGCAGCCGATGCGGTCAACGGTGTAGTTCATTTTTTCAAGAAGCCCCATGAGTTCATCGTAACAGCCGTGAACATCGCCGATGATGTCAAAGGGACCGGTTTCTTCCCGCCTGTCGTTCCAGAGTTTCGTCCTGATGATTTCCGCTTCCGCCGCTTCTTCGGGGCTGGAAAGAACATACACATAACGGAAGCCCTCTTTCTGCAAAGTTTTGATGCTCCGTTTCAATTCCCGGATATGCCCCCGCACCACATGGGAACCGAAATTCCGGTCAGGCCGCCGTTGGTTCCGTTCAAGGCAGAGGGCCTCCGGCATATCAAGCACGATGGCCGCCGCAAGAAGATTTTGTTCCCGCGCCAGTTTAATCACCGCATCCCGCGCGTGTTTCTGCACATTGGTGGCGTCGATGACGGTGAGCTTCCCCGCGTCAAGCCTTTTGTTCGCAATGTAATAGAGGCTGTCGAAGGCTGCGGCGGTGGCTGACTGATCCGTTTCGTCATCCGACACAAGCCCACGGAAATAGTCGGAACTGAGCACTTCGGTGGGTTTAAAGTGCGTTTTAGCGAAAGTTGATTTTCCGCTGCCTGAAGCGCCCACCAGCGTTACTACACAAAGCTCCGGGATAATTAACTGCATTTGATAAAGACCCCCATTTGCGTTGGTGCGCCAAGCTGTTCATCTTGGTCGCCGATTTCTTCCAGCCGGAGATCGTATCCGTAGCGGGCCGCGGTTTTTTCCGCCCATGCGCGGAATTCCGCCCGTGTCCACTCGAAGCGGTGATCCCCGTGACGGAAACGTCCGTTTACAAGGCCGGGGTAATTCTGATTGTACTCCCGGTTCACCGTGGTGATCACGATTGTCTTTGGGGCGGCCTCTCCAAAGATCACCGCCGCAAAAGCGCCCAGACGGTTTTCATCAAGATGTTCTATTACTTCCACTGCGGCGGCTGCATCGTAGCCTGCAAAACGTTTATCCCGGTAGGTGACGGAACTTTGAAAAAGGGTCAGCCGGCTTTTCTGTGTTTCTGAAAGCTGATCAATTTTAAGTTTTTCTGTTGCCCTTTCCAGCACGGAAGCGGACACATCGGTTCCGGCAATTTTGAGAAAGGATTTTTCTTTTAACAGTAACTGGAGCAGGTTCCCTTCACCGCAGCCAAGATCGATCACCGACTGGGCGCCGCTTTCTTTTAACGCTGAAAGGACCGCTGCCAGCCGTTGGGTATTAAGGGGAACAAAGGGTTCAGCCATATTGACGGCAAATTCAGGAATACTAATATTGAAAAATTCGGCGGCAACGGGCTCTTCTGTAGTTTCCTCCGCGCCCCCTTCGCCGTTTTCGAGCCGGTCCAGGGCCAGTCTTGTATAGCGGGTAAGTTTGTTGAAATACCGTTGGGTGATAAATTTCTTGTCAGGGTGATTCTCCAGCCACCCTTCGCCATGGCCGATAAGTTTGTCCACCTCCGCATCGCCGATCCAGTAATGCTTGCGGGAATCGAATACGGGGATCAGCACGTAAAGATGACGGAGCAGATCCCGCAGCCGTACCGTGCCGTGGAGGCTCAGGTTCACATACCGGCTCTGCCCCCATTCGGGGTAGGCTTCATCCAGCGTTTCGGTAGTAAATTCTGTCCGGTAACCCAGGGGGCCAAAGACCCGTTCCAGCCAGGAGGTGTCCCCCCGGCAGGGCAGCATGGTGAGTTTTGCGCACAGGTCCAGCGCGGTGTCCGCCAGAGCCTGCCGCTTTTCGCAGCGGCCCGACATAGCGGTGCCGTACACTTTGGAGATGGCGGTACTCATAAAAGAGGAACATACATAGGGCCGGTCATTCACATAGTCGAACAATCCGGCATTTTTGGAACCCTCTTTCCCGCGAGTAAGGTCCAGGGGATCGATGTCGAGGAGGAGGGCCGCCGTACAATGATCCGGCGAAACCTCGGGGTAAAACACATGGGCTTTGCCGAAGTTGACATCCAGGGTTTGAGGCCGTTCGGGATTTTTATGGAGCAAATACCCAAGGTCAGGCGCGTCTGTTCCGCAGTAAGTGATAGTTAAAAGCATTTCTACTCCACCAACTCCTCTACAGGGGTCCCGTTCAAATAAAGCCCCTTGATAACATAGCCGCCGTTTTTGACCGCTACCTGAACATACATCTGGTCCGTTTCAGTGTCGATCTCCCATTGAAGCGTTTCAACCTTTGGGGCCAATTTTTCGTTCATGTAATACCGGCTTATATCAAAATTTTTGGCGTACACGCGGTCATTGGGTTTTGTCTCTTGCCATGCGGCGATCCTTGCAAAACCTTCGGCATCTTTTTCCAGCAGCGCATAGGGGCCGCTACCGGGGGCATTGAAACTGGGCTGACGGATTGCCACATACCGGCCCCGGAATGGGTCGTAGGGATCGTAGGGCTGGACCTTGAACTTGTATAATTCACCGGTGGTCAGAATGTTGTAATGGTTGAACACGAGAAAACCGGGAACGCCCAGCAGGATCACGAGATACAAAACACACGCGGGGAGAAAGAATTTTTTCAAGATTGCCGTCCTTTCTTTTTGCGGGAGATAATAAAATTACAGACAAGAAAACCAATCCCCAGCAGGATAAACAAAATACCGCGAACCAGCAGGCTGACTCTCCAATCAAAAAAACGCAGTACGATGATATACATAACCAGAAGCATACCCCAGTTCAAATGTTTTAACGCAAGTTTTCTGCTCCCTTCCTGAATGTAATAAACGCCACAGGCAAAAAGAAGAATGTTTGAGGGCCGCCATATCCAAAAATGGGGAAGGATGAGTATCAGTAACAGTATTACTGCCATGCAGAAGTCAGTAATTGAAAGCGAAGCTAAAGCCGATACCCCGGAAGGCTTGATATACTGATACCGCAGTATAATATATACTGCGGTCAGGCACAGGGGAAGGATCGTCATCAGCCATAGTGACACCGCTTCTGCTGATGGTTCATGAAACCAGGAAGAAGCCGCCGCCCCAATCACCAGCACTGCAAAGACAGTTCCTGTGCCGAAAATTTTCGCGGAGTTGGTAACATAGATCCTGCCCCATCTGCGGAATGCCGCATCCAGCAAAAGCAGGGCCTGTGCGGCGGTCAGGGCGATAAAGAGATATGCAAGTTCCCAATCCAGCGCTTCGGTTTTGACAAAAAGATATATGATGATGTTCACCAGAGACGCTGAAAGTAACAGCATAAGATACGAGAGCAGGGGACAGTTTTCAGAACGCAGAATCCGTATCACAATAAAAGGGAGGGGCGCGCAAAAAAGCAGTAATGCTGCGGGCACGGGATACTGCCAACCGGCAAAGACTGCGCCTGCAATATAAACCGCCGCGATCCCGTGGGCCTGTAAAAGGTATATCCCCGGCAGGGTTAAAAGCACACAGGCCAGGATGTAGACGGGAAGATCCCGCGGAGTGTGAAAGGTTTGCCCGACAAGGGCGATGGCGGCAAAAACCGCAAGGGAGATGAACACCCCGGAGGCTTCCCGAAAGGCCGCAGAGGAATAGCGGCGCAGAACCGTGTAGGCCCCCAGAACGCAGGCCAGTGTCAGGGGCAGAAAGGCGAGGAAAAGTTTTACCGGGATCGGCAGTTTATACCAGTTGGTGGCAAAGATCAGAATGATTCCCGCACCCACCAGGACTGAACCGATCACCGCAAAGATAACCATCACCGGTGTGCCGGATCGGGTCTCGGGGTATAACGATAGAATTCGTTCCCGCTGGTCCGCCGTGATGATCCCTTCTGCTTCCCACCGTTCAATTTCTTTTTTGAGTGTTTCTGTTTTCATGATTACTCCCACGGGAACCCCGTGCCCGCCGCAGTCCAATCCACATACTGCGCCGCAGTCCGGGGTGAGCGTCCGTTGAACCACTTTTCCCAGCGGAGCGCGTTTTCCCGGAACAGCCGCCGTGCTTCATCCGCAGTAATACTGTTGAGGATGCCCCGTCTCTCTGCGATAAAACAGGCGATATCGAGGTACTCATCCTGACTGGGTGAAGTGTAGACCACGGTCAAGCCGAAGCGGTCCGCAAGGGAGAACTGTTCCTGCATGGTGTCAAAGGCCCGTACCTCACCGTCAGCGGGATTCCCCGCCGCCAATGTGGGCCGGTCTGCGATCCGTTCCTTGACCAAATGCCGCCGGTTGCTGGTGGCATAGACCACCACATTCGCGGGCCGTGTTTCCACCCCGCCTTCGAGCAGGGCCTTGAGGCAGGTAAAGGAATCGTCGATGGCCTCAAAAGAAAGATCGTCGATAAACACGATAAAGGGCAGGGGCCTGTTGGCAAGTGTATCGAGTATCCGGGGAAGATCGGACAGATCGCTTTTCCGCACTTCCAGAAGACGCAGGCCCCGTGGAGCGTACTCGTTGCAGATCGCCTTAACCGTGGCGGATTTCCCCGTGCCCCGGTCCCCATAGAGGAGCAGGTTGTTGGCGTGTCTGCCCTCCAGAAAACGGAGGGTGTTGGCAATCACCACCGACCGCTGTTCTTCATAGCCTGAAAGGTCGGCAAGGCTAATGGGGTCCCCGTTCCGCACAGGCCGCAGTAATGCTGTGCTTTCGCCACTCGCCCAAAAGAAGGACCGGTAAAGCCCAAGGTCGCCTGCCCCGTGGGCGTGGATATATTCTGCCAGTGCAGGCAGGGCGGTGCTCCAGCTGCCTGTTTGCGGAAAAACCTCCCCGGCGGTTTTAATGGCACCGCCTTCGGCAGCCCAAAAGGCGCGGGCCTCCGCCTCAATGTTCTGCGCCGCGTCCCCAAGACCCGCATCCCGGAGTATGGCCCCAAGGTGAAGGCCCAGGGCCGCCAGATCGAAACCGGCGATGCGGCCCAGCCGGTCCAGGTCACCGGCGGCGGCAATGCGCAACATTGGGGCCAGCGTGTCCACCCTGCCAGCCTCGGCGGCCAGAGAAAAGGGATTTTCTGCGGTAAGGGTAAGGAAGGCGATTGCCCGGTGAAAGGAATCTTCCTGCGAATAATCAATAAAAGCTGAGGTAAAGGCGGCCCAGCGGCCGATAAGGTTCAGCGCGTGGGTCTGAACGGCAGGGACCGGCGCAATGACGACCTCATCCAGGAGTGCCGCGAAAGCCCCAAGCAGGGGATGAGAGCGCAAAGGCGAAAATACCGTAAGCCCCGCTAAATCCGCACGGGCTGCCTGAATCGTTTCTGTAATATTCATGGAGATAAGCTTACCACAGGCCCCTGAAAGAATGAAGGATTTTTGCCATTCTATTGACCTTACCCTTCCGATAGGGGATCATCGAATATATGAACATTTTTGAAAATCTTCCCTGGGATTTTTCCCCCTGGCAGATCGTGGCGCTGGTTTTTTGCGGTATCTGTATTGGGATGTCGAAAACGGGGTTCAGCGGGATAACCACGGTGATAATTCCCTTTATGGCCCTTATCTTCGGCGCAAAGGAATCCACCGGGGTAATGCTGCCCATGCTGTGCTTTGCGGACCTCCTGGCGGTGATCTATTACCGGCGTTCCGCCTCCTGGAAGTACGTCTTCCGCCTGGTTCCTTGGGCACTGGGGGGCTTCGCTGTTGCCCTTCTGGTGGACCGCTTTATCCCGCCCCGGGGCTTCAAGATGCTTATCGGGTCCTGTATCCTCGCGGGGCTTGTGGTGATGGTCTGGAACGAACGGCGGGGCAAAGACGCGGTTATTCCCACGGCCTGGTGGTTCAGCGCGGCCTGCGGCGTCCTGGGGGGCTTTACCACGATGATCGGCAATGCGGCGGGGCCCATCATGTCGGTATTTTTGCTGTCCATGCGGCTGCCCAAGACGGTGTTTGTGGGCACCGCGGCATGGTTTTTTCTCATCGTGAACTACCTCAAGCTGCCCATTCAGCATTTTGCCTGGCATAATATCTCCCGTGAAAGCCTTATCCTCAATTTAATGATGGTTCCCATCATCCTTGCGGGGGCGTTGATCGGGGTCATTCTGGTCAAAAAAATCTCCGAAGCCCATTTCCGTATCATGATTTTAGTACTGGCGACGATTTCGACAATCCTGCTTTTCCGGTAAATTTTTGTGGGATATTATGGATTTTTCTTGACCTTCACTGCCCCGGATAAGTATTTTTTTAGTAACATCCGTTTAATAACAGGAAGTTCTAATGTCAAAACATACATCTCATGACAAGCATCTGGAAGATGAAGCAAACCCGGCAGCAGACGGGGCCGTGCCGATAGATCCTCAAAATACCCCGGAACCGGGTACTGTCGGCGAAGGTGCAGAAACCGCTGTGGAGACTGCTTCGGAAACCGCCACTGGTGACGGCGCCGGTAGTATGGATGGCGCCGAACTTGCCGAAAAAGTTGTCTCCCTGGAAGCCCAGCTTGCGGACGCAAAGGACCAATTTCTCCGCAAGGCGGCGGATTTTGAGAATTTCCGCAAACGGATGAACCAGGAAAAGCAGAACGCCATTGATTTTGCCAACCAGAGCCTGCTTTTGGACCTTATTCCCATTATTGATGATTTTGATCGGGCCATTCAGTCTGCGAAAAGCGCTCTGGATGTCGAAAATTCTTCGGGAATCGCCCCTTCAAATGAATTTAACAGCCTTTATCAGGGGATTGGCATGATTTCCCGGCGGCTTTCCTCCCAACTGGACAGCAAATGGGGGCTCAAAAGCTTTGATTCCGCCGGGGAACCCTTCGATCCTAACCGGCACGAGGCCTTAATGATGGAAAAATCTGCCGAAATCACCGAACCGGTGGTTCAGGAGGAGTTTTTGAAGGGGTATATGCTGAAAGACCGGATCGTCCGCAGCGCAAAGGTGAAGGTTTTGATGCCTGAAGCGGCGGCTTCGCCCTCAGCTTCGACAGAATCAGAAGAAAATGGGAAGTGAATTCCCTCATAAATATAAGTATATTTGAAAAGGAGAACATATCATGGGAAAAATAATTGGAATCGACCTGGGGACCACCAACTCCTGCGTAGCCGTTCTTGAGGGCGGCGAACCGGTGGTAATTCAGAATGCCGAGGGCGGCCGGACCACCCCCTCTATCGTGGGTTTCACCAGCAAGGGTGAACGGGTAGTGGGCGCGCCGGCAAAAAACCAGATGATCACCAACCCGGAGAACACGGTCTATTCGATAAAACGGTTCATGGGCCGACGCTACTCCGAGGTTACCAGCGAGCTCAGGCTGGTCCCCTACAAGGTGGTGGAGCAGGGGGACGATGTCCGGGTGGACATCGAGAACAAAAACTACTCCCCCCAGGAAATTTCCGCCTTTGTGCTCCAAAAGATGAAAAAAACCGCCGAGGACTACCTGGGCGAGGCCGTCACCGAAGCGGTTATCACCGTTCCGGCCTACTTTAACGATGCCCAGCGGCAGGCCACCAAGGATGCAGGCAAAATCGCCGGCCTTGAGGTCAAGCGGATCATCAACGAGCCCACTGCGGCGTCCCTGGCCTTCGGCTTCAACAAGGATCAGAAGAAAGAAAAGACCATCGCCGTCTACGACCTTGGTGGCGGTACCTTCGACGTTTCCATCCTGGAACTGGGTGAAGGGGTCTTCGAGGTCAAATCCACCAATGGCGACACCCACCTGGGGGGCGATGACTTTGACCGCCGTATCCAGGAATGGCTTATCGCCGAATTCAAGCAGGATACGGGGATCGACTTGAGCAAGGACCGGATGGCCCTGCAGCGGCTCCGGGAGGCGTCGGAAAAGGCCAAAATTGAACTTTCCGCCATGCAGACCACGGAGATCAACCTCCCCTTTATCACCGCCGACCAGAACGGCCCCAAGCATCTCCAGAAAAGCCTGACCCGCGCCAAGTTTGAGCAGATGGTCTCCGACCTGCTGGAACGGTCCAGGGAGCCCTGCAAGAAGGCCCTGGCCGATGCCGGCCTCAATGCGGACCAGATTGATGAGGTAATCCTCGTGGGCGGTTCCACCCGTATCCCCGCGGTTCAGCAGATCGTTAAAGACCTCTTCAAAAAAGACCCCAACAAAGGAGTCAACCCCGATGAAGCGGTAGCCATCGGCGCCGCCATTCAGGGCGGTATCTTGGGCGGCGACGTTAAAGACGTACTGCTGCTGGACGTAACGCCCCTTTCGCTGGGCATTGAGACCCTGGGCGGGGTTATGACCAAGCTCATCCCCCGGAATACGACTATTCCCACCCGGAAAAGCCAGATCTTCTCCACCGCAGCAGACGGGCAGACCGCGGTTTCCATTCAGGTCCTGCAGGGCGAACGGGAAATGGCCAACCAGAACCGTACCCTGGGCCGTTTCGACCTGGTGGGGATTCCCCCTGCGCCCCGGGGCGTGCCCCAGATTGAGGTTACCTTCGACATTGACGCCAACGGCATTGTCCACGTCAGCGCCAAAGACCTGGGCACCGGCAAGGAACAGAAGATCCGCATCGAAAGTTCCTCGGGGCTGAACGACAGCGACATCGACCGCATGGTCAAAGAGGCGGAAATCCACGCCGAGGAAGATAAGCGGGAGCGGGAAAAGGCGGAGGTCCGCAACGAAGCGGACACCATGATCTACAGCACCGAAAAGAACATCAAGGATCTGGCTGACAAAGTGAGCGCCGAGGACAAGTCCAAAACCGAGGAAGCCATCGCCGAACTCCGCAAGGCCCTTGAAGGGGAGGACCTCCAGGCCATCAAGGACAAGACCGAGGCCCTCAAGCAGGTGTCCTACAAGATCGCCGAAGAGATCTACAAGCAGCAAGCTGCACAGGGCGGCGCACAGCCGGGGGCCGGTCCCCAGGGCGATGCGGGCGGCGGTCCCGGCGCAGGTCCTCAAGGATCATCCGGCGGCGACAGTAACACCAAGAGCGCCGAGGATGCGGACTACGAAGTTGTTGACGACGACAAAAAATAAGTAAGAGAAGGGTGATATCTTGGCAAAGCGTGATTATTACGAAGTCCTGGGGGTGCAGAAAGGCGCGTCCAAGGATGATATAAAGAAAGCATACCGGAAGCTTGCCATTCAATATCACCCGGACAAAAATCCGGGGAACAAAGAGGCGGAAGAAAAGTTCAAGGAAGCCACCGAGGCCTACGAGGTCCTCGGTGACGACCAGAAAAAGTCCGCCTATGACCAGTTCGGCTTTGCCGGTGTTGAGGGCATGGGCGGCCAGCATGATTATTCCCAGACCTTCCGGGGCTTTGAAGACCTCTTTGGGGGCGGCGACTTTTCCAGCATCTTTGACACCTTTTTCGGCGGCGGGGGCGGGCGCCGATCCTCAGGCGGCAACGGCGGCGTCCGGCAGGGGGCCAACCTCCGCTACGACATCGAAATACCCTTTAAGGACGCGGTCTTCGGCACAAAGGTCGAAATTCAATATTCACGAAACGAGTCATGCCCTGTCTGCAAAGGCACCGGGGCTGCGAACGGCGCGGGGCGGAAGGTCTGCCCCACCTGCCAGGGTTCCGGCCAGGTCCGCCACAGCCAGGGCTTCTTCTCGGTGGCCTCCACCTGCCCCAGCTGCGGCGGTGAAGGCTACGTTATCGAACAGCCCTGCAAGGAATGCGGCGGTTCGGGCGCTCAAAAGAAACGGCAGAAGATCATGGTCACCATCCCCGCAGGCGTGGAAAACGGCAAACGGGTGGTCATACCCCGGCAGGGTGATGCCGGTCCCGGCGGCGGCCCCGCAGGGGACCTCTACGTGTTTATCCGGGTAAAACCCCACGAGCATTTTGAGCGGCAGGACCTGGACCTCTACTGCGCGGTGCCCATCTCCATCACCCAGGCCAGCCTTGGGGCGGATATCCACGTAAGCACCCTGGACGGCAAGACCATCAAGGTGAAGGTTCCCGCGGGAATCCAGAACGGCAAGATGCTCCGCATCCGGGACGAAGGGGTCCCCGCCGGGGGCCGCCGGGGCAACCTCTACATCAAGCTCATGGTCCAGATACCCGCCAAACTTTCCAAACGGGGCCGGGAACTGCTGGAAGAACTCTCAAAGGCCGAAGGTGAAAACGATGCCCCCAAACCGATACCGTTGTCGGAGTTTGCGGAACGCTAGTTGCGTGAAACGTGAAAGGTCTGACCCCCCTGCCGGTGATGAAGGGGCGGTTTTATCTTACTTTCGCGCCTGATTGTTTCTAAATACTCCATTTGGGAAGGATTTTTGCCCTTCGCCGCCGTTTCGTCGTAAAAAGTAGATAAGTTTCAATGTCCAGGGCCTCGGCAAGCCTCACGATAAGGGCGAAAGGGGGTGTTCTGCTTTTTATTTATGTGGCATGGAATCACTGGAACGGTTTGTCAAAAAAGAACCACTGCACCGGGTTCACGAGTGCGTGTTTGCCGTGCTGGCCTTGGAAAACGAAAAG
>BOAV01000042.1 GCA_026002045.1 Spirochaetia bacterium | reverse complement strand
CATTTGAGAGCCGCCTTTTTTCCCTCATCGTCGGCATTAACATAGAAACGGTAATAGGCCGAAACCACCGCGGCAAAATCGTAGCCGTGGGTGAGCTCTTCCATTTCGTTCACGGTTTCAAATATCTTCCGCTCAACCCGTTTTGGCAAATCCTCATCCTGAGGAGAGGCCCCGTCTTTAATCAATTCCAGCTTGATGGAGTTGATCCACTTTTGCAGCATCCCCTCCAATGCGCCGCCGTCGGGCCGCAGTTTTGCCGAGAGCCGCTGCATCAGTTCCCGGTAGGTTGCAAGCCCCGCGCCGGATGAACCGGCAAGACGTTTTTCCGGGGAAAGGTCCACATCGGCAACGAGGAAGTTATTGTCCATGGCGTAGTTCCGTATGGCCTGCGGGGTGAATATACCTCAAAGAGCGAAGCTCGTAAATTTTTGCCCGTGGGGGAAATCATTGCCGATGAAAACTGGTATGAATATATAAAACTTATCGCCGCATTCGGCTTCCGCATCGGTTACCGGGGGCTGCTGCTCTTTATCGACGAAGGGGTGAACCTCTGCAAAATCACCAACCGCCAGTCCCGTGAGAATAACTACGAAAAACTCCTTGCCATGTTCAACGATGTGATGCAGGGAAAGGCGGAACGGCTGGGGATTTATATGGCGGGCACACCCCAGTTTGTGGAGGACGAGCGCCGGGGGCTTTTCAGTTATGCCGCACTTAAAAGCCGCTTGGGAGACAGCCGTTTTGTCCGGGAGGGCTACGCCGACTTCGGCAGCCCCATTCTGCGGCTCCCACAGTTAAGCCGCGAGGAAATCTACATCCTGCTGGAACGGCTGCGGGACATCCACGCCGCTCACTACGGTTACGATCCCGGTCTTGGACAGCGGGAACTTGCCGCCTTTATGGAGCTTACCTTTTCCACCCCCGGTGCGGAGGAGTTTATCACCCCCCGGGAAATCACCCGTGACTTTATCGGGCTCCTCAATATACTCCACGAGGGTACTGTCGATTTTGATACCCTGGTCTACCGTGACGGTTACCGGGTCAAGGGCTTTGCGTCAGGCGGTAATTCCGATGGCTACGCCTCATTCGATTTGTAATGAACTACGCCCGGCTGGCCCCTTTCATCAGAGAATATATCTACGAAAAAAAATGGGATGAACTCCGGGACATTCAGAATGAGTGCATCGGCGCGGTGTTGGACCGGGAAGAGCATATCCTTATCGCTGCGGGAACCGCATCGGGAAAAACCGAGGCCGCCTTTTTTCCCGTCATATCGGTACTTGCAGAAAAGAAGCCCGCCACGGTAGGCGCATTGTACATCGGCCCCCTCAAGGCGCTGATCAACGATCAGGGGGAACGGCTCAAGCCCCTTGCCGCTTTGGGTGAAATTCCCCTTTGGCTTTGGCACGGAGACGCCCCTGACAATCAGAAAAAAAAGCTCCTCGCTGAACCCGCAGGAATACTACAGATCACACCTGAGTCCCTTGAGGCATTGCTTCTGCGGCGGCCTGAAAAAATCAAAGCCCTTTTCGCAGAATTAACGTTTGTGATTATTGATGAGGTCCATGCCTTTATGGGCAGCAGCCGAGGAAGCCAAATTCTCTGCCAGCTTGCCCGGATAGAAACCGCAGCGGGGTGCCGCCCCCGGCGCATCGGCCTTTCCGCCACATTGGGTGATTATTCACAGGCCATGGACTGGCTTAGTCTTGGGACCGGCAAAAAAACTATTCTTATTAATGAGGGAAAGACTAAACGAAGGGTCAGCATCGCGCTGGATTATTTTTCTCAATCCAGGGGCGAAGAACAGCATTACTACGAGGCCCTTTACCGGCAGTGCCGGAATCTGCGGTGCATCATCTTTACCAACAGCCGTCTTGAGGCGGAGGAAACCATCGCCGCACTGCGGACTGTCTCGGCAAGGCGCCACGGGGAGGACCAATACCACATCCACCACGGGAGCATCTCTGCGGCGCTGCGGGCGGAGACGGAGAAAACACTGAGGGAATCAACCCAGCCCATTACTGCAGCGGCCACCGCCACACTGGAAATGGGGATCGACATCGGCAGCCTGGACCGGATCATCCAGATAGGGCCGCCCCTGAGCGTGGCGGGTTTTGTGCAGCGCCTGGGCCGTTCGGGGCGGCGTACGGGGAAACCGGAAATCTACTTCACCTATTTGGATGAATCACTGCATGAAAGTTTCCCCTGGGCCCTGCTCAAAACTATTGCAATCATCGATCTCTACTTAAAAGAAAAATGGATAGAGCCTGCGGGAAATCCGGGCGCAAGCCTCCCCTACAGCCTCCTCTGCCATCAGACTTTAAGCATCCTCGCAAGCCTTGGGGAACACAGCCCGGCAGCATTAGCCCAAAGGGTACTCAGCTTTCCTGTTTTTTCACAGATCACAACAGAGGATTACCGGGAACTCCTTACCGGTCTTGCCGCATCCCGGCTTATCGAAAAGACAGAAGAGGGGGGACTCATCATTGGCCTTGAGGGGGAACGGCTCACCGCACACTATTCCTTTTATTCAACCTTTGCGGACTCAAGCGAATACCGGGTACTTCACGGGGATCGGGAATTGGGAAAGGTGAATTTCCTGCCCCCATTGGGGAGCGGCATCATTCTGGGGGGCCGCTGCTGGCGGGTGGAAAAAGCCGATCCGCGAAACCGGGAGATACTGGTTACCCCCGGCGAAGCGGGAAGCCTCCGGGTATGGAAGGGAGGCGGTGCGGACATACATCCCAGAGTGGTACAAAGGATGCGGGAAATCTTGTGCGGCAGCGAAATCTATCCCTACCTCTCCCCATCCGCAGCATCACTGTTGGAAGATGCACGCAGACGGGCTGCGGACTGGAACAATGAACAGGGCGGCTTCTGGATCAAACGCAGCGAAAGCGGCGGGGGCGGTTTCACCCTCTACCCCTGGCTGGGCAGTAAGGGCATGCGGACCTTGCTCCTGGTATTACAACACGAGGATCACCGGAAAACGCTCCGCATCAATTCACTCTACCGGGAAAGCGATTTTGCCCTGCACATCGGATCATCCCTTGCGATGCCGCTTTTTCGGGAAGAGCTGAAAAACATTTTTTTACCGTTAGATTTGGACTCTTTACTCAGGGCGGATCAAATTCCCTTAACCGATAAATTCGATCAGTACCTTCCCGCAAAATTGCTGATAAAACAGTACGCCGCTTCCATGTTGGATATCAAAGAAGCGGGTACTGTTTAACATCCGTTATTAACTGATCCGGGACAAAATATCATACACTTCCTGCGGGCTCCCGGCGGCCTCTATATCGGCAAGGGCCCCGGAATTGATCAAGAACAAAACCCGGCTTAAAATACGCAGGTGTTTTTCCCGGGACGCCTCGCCCATGATAATCAAAAAGATAAAATGAACCGGTTTATTATCGGGGGCGCCGTAATCAATACCGGCCCGTGAAATACCTATGGCGCCAATCACATCGCCGGTTCCCGGACAATAGCCATGGGGCACCGCAACGCCGGGGGCCACCGAGGTATTCAGTTTGTTTTCACGGTCCTGTATCACCGCAAACATTTCATCACCGTCAAATTCAGGATGAACCTCCGCTATGGCTTCGATAAGTTCCGTAAAAACCGCCTCTTTGGTCCTGCCCTCAAGGTTCAGTTGTATCAACTGTTTTTCAAAAACATCATTTAATAACATACCTGTCACTCCTCTTCTTACATGGTTGGTGGTAGAAAAATATAATTGAGAAGAAACAGATATCAGATTCGGAGTTTCAAAAGAATGGCGTTTTTTATATCAAGATGATTTACTTTTTCGATTACCTTTAAGGACGATAGGATAAGAACAGAACCGGCATTTTGGGGAGTGTTCAACATCAGGAGGCGCAGGAAACCGGAACGCAGGGGAGAAAATGAATACCTCCCGGCCCGGCTCATTATGGTTTCCCCTTCAGCCAGACAGTCGATGGTAAGATCTATTGAGGTGAAGAAACTTTCCGAGAAGGGATCATCATCCCGGGAATCAAGGGAACGGAGAGGCCCTGCGGCCGCGAAAGTAAATAACCCCATTATGGCAATGGCAAGATAAGCCGCTAAAATGAGACGGGGCCATTTTTCTTCCACGAACAAAACCATAAGATCCTTATATCACAGGCCGGAATTGTATACAATACCACTCATTGACACCCCCCACGGGGACAGTTAATATAAACCTATGAAAAAGTCAACCGTCATTGCGGGTGCGTTCATTCTGTGCGTCCTCCTTTCCTGCGAAAAAAGTGAGGAATACTCCCTGGAAGAGTTTGAGGCCCTGCACCCCGCGGGGCTCAACGAGCTTTTGGCAAAGACCGTGAGCAAGCCCTGGGAGGGGCAGGATTTTATTTCCGGTAAACTGGGAGGGACTTGGCATGATGTGATGTCGGCGGACCCCAAAAGTTTTAACCTTCTGGTATCGGAGCGGGACTCCGCAACCGGCGCCGTTGTACGCTCCATGCACGACTACCTCATTGATTACGATCCGGTCGCCCGTGAATGGAAACCCCGGGCCGCCTCTTTTGAAGTTAAGGTTGACGAGGCGGCGGGAAAGCTCAGCGTCATATTTACTTTGCGGGATAACCTTTACTGGAGCTACTATAATTCTGCCACCAAAATCCCCGTCACCAGCGATGATGTGATCTTTTGGTACAACGAAATTGAGGGGGACCCGGAGTTCCAGAGTTCCGGTTACTATCAGCAGTTTCTGAGTATGGAGGACGGCAGCGAAGCCCATGTGGATATTGAAAAACTGAGTGGCAGATCCTTTGCCCTTCATTTCCCCCGGATCGTGGCGGATCCCCTGCTGGCAAGTAATATGGATTTCGGCCCCGCCCATATTTACAAAAAGGCAAAGGATGAAAAGGGCGTTCAGGGGGTGCTGGATCTCTTCAGTGTTGCTGCGGACCCAAAAACGATCCCCTCAATGGGGGAATGGTTTCTGACCGAATACATCCCCGGACAACGGTTAGTGTACAAGCGGAATCCTGATTACTGGAATGTTGATAAGGCGGGGCTTTCCATCCCCTACATCGAAGAAAACATTGTCCAAATCATCCCCGACGAAAATACCCAGAAACTTATTTTTTTGGAAGGAAGGACCGAATCCTACGGATTGCGGCCCGAAGATCTGGATGAACTGGTAAATAAGGCAAACGCAGATTACACGGTCTTTAGCAACGAGGGCGCCCTCTCCGCCGCCTACTGGACCTTCAACCAGAACCCGGTGCACAGGGACAGCCCAAAGTACGCATGGTTTACCAAAAAGGAATTCCGCCAGGCCATGAGCTGCCTCCTTAACCGGGACCGGATCATAGCACAGGTGTATCGGGGGCTCGCGGAGGCGAAGACCGATTTCTTTCCCGAACCGAATGCTTTCTACAATCCTGATATCAAACTAAAGTATCTCTACGACAGGGAAAAAGCGTTAAAGCTGCTGCGGAGCGCCGGATTCAAACAGGATAACAACGGCCTCATGCGGGACAGCGTGGGCAACACAGTAGAATTTGATCTGACCATCCGTTCCGAGAGTACCATTATTACCGATATCGCGTCGATCATCATGAATGAGCTGGATCAGGTTGGGATCAAGGTGAATATCCGCACCCTGGATTTTCAGAAACTGGTGGAACAGCTGTTCACCACCTTTGAATGGGACTCTGTGATCATGGGCCTCTCCGGTTCCAACATCTTCCCCTCACAGGGGAGCAATGTGTGGCCCTCATCGGGGAACCTCCACATGTGGTATCCCCAGCAGCCGGAGCCCGCCACCGATTGGGAGGCCCGTGTGGATTATCTTTACAACGAAGGTTCCTACACCATCGACAAAGTAAAGGCAAAGCGCATCTGGGATGAGTATCAGGAAATCATGCTTGAGCAGCTTCCGGTAATATCACTGCTGCGCCCCCGCGGGTTTTGGGCTCTGCGGCAGCGCTGGGACTTTTCCAATGTTTATTACGATAACATCAACGGCGCTGAAACATCCTACATTTTTCTTAAATAGGACATGGGCATGAATACGATGTTAAGCCATATTGCGGAAATCGCCGAAAAATTGTTCTCCCCGTACCGTCGTTTTAAACGCAGGCTGCCCCTCCTCTCCTACATTTTGGGCCGCCTCTGCATCATGGCGGTAATGCTGTTTATTTTAGGTTTCGCCGTTTTCGGCCTGATGGAACTGGCCCCCGGCGACATCGTTGACCAGATCATGATGCAGCAGCTTTTCAGCGAAACCCAATCACGGGCAGGGCAGAACCGTGAAGCGATGAACATGGAACAGCTTGAGGCGCAGCGGGCCTATCTTGGTCTGGATCAGCCTTTTTACATTCAATACTTCCGCTGGCTTGAACGGGTCATCCTCCACGGAGATTTGGGTGTAAGCCTTATCAGCCGTGCGCCGGTCTCTTTTCTTATCGCATCCCGGCTTGCCAATTCACTGGTACTCAATTTAATTTCACTGGTACTGATCACGGTCTTTTCGTTTTTACTTGGGGTTTACTTTTCTACCAAGGCGGGAACACGGGGGGACCTTGCGGTTACTTTTTTTGCCTTGGTGCTTCACGCCTTTCCGGGGATACTGCTCCTCATACTGCTCCAACTTTTCGCATCGGTGACGGGGCTTTTTCCGGTAACCGCCTACCCCGATTTTCCCTTTGCGGAAGCCCCGTTAAAATTCACCTTCTCCTATGCCCATCACATTTTTCTTCCTCTGCTTTCAGCCTTTCTTGGGGGCATTGGAGGAACACTGCGGATGGTGAGGGCCACCATGCTGGATCAACTGGGGCAGCCCTACATCACGAGCCTGCGGAGCCGGGGCATTGCGGAATGGCGTATCTACTTTAACCACGCTTTCCGCAACACCCTTAACCCCTACATCACCGGGAGCGCAAATATGCTGGCGGGACTTTTTTCCGGCTCCCTGATTCTGGAAATAATTTTTGCCTACCCCGGCATCGGGCGGCTCATGTACGAAGCGGTCTTGCAGGAGGACATCAACCTGGTGCTCACCAACATCATGTTCATTTCTTTTTTGGTGCTCCTTGGAATGGTGCTGGCGGATATTCTGCTGGCCCTGGTTGACCCCCGTATCAGGTACGGAAAGGAATAGAATGCCATGAAGAAATTCCTGATTTATTTACGGCAGCGGCCCCTGTGCCTTATCTCCCTTGTCCTCCTCCTGCTCCTCTACACAGTAATGCTGTTTGCAGAGTTCTTTGCCCCATACTCGCCGACATTGTCCTTTGCGGACAAAACTTATCACCCGCCGAATATCCGCCCGTATAAAGGCGCATTGCAGGCCCAGGAATGGCGGGTTACCAATACGGTAAGCTGGAAATACGCCCGTATCCGGGACCGGTATACTGCCATTCACTTTTTCGGCAAGGGGGAACCCTACAAATTACTCGGCCTCATTCCTGCGGACCGGCATCTTTTTACCACCGGCGCGGGGAAGGATCCGGTCTTCCTTATGGGGGCGGACAACCTGGGGCGGGATCTCTTTTCCCGGATCGTCTACGGCTCCCGCATTTCCTTAACCATCGGCTTTGTAGCCACCGCCTTTTCCCTGCTCCTTGCGGTACTCTTCGGCGGTCTCGCGGGTTACTTCGGCGGCGCCGCAGACTGGTCCATCATGCGTCTCTGCGAATTTTTCATGCTCATCCCCGGCCTCTACCTCATCCTCTTCCTCCGATCCCTGCTTTCATCGAACATGGATTCTGGCCAGGCATACATGATGATCACAGTAATACTGTCACTGGTGGGCTGGCCCGGAAGCGCCCGGACGATCCGGGGAATGGTTCACGCCATCAAACGTGAAGAGTTTGTGCTGAATTCCCAGCTTGAAATGATCCCCTCAACGGTAATTATTCTACGGGACATCATCCCCCAGATCGCAAGCCTCCTTATCGTAAGCATCGCCCTGTCCATCCCCGGCTTTATCATGACCGAGACTACCCTGTCATACCTCGGCCTCGGCATCACCGATCCTGCGGTAAGCTGGGGTTCCCTTATCAAGCGTGACATATCAACCCTGAACAACCTCCGCAACTACCCTTGGCTTTTGAATCCCGTCTGGTTCCTGCTTGGCGTAACATTGGCCTTCAACTTTATCGGGGACGCCCTGCGGGACTTCTACGACCCCTATCATACTGTTTTTTCCCGCCGGGGACAAAAGAAAACAATTAATAAAGAATTGGAATATTCTTTAAACAGTAAAACTAATCACTCCGTTCCGCTCCTGCAAGTAGAAAATCTATCTGTGACATTCTCACTTATCCGTGGAAATGCGGCTATATCCGTACAAGCGGTGCGGGGCGTTTCCTTTAGTCTTAAGCGGGGGGAAATACTGGGCATCGTGGGGGAAAGCGGATCGGGGAAGAGCGTGAGCACCCAGGCAATTCCGGGGCTGCTGCCCGGGAATACAATCCTTTCCGGCTCCATCCGTTATGAAGGGACGGAAATTCTGGGGCAAGGCACAGCGTTTCTGCGTGAGTACCGGGGCAAAAAAATCGGCATGATCTTTCAGGAGCCGGGCCGCTCCTATGATCCCCTGCAAAACATGGGGAGCGTCTTTTACGAAACCTTGAAAAACTCAAATCCTGAAATAACAAAAGAGGAAGCCGCGGAAAAAGCGGAAGCGCTGCTGGCGGAAACCGGGCTTGATAATGGCCGGGAACGGCTTTCCAATTTTCCCCACCAGTTTTCCGGGGGCCAGCTCCAGCGTATCGGCATCGCGCTTGCTTTGGCCCAGGGCTGCGAACTTCTCATTGCCGATGAACCCACCACCGCACTGGATGTAACCATTCAGAAACAGATCGTGGGCCTTCTTAACAAACTCCGGGAAACACGGGGAATCTCGATCATCTTTATCAGCCACGACATTGACCTGGTGGCGGAAATCTCCGACCGCATCATGGTGATGTACGGCGGTCTCGTAATGGAGTCGGGACCTGTTGAACTTTTCACCACCGGTATACTCGGCCACCCCTACACACAGGCGCTGCTCGCCGCTTCCCCCCACTTCGGAAAACACTATTCCCAAGTCCGGCTCCTCACCATCCCCGGCAAGGTTACGGACCCCTCGTCCCCGCCTCCGGGCTGCCCCTTCGCCCCGCGCTGTGGGAAGGCTGTACCGGAATGTTCGACGGCGATTCCGCCATTGCAGATCATTGCAGAAACCCACGAAATCCGGTGTGTCATTAATCAGCAAACGAGGTCTGTAATATGACTTCAAAAATGAAGAATTTAACCACAAGGAACCAAAGGTTCCAGGGCACAGAGATTTACACAGAGGACACAGAGGAAGAAAAAAGAGAAAAATCCTTTTCTTTCTTCACTCTGTGTCCTCTGTGTTCTTCCCTCTGTGCCCTCTGTGGTTATTTTTTCTTCTTAATTAAATGAGGATCAATCATGCCAGTAATCACCGTAGAAAACCTACAGAAACGCTTTAACCTTGAAGCGGGTTTCTTTGCCCGGTTCGGCCGCTTCGTCTATGCGGTAAACGATATTTCCTTCCACATCGGTGAAAACGAAACTTACGGCCTCGTAGGAGAATCGGGCTGCGGGAAGACAACCACCGCGCGGCTCCTGGTGCGGATGTACGAAAGCAACGGGGGCAGCGTCATCTACCGGGACAACATTGATGTACTGTCCCTTGCCAAAAAAGAACTGAAACAGTACCGGGAAAAGGTAAAGTACGTATTCCAGGACCCCGCCCGTTCCCTGAATCCCCGGATGAGCATTTACGAAGTGCTGGTCTCAGGCTGCCGGGGTTCCTCCCGGTGGCCCCGCAGCTGCGGCAGGGAACAGCAATTACGGGAAGCGGCAACGGCCATACTGGAAGAAGTCGGCCTGGGCAAGGAGGACCTTGAAAGGCGGCCTTCGGAATTTTCCGGGGGCCAGCGGCAGCGGATCTCCATTGCGCGGGGGCTTTTGATGCAGCCTGACCTCTTAATCTGTGACGAGGTGGTTTCCGCGCTGGACGTTTCCATTCAGGGGCAGATACTCAACCTGCTGCTGGATCTCCGGGACAAACGGGACCTTTCGTTTTTGTTTATCACCCACGATCTCAAAGTTGCCTGTTACTTCTGCGACCGCATCGGGGTGATGTACCGGGGGGAACTGATGGAAGAAGCCCCCGCAGCGGAACTGTACAAGCGGGGGCTCCACCCTTACACAAAACTTCTTTTTTCTCTGGATAACACTGGGGTTAAAAATTCAAACCCGCAGATTAACGTAACGGGATGTCCCTTCGCGGACCGCTGCCCCATTGCAACGGAACGCTGCATGAAGGAACACCCGGCTCTTGTTGAAGCAGGAGCCGGGCATAAGGTACGGTGCTTTCAGATCAGCGTATAGGTTCCCGCATTGATCCCTCCCGGCGATCCGCCGCCCTGTTCATTCAGCATTTCCTCCAGGGATAATCCGGTGAGTTTTTGGAAGGTTGCGGCGTCACCCATGCGGCCGTTGGCCCCCTTTATCTTTGCCGACAGGGCGCCCTTGGCAACGCCGGGGATCAGCACCACACCGTTATAGGACAGGGCGGCAATGGCTTCCATGTCATCGGCGGTCACGTCATCGGCAAAGAGCAGGCAGCCGTTTACGGTAATTGTCAGCCGGTCACCCCGTTCCGCCATGGTCCGCAGTTGGTCATGGGAAAACTGCTCAAACCCGTTTACCGTATGCAAACGCCCTTCAAAGACATAGTACTCATCCGCCTGACCGATTTTCCGGAAGGCCTTTGCGCAGGATGAGGGAAGATTTGCCCGGCCCTTTACGATGATGGATTCCATTCCTTCAAGTACGCCGAGGTCCTTTTCCTCTGCAAGACCGCGCATCATGATAATCGCCGTTCTGATCCTTGTCCGCACGGTTGCCGCGGGAAGGCCCATGGCCAGCCCTATTTCCGTGGCATTCATGCGTTCAAAATACTTGAGCTGTATGGGTTTCCGTAATGCCTGCGGCAGCTTAACAAGCAGTGCGGCAATGGTTACCCTGTCGGCCAAATCGATCTGACGCTCTTCGGTCAATTCATCTTCAGGGAAACCGGCAAGACGCTTTTCCCGGCGTTTGATGTCCACCAGGCCGTTGCGGGCTGCGGCATAGAGCCATGCCTTCATGGCGGGGTCCGGCATATTCTCCAGGAAGAGTTTGTTACCCAGCGCCTTGGTAAAGGCATGGGAAACCGCGTCCAAAGCCGCCTGTTCGTCCCCGGAAAAACTGGTCATCCCCCGTATCATGGCATCGCGGTAATCCCGGTATGCCTGCTCAATTTGCACCTTGTCCGTTTCCTTTACTTATAAGACGTTTGAACCGGGCAAAGTGTTTGCGGCAACCGGGGGATTCTTTCTTACATAACCAGCGAGATAAGGTTGAAAGCAGACATGACAGGCAGCATTATTACCGAGATCGTGGACATCATCTTGATCATAATGTCCTGGTTGGGGCCGACCACATCCTTGTAGCCGTCGCCGACCGTATCGCCGATTACGCTTGCGTTATGTATTTCATTGTAGCGGGCCTCGCCGTATTCCGCGACAAGGGAGCTTTTTATGCTTTTGATATACTTCTTCGCGTTGTCCCATGCGCCGCCTGAGTTCGCGGTAGAAGTCGCCATGACCACGCTGTCCAATATCGTGCCGAGAAGGAGCCCGCCGACAAACAGCGGCCCGAATACGAAACCGCCGACAATCGGGGCCAGCAGCGCGATAAGGACCGGCTTCCGCATTTCCCCGATGGCGCTTTTCGTACAAATGTCGATACACCTGTTTGAGTCAGGCTTTACCTCGCCGGTAAGGATTTTCGGGTTTTCGGTCACCTGACGGCGCACCTCGTCAACCATTTCCTTGGCGTTATTGCAGACGGCGTTAAGCATCTGCCCGGACAGCCAATGCATCAAACCCACGCCCATAAAGGCGCCGCCGAGGGCGATATAATTGATGATATTGATAGACCCGGCGCTGTCCCCGCCTTGCTGAGCGAAGGACATCATCATCGCAAGGGCCGCAAGCACCCCGGAGCCGATGGCGAACCCTTTGCCGATTGCCGCCGTCGTGTTGCCCTGGGAATCCAGACTGTCGGTGATGTTACGGACTTCCGCGTCCAACTGCGCCATTTCGGCGATACCGCCGGCGTTGTCGGAAATCGGGCCGTAGGTATCGACCGTTACCGTGGCGACCACGAAAGACAACATGCCGACTGCGGCAATTGCCGAACCGTAGAGGCCGGAGAAATAGCTTGAAGCGATAATCGCCGAGCCGAGCACGGCGCAGGCCGGCATACAACTGCGCCAACCGGAGCTCGTCCCGCTTACGATAACCAGCGCGGGGCCCTCTTTTGCCAAATCGGCAATCTTCAGCGTTTCCTTATATTTTTCGCTGGTATAACGCTCGGCGAGAAGGCCAAGGGCAATACCGGCCAAGATGCCGAATATGGAGCTGAGCCACGGCGAAATCCAGCCGTAGCGGAAACCGACACCCGACAAATCCTGCCCGTTGAAGAAAAAATAACTGAGGGCCAATGTCGCAGCGGCGATAATCCCGGCGGAGCTCCACAGCGAAATGTTAAGCTCCCGGCTGAGTTTATTGCTCGGCTTGCGGAACAGCACATACAAAACGCCCAAGACACAGGCAAGAAGACCGATGCCCATAAAAGCGACCGGGTATTCCATCATCCGGCTGATTGTTTCTTTGCTGAGCGGGGCCGCGGAATTCAGGGCGGCCGTATAGAGCGCGGTGGGAAGTATGGTCGTTGCCACCGTCGCGCCGATGGTGCTTTCCAGAAGATCAGAGCCGTTGCCGTTTACGTCGCCGACATTATCCCCTACGCAGTCGGCAATGACCGCCGGATTGCGCGGGTCGTCTTCGGGAAAACCCAGCTCTGTTTTGCCGACAAGATCCGCTCCCATGTCCGCGCCTTTCGTATAAATGCCGCCGCCGAGACGGTTAAACACCGCAACCGCCGAACAGCCGAGGGAATAACAGGCCAAGACCTGCGGGAAGATCGTAAACTTAAGGCCTGCCCAACTTGTGGTTTCAACCAGATTTTCAGGATTCGCGTAGTGGAACAGCGAGCCCACGACCAGATAGACGACCAAAAGACCAAGCATGGCGAAGCCGCCCACCGAAAGCCCCATAACCGAGCCGCCTCGGAAGGCCACGTTCAGGGCCTTGCCGAGGGAGGAGGCGTCTTTCCGCTCCACCCCGAGGCGCGCCTCATTGGTAACCCGCTCGTTGTAAATAACGGCGGCCCTCATGCCCGCGAGTCCTGCAAAGGAGCTCATCGTGGAGCCGAGTATAAGGGCAAAACCTGTCCAGGGCGTGAAAAACACCCCGAACAGTACGGCAATTGCGATAATAACGGGAATATCAATTGAAAACTCCCTTTTCAGGAACGCATTGGCGCCTTCCCGTATTGACTTTGCAATTTCCTGCATGGTTGGGGTGCCGTGCTCCATTTTGGCGCCCTTTTGGAAGTTGTAGTAGGCAAAAATCAGCGTCAGGATGACGCCAAGCCCTACCAGGTAAATCATCGTTGATAACATAAAACCCCTCTTTTCTGATTGTCAGATTTTGTATGAGCTCTTAATTGAATACAATATTGTGAAAGATTGTCAATATCCTTCGCACTACGGCCTTTTAAGACAGGGCGTTAAGGCTCATCACCTGATCGACGGGCAGCGAAAAGAACACACCGGCGGCCTTGGTACTCACCCCGAAACCCGGAACCACCGCCTGCATGATGGGGGCGCTTTTGTCCTTGTCCGCAAGAATGAAGATGATTTCCTTTTCATCCTGCACGGACATGCCGAGGAATTTCTTCATCATCTCCTGGGAAATACCCCGTGCGCTGATAACGGTGCCGCCCCGTGCGCCTGCCTTGCGGGCCTCCGTCATAAAGGCTTCACTATTCCCCTGGTTCAGTATGGAGACGATCATCTCGTTCTTAATTTCAATAGGGTTCATATTCCTGTCCTCCCTGGTATTCGGCTTCTCTGCATCCGCCCCCCGGGCGGTTTGTTCAAACATGGAAAAAATACGGGCCGTTATGCCGCCGAGGGGTATGGAAAAGGCGATACCTGCGCCGGCGCTCCCGGTCCCCATGACCCGGCGGACCTCCTGAATAATATGGGGCGTCTCCGTGCTTTGCACAAGGCAGATGAACACCGCCTTGTCTGTTGCGCCGATCCCCAGAAGATTGATAATTTCCGAGCTTGCGGTCCCGCTGCCCTTGCTGACAAAACTTAAGAGGCAGTCCTCTTTGGCAAATACCTCGGATATGGCCTGCAATTTATCCCAGTCCGCAATGAGAAAAAGCGCCTTGAGGCGGATCTGATCGCTTTTTGCCCTTATTGTTTTAGCCATAGAAGTAAGCCTCCTCAAAAACAACCACATCGTCGGCGCTCACCCCGGTCTCGACGGCTTCCACCCTTACAAATTGTTTCCGGTAGATGAGTCCCAAAAACTGGACGACCACCAGGGGCGTCATGGCCACCATTGCCACAATACCAAAGGCGTCCTCCATGTGTCCGGCGCTCACGCAGGCTCCGATGGCAAAGGGTAACAGGAAGGTGCTGGTCATGGGGCCGGAACACACACCCCCCGCATCAAAGGCGACGCCGGTAAAAATCGGCGGCACAATAAAGGTAAGTATAAGGGCGAAGGCATAGGCCGGAACCAGGATGTATAAAATACTGATGCTAAAAAGGATACGCGCCATGGCGATCCCCAGCGCAAGGGACATACCGATAGCCAGGGTCCTGAACATAATCTTTTGGGTGATAGCGCCCTGGGACACCTCTTCAACCTGCTTGTTGAGTACATGCACCGCAGGCTCGGCGGCCACGATGAAGTAGCCGATGACCATGGCCAGGGGTATCAAGAGCCACTTGGATTCAAAGGGCAGCCAACTAATAACCGGGGAAGCGCCCAGCTCACTGCCGAAGAGGCTCCCCACGGGGATAAAGCCCACCTCCACACCGGTAAGGAATACCACCAGTCCTATAAAGGTATAGACAAAGCCCACGAGTATCCGCAAGAGCTGCTGCTTATGATAGCGCCGGGTCACCAGCTGAAATACAAAGAAGAATACCAGTATTGCCCCCAGCGCCTTTCCCACATCCATTATTGTTGAAGGGAATTCTTCAATAAAGGCCGCTACCACGTCACGGTCGGTGTATCCGGCAATCGCGGTTATGCTTGCCTCGTCCAGAGCCTCCGCCGGTACATCGACGATTTGCAGAGCCACGCCGAGTATCATTACCGCCATTATCGGGCCGATACTGCACAGGGCAACAAAGCCGAAGCTGTCGCTCTGGGCGCCCTTGTCACTGCGGAGGGACGCAACGCCGACACACATGGCCAGCATAAAGGGAACGGTAATCGGGCCGGTGGTTACCCCCCCTGAGTCAAAGGACACCGGGACAAAGGCCGTATTACCATTGCTCACCATATAGAAGGCAAGGGCAAAGGTGACGGCATAGAAAATGAGCAGGAGGAAGCGCAGCGGTACACCCAGAATTACCCGCAGTACCGCTATTACCATAAAGAGACCGACTCCCAAACCAACGGTGATAATGAGCGCCCAAATGGTCTGCCCTCGTTCCGCAAGCGCTTCCGCAAGCTGCAATGCCAGTACCATCAGATCAGGTTCCGCAACGGTGATGATGAGGCCCATCAAAAAACTGATACCCAGCGCCACGAACACCTTCCGCCCTTTGGTGATCTCAGCTCCTATACCTTCGCCCATGGGCATCATTGCCATGTCGGCCCCAAGGGTAAAAAACCCCATACCTACGATGAGCAAAGCTGCGCCCACGAGAAACATCACGATGATCCCCGCGGACATGGGCACGAAGATAATGCTTGCGACAAGCACAATCACCGTGATGGGAAGCACCGATGAAAACGCTTCCTGTATTTTTTCCTGCAAAACTTTGTTCACACGATCCCCTTGATATTTTATTCTTCATCTTATAAATGTCCTGAAACTGTTTTTCATTTATACCAAGATCCGCAAGATAGGACAACACATTGATGGACCTCGCAGTTGAAAGATACCGGTTCGACGGCCAGGGGCCGCCTGTAGGGACAGGACAGCGCCCTTGTATTTTCCCTGCCTTTAAGGGTAAGGTTATTTCTGACAATCGCCGGATTTATGGAGGGATCACTTTATGGAAGCATTTGTAAATGTTGTGAATACGGTTCATGATTGGGTCTGGGGCCCCTGGCTCCTCGTCCTGCTGTTCGGGACCCACCTGTACCTTACCATCAGGACCGGGTTTATCCAGAAGAAGCTTGGCCTCGGTATCAAATTGTCGATAACCAGGGATTCAGGGGGTCAGGGGGATGTGTCCCAGTTTGGGGCGCTGACCACGGCGCTGGCATCGACCATCGGGACCGGGAATATCGTCGGGGTCGGAACGGCGATAGCGGTTGGCGGGCCGGGGGCGGTACTCTGGATGTGGCTCACCGGGGTGTTCGGGATTGCCACCAAGTACGCCGAGTCCCTGATTGCGGTAAAGTACCGGGTCAAGACCGCGAAGGGGACCATGCTGGGGGGCGCCATGTTTGCCCTGGAACGGGGTTTTAAAAACAGGAAGCTCGGCCGCTGCCTGGGTATCCTGTTTGCGGTCTTTGCGGCTTTCGCTGCCTTTGGAATCGGGGCCGGGGTACAGTCCAATGCGGTGGCGAACATTATTCAGCGGAACTTTAACGTTTCCATGAAGATTTCGGGCCTCGTCATGATGGCTTTTACCGCTCTGGTGATCATCGGCGGCTTAAAGGTCATTTCCAAAGTGTGTGAGGGCCTGGTCCCCTTTATGGCTGTTATCTATACCCTGGGCTGTATCATCTGCCTTGGTATGAACGCGCAGTACATAGGCCCGGCAATTGGGGTCATCTGTAAAGCCGCCTTTGCCCCCAGGGCTGCGACAGGCGGATTGCTGGGCTACGGTCTGATGAAGGCGGCCCAGCTTGGTATTGCCCGGGGGCTTTTCTCCAATGAATCCGGCATGGGCTCCGCGCCCATCGTCGCATCGGCGGCAAAAACGGCAAACCCCGTCCGGCAGGCCCTGGTCTCCATGACCGGCACCTTCTGGGACACCGTAGTTGTCTGCCTCATGACCGGCCTCGTCATCGTCAGCTATGAAGTCGCCCCCAATGGCTCAAGCGGCTTCTCCGATGGCGCCGCTCTGGTTAACGAGGCGTTCTCCCAGATACCCGTCATCGGTCCCATCGTCCTCACCTTCGGCCTTATCACCTTTGCATTCTCCACGATTCTCGGCTGGTCCTACTACGGCGAACGGGGCGCGGAATATCTCTTCAGGTCAAAGATAATCGTTCCCTACCGGGTTCTGTACAGCATCTTTGTCTTTGTGGGGGCCGCTGTTTCCCTGGACCTGGTCTGGAATATTGCGGACACCCTGAACGGCCTCATGGTCCTGCCAAACATCATTGCGGTACTGGCCCTCAGCGGGGTAATTGTCGCGGAAACAAAGAAGTACCTTCCGGGGGATCACATTGATGATGTTGATGCAGACCCCATTCCCATTATGGAGGAACTGCGGAAAAAGTAGGGGCCGATCTCCCCTGCAACCGTGGCGGTCCACGGGCCCAGACACAGTGGCGGGAGGGCGGCGCATTGCCGCTTCCATCGCCCGTCCTCAAAACGGCGAACATGCGTTCGCCGTTTTTGCGGGTTCGCGATGTTCAGCGGCAACGCACCGCCCTCCCGCCGCCTGCCCGTGATCGTTTTGCCATAGGGAAGCGTGCCCGTGGGGAGCCACGGTTGCAGGGGGCTGTGGCAGGGGGACTTGTGTCTGCAGATGCCGGCGGATAGGATTACTCAAATGATGCAGGATTATTACTCCCTTCTTGGGGTCAAACAAAACGCATCCACAAAGGAGATAAAAAAGGCCTTTCGGGAGAAGGCCAAACAGCTCCACCCGGACATCGCGGGGAAAAACGCCGAAGATGCCATGCGGAAGCTCCTTGCCGCCTATGAGGTCCTCTCCGACCGGGACCGCCGTTATCAGTACGACCAGTCCTATTCCCGGTTCATCAAGAAAATCTCCTTTGATTACCGTACTTTTCTGCGGGAACGGCCCGATGACCCGAGGAGCCAGGCAAAACTGGTGGAGTTCGAGCTCTTTCATTTTGAGGAAGACGCCGCCATCGAGGTCTGGGAAAAAAACGGGGGCCTGGAATTCCCTATGGAACAGTACCTTGACCGGGAAGACTGGATGGACTGCGTGTATGTGCTGGCGGAGGAGCTGGACAAACGGGAGCGCAGTTACGAAGCCTTTATGCTCCTTGCGGACCTGCTCCGGGAGGAACGGCGGCGGCCCTATTACAAGCAACATACGGAGGACATCGAAATCTATGTAAAGGAGATGGTCCGACTCCGGCTTAAAAATCAGGTTGACGCCGATACCTGGGTGGACTGCATGGAGACCCTGCTGGACCTGGGCTTTCCCCCCCGTGACGAAGCCCGGTGGATGCGCTCCATGGCGGAAACCCTGTTCCGCATGGGGGACGAATCCGCCGCAGAATCAATTATCCGGGAAGCTTTACGGCGCGATCCCGCCATGCCGAATACCGCGCATCTGCGGAAAAAACTGAAAGTTTAAAAAACTTAAGCGCCGATGCGCTTGCCCAAAGCTTCCGCATGGGGGGCGTTCAGGATGATCTCGCTCCAGTTGATGGCCATTCCCTCTTTTTCCATGGCTTTCATCAGATTGAAGAGGGTCCGGCCCACAAAGAGGTTCCCCTTTCTGACAAAGGCGGCGCTCTTTTTCCCCCCCAGGGCGCTCCCGGCGGAAAGCACCTTGGCGACCGGCTCGGGGATTTTCCCGGAGAAAAAGGCAATCGACTCCGCCACAACGGCGATATATTCATAGCCGGGGAGGCGCATACCGTCCTCGGTCCAGGCGTCAATAATATCAACCCGGTGCCCCATGGATTCCATTCCCTTTGCCAGGGACGTCACATAATCGGGAATCCCCCGCCGCTGCCGTGGAACGCTTACTATTGCAATTCTCATTCTTACTCCTATGCTGAAAACCGGTAAACCGGTTTTCAGCACTGCTTATATATTTGATCGATGTTCGGTTCCTTGACGAGGAGCACCGAACACTTGGCACCCACCATGATCTCCCGGTGGGTGTGGCTGATGATGTCCCGTGCGCTCCGGTCTTTTTCCCAGCCCCCCATAACGATGAGGTCCGCCTTTTTTTCGTCCGCCACGGTGAGTATCTCGGTGTAAACCGCGCCCCTGCGGATTTCCCGCTCAATCTTGACACCCTTGGCATGGGCAAGTTCCTCCACAAAGGCGAGGTACCGGTCTCCGTTGGCCTCAAGGCTCTTCTCGTAGTCCTGGCTTTCTTCCTGGATGAAGATCTTGCTTAAAGTGAGCTGCCTGATGGTGGCGGTATCCACCACATACACCGCGGTCAGGCGGCAGCGGTAGGCCTTGGCCATGACAATGGCGTATTTGGCGGCCAGAATGGAAGCGTCCGAACCGGTGATGCACACAACAATGTTGGAGATAAGCGCTTTCATCATTCCCTGCCCGCCTTCCTTTTTAAGAGTTTACTGGTGAAAAAGGAATCCCGTTCCCGTTCTTCCAGAGCCGCCTCGATATAGACTTTGGTTTCCCGCGCCGTAGGGATGACCATCTTTTCCAGGGCGTTTACCCGGCGCTGGGTCTTCCGCACTTCACGGGCAAGCCGCCATGCGATGGTCCTGACCGCCGCCAGCTCGGTGCAAAGCTTGAGCATCTCAAAGAATTCTAGCACAGTTTCATCACATTCGGCAAATGAATTCGCCGGGGAGTACTTGAGCTCCGCATTGGGCAGCCTGATTTCCAACCCCGGCAGGGTCATCCCCGCAGCGGTGACCCGTTTTTCGTGGAGCTCGAACCGGTAATGGATATCCTCTGAAAGCTTGTTCGCCCGCTCCCGCCCCACCACGATGAGCATCCGTTTGAGCGCCGGGTAGGCCGTGCCCGCCCTGGCGTCCAGATCCCGTTCCAGAAGCTTCACCTGCTCCACCTTCTGCATCAGCTCCATCACCAAAATTTCCCGCTTCTGCTCCAGCAGGTCATAGCCTTCCTCGGCGGTGACGAGCCGTTCCTTGACGCGGATGAGGTTGCTCTTGGTGGGGGCGATGGATTCACGGGGCAATGGGACGCTCCTTTATTTCAAATCTATAATATTTGAGGGGGTTTAACAAGGAGATGAGGGGGAATTTAGGTGAGGCATTAGGGAAATACTAAAAAACACCCCGAAAGCTTCCCGGCAGGGGCGAATCAAATTCCATAAGCCTGTTGTCTGCGGGATGGTGAAAGCTGATATGTTCCGCGTGGAGGCAGAGCCGTTTAATCGGATTGCTGCGGGCCTGGTACTTCATATCCCCTGCCACGGGGTGTCCCAAAAAACTCAGGTGGGCGCGGATCTGGTTTCGCCTGCCGGTCTCCAGTTCCAGGCAGAGCAGGGAATAGCCCTTCCCGCTTTTCAAAAGTTTCCACCGGGTAATCGAAGGCTTGCCGTCCTTTCTCACCACCATGCGGCCCCCGGCGTCCTCCCCCAGGGGCGCGTCAATCACGCCTTCATTTTCAGTGAGTTCACCTTCCGCCAACGCGATATAACGCCGCTCCGCCACCGCCTCATCCCAATGGGCCATCAGTTTTTTCTTGACCATTTCGGACTTGGCGAAAACCATCACCCCCGAGGTG
>BOAV01000041.1 GCA_026002045.1 Spirochaetia bacterium | reverse complement strand
ATTTTTATCTACTAGAAAATATAAATATTATAGTGCTTATTCAAAATATGGTCAATTTGTAGAAATTTTAATTGATTATCTAGCGGAATTATCTATTCCAGAAACTGGGTTTCATATAGTTGATCCAGTAGATGAGTTATCACCATATTATGCTGACTTAGATTAGATAATCTTTTGAAAAGCGGCGATCAAGTTTCTGATCATGCTATCAACCATCAGATATTAAAGTCTGATGGTAACTTACATAAAGTATATAAAACTGGCTCGTAGTGGCTGGCTAATTTTTAAGAATGGTGGGTATCAAAAATGATAACAACAATTCAAAAGTTGGCAGAAGAAGCAAGCTCTTCTGTCTGTGGTCTGGTGAATAGCAAAGAATCTGTTTTAAAGAGTAATTTCTTTGCTAACAAAAATGGGAAAATTGGAAAGTGGCAACTTGTTTCACAATTCCATATTGATCATCCAGAATTAGAAGATATAGAATATCATCTTCATGATGTGATCTATGTTGGTAAGAAAAAGACTATGGAAGATGCCATAGTAGAGTGGATAAAATTCACAAATACCAGAGAGACTATTTTCAAAATAGATGGCTCAGAAGTTTTGAGAAAGAAATCTTCTAACCCCCCAAAGTTTGTGGTTAAGAAAGATAAAGAGGGTGGGCTTTGTTTCCCACATCTTCCCAAAAAGTATAATAATTTTGCTTATGCTGTTATTGGAAAACATAGAGAAAACATCAAAAAATAAATTCCAACAATCAGCCAGCAGTACATAGTTTCTGATGCTGGTGGATATCTAAACTTTTTGAAAAGAAAAATAAATATTCTCCTACCGATTCTTCAGTATTTTAGGGTTGATTTTCTTCATGGAATAAAAATACGCTTACATAAATCCCAAGGAGTAATCATTGAATAATCTAAACTCAATACTTGTCGAAGGCACATTGGTGGAAAAACCAGCCTTCCAGGACACAAGGGGCAAGTCATTTTGCACATTCACCATTGCCTCCAATCGGTTTTACAAGAAGCATAAGGGTATAGAGAAAGAGGTCAGCCACTTTGAGGTGGAAGCCTTTGGTAAGGTGGCTGAGAATACCCATAACCTTGGGCATGAAGGCCGGGGTGTCCGGGTAGTTGGACGGCTTCAGCAGAAGAAATGGAATGATTCCAAGGGTAAGGAACAATCCAAAATCGTCATTGTAGCCGAACATATTGAGTTCCGGCCTGATTTGGAGGTAGGTAAGTGAAAATTGAATTACCCTCCGAAGACCTAATCAAATTCATTCCAAAATCCCAATTTAAGGTGATGATGGAAACACCGGAAGCCTTTGAAGCAGAAGTCAAAAGGCTGAATGCCATTGTGGCCAAAATCCCCGGACTTGGGGAAACTGATAATCTACCGAAACACCCACTGGCTTTGCACTATTTTGTAGGAGGCTGTGATTGGTATATTGCCGAATATGACCGGGAAGAGGACATCTTCTTTGGGTATGCCATTCTCAACAATGATTACCAAAACTCAGAATGGGGTTATATCGGCAGGACTGAAATCATCAGCCTTGAAATCCCTGAAAGGCACCTTATGATAAACCTCGATCTTTATTGCCACGAGGAAACCATAGAGGATGCACTCTTCAAGAAAGACAATGAATATTTCTGGAGATATGATCCTTTATTTGAGGACAAAAAGGACAATTAAAACAAAACATTAGTGGTATCCAACTCTGGATATCACTAATACTTTAAGGAGAAAACATGGAAAACATTGAATACACTTGGAGTGAGTTAAATGATGAAGATGTTACTTTCACATTTAATGATGTAAAACTCACATCCCTTGCAGGGCCAGAGGAAATTGGTGGAAGTGAAAACTTCTGGAGTCCAGCAAGGGGGGATGATGGGAAGGATTATGATTTGACATGGAAAATAAATAGGTCAAATGGCTTTGAATCCTTTGTCCTATTAGATGCTACAGTTGCAGAGCATAGCAAATAAATAATACCAGCCCAATGCAGGACTGAATTTATCCCTCACTCATTTTCATTATTACTAAATATAACATGGTTATTAAAAATATTTTGTATTATAGGGATCAAGTTCCAAATGCAAAGAGAGAATCCGATGCCACTACTCTTGAAGGGATGATACAGGACTACAAGGACTGGAAAGAAGCCATAAGAAACTACTATTTACCCGACTTAGCATTTAAAGAAAAACATCCGGCATATTGGGAAAGGCTTACGAGAGAAATCACCAAATTAGAAATTGAGAATGTAAAAAGAGATTTTCGTAAGAAATCTCGTTTAAGGTTTATTGAATCATTGGATGCAGATGAATACAAATTAGATTAAATATACATTCATTCAAAAGGGTATCCTCTCTGAGTCATTACTAATTATTTATGAAAAGGTCAAGACGGTATTATATCAAACAAATCCCAAGATTTCGTAATGAAACGAAGTATAATACTCTGGACGAAGCATTAACAGATTATACAAGATTTAAAAAATCCATATCGGATCACTTTATATCAGATATGAGATTAAAGGAAGAATACCCTGATTTATACAACATATTTATTGATGCAGAATTAATGGAAGAAGAAATTGAAATGATAAAACAAGTATTCTATGAAGACCTTGGTATCGTCTTTAATGATGAATTATCGTCTGATGACTATGAATTAGATTGAAAACACTTGACTATTATTTTTACAATGTTAAAATAGAATAAACCAAACTTCTATGCTTGCTTTTGCTGGCCAGCATTTAAGCAAAGGTTAAGCATAGGAGTTTTTTTTGGCTGACTACGATGATTATTCCAAAACATTACAGAACAACATCCCCTATACATTCAAACCAAAATTGACAGGATTCCCTGCCCAAGTTCAACAGGTAGAAGATTTTCATGGTGGATTCATCACAGCCAAAGGCCCGGAACAGGTTGAGTATCTGGAAAACAAGATAAAAGAAACATCCGGGCTAACATTCAGATGGGAAAAAGAAAGATATGGCAAGACTTCAAAAAAAGAATTAACCCTAAAATGTAAATTCTCTGGTAGGACTACCACAAAATGTGCCCTCACAGAACACAAGGATGGTGCTACAGAAAGAGATGAATATCTTTTAACAATATTCCCGGTAGGGTGGCACCAATTTGACATTCATGCCGAAGTTCCAGCCACCATAAAATTGTTATGGTCAGGGATCTGGTTGGGAACCAAGGACGACATTCATTTAAGAAAAGATATTATGAAAAAGATTGGCATTGAAGATGAAACCGATGATGATAAGACTTGTACATTCAGGTGGTGCTTTGAACCTTCAATGGCTAAGGCAAAGGCAAACTTTATCAGGGCCAAGAAAGGAACATTTGGTAAAAAGAAGTATGATTTTTCACTTAGTGATGAGCAGTTCATAGAAGGATGGGCAAGAATGCAAAATGTTTTATTCGGCTCAAAGACCGGGGCAGAGTTCAACACAAACCTCATCAAGGACTGGAAGCAGTCAATTTGGTGGTGGACGGGCCGGATTGAGGAAGAAACTAAAAAATCACTAATAGGGCAAGGTTTTAGGGTGGCTAATGCCTTTGACTGCTTCTATTCCAATGGTTCAATTGATATTATTAAAGAGGCTATTGATGGTGCTGCTATTTTGATTAAAAAGGAATTTGACACCGAGAGGGCATTATTCATTGAGAGGTGGAGACATTATTCCCCCAATTCCCTGAAAGAAAAGAAGGTTCGGGATAACCATGCTATTGCCATTAAAGCGGCTGAAACAAAAAAGAAGATAAAAGAAAGGGTAGATAGGATTACCACCATTGACCCCACAACAGGGAAAAGAGTAAGGAAGTTAAAAGACTCTGATTTAGTTAGCATTGATGAAAAAGCCGAAAAAACACAGCTATCTGGCGGTCGTGATTGTTCTGATGGGGAGGCTGGATCAGTTATTAGTTCAGGTGGAGGTAGTGGTTCCGTTGTTAGATCGGATTATTGTGGTAGTGGTCGTGAATCTAGGGGGTCATATAGAGGACAATCGACGACGAGATCATCTAACAACGGGACCAGTCAATCATCTAATAACGAAATTAGCCATCCATTCAATAGCCCGAATATCGGCAACCTACCAGAAATAGATTCTACCAGTGATATTTCTGAAAATAGTTCCGTCCTATCAAGGGAAGAAAAGATAAGTGCCACCATGAAGGGAAGAAAACGGCCAGAACATTCAAAAGCATTAAAAGGTAGAAAGAGAGAAGTCTCAAAATGTCATTATTTATATAAAGGTCAGGAGTACATCAGACTAAAAGATATATGCCAAATCATCCATGGTGATGAAAATAAAAGAATTAAGACCAAAGATTTTACCAAGTATGGAATAACAAAGGTAATAAATGATAGTTGAAAGTTGTATGTATAATAGTCTGGTGAATGACTGTCAGTATTTTTTCTTGAAAAATTAATGAAAAAAGTGTGAAAAAATCAAAAAAAATGTTAATATAGTAGTATAGTAAAATAATCTGGGAAGAGATTTATAAACCAAATAGTTAAAGACTAGTTGTTATATGATGCTTCCCCATCAGTAACATCTGGTCCTTTTTTATGGAGATTGAAAAAAATGATTATTGATGATTACATCAAACGTGGTGCCACTGGTTATTCAACAAAATATCTTGAATTAAATGAAGAAGCATCACTTGTGGCAAGAAAGTTAAAAAAATCTTTTGAAAAATTTTATGATGATCTTTATCACTTTAGTAGTTATCTTCTCACAGAAGAGACTACTGAATTATATGATGACTTTATCAAACACATAAAATTTAATTGTAATTATGGTGGGGAGAGACCAAAAGAATAACTTGTAAAAAAAGAAAGTAGTAGTTTGACATAAGTTTCAACTACCACATTAAGTTAATCATATATTGAAATATGTATGATTTATTGATATTATAACCTATGAAATACCATATTTTAGTTTAGTCCCATTTTGCATATGGTAATATCTAAGAATGGGCTTAAAAGAGGTTAAAGATGAATGTATTTGTATTGGAAGATAACCCCGGTAGGATGGAGTGGTTTAGAGACCACTTTCCTAATAATATCAAATTTGCTTCTACTTATGATGAAGCAATCTCTAATTATGGTCCATCCCTATATAATCTGGTCTTTATAGATCATGATCTGTTGGGGTGGAGAGAAAACAAGCACAATCCTCTTCCTCATGATGGATACAGTTTTTGCAAATGGCTTATAGAGACCAAAGACCTAAGTTTTACAAAGATAATTATTCACTCTGAAAATAAAGTGTGGGCACCAAGGATTTACGGGTTATTACTAAAAAATAAAATTAAGGCAATGGCTATCCCTTTTAACTTGTATTCGTCAATCAAGGGTGAAGCATTATGCTCAAGTTTTTGACGAGGTTTATTTTTCCGAAACTTTTAATCTTTTTTAACAATCAAAACTAATTATATATAAGGGCACCTCTAAAAACTAATGCTATGTACTATATATAGTGATATAAATAGGCATGGTACACTATATGTAGAGTATTTTGCTAGAACCCAATGGGTTTTTAGAGATGCCCATAAGATATTTATTATAATATGGAGAAGACATTATGAATTTTAAGAGAATACACGAAGCAACAAGGCCAAGAGACATTGTAGGATTGACACAGGCAATAATGCTTATCGGGGATAAAGATATAGGAACGAACGGTCTTGTGGAGATTGGACCTGACCAGCCCATTATACATAAAGGCCCGGTAATGGCAGAGGTTATTAAAGATAATTTTTTATTTACCAATGAAAGCATAGCCGTTCTCATTAGAATCATTGATATATCAAGTGCAGAAGCAAAGAATGATGAAAAAACCTACTGGTCTGTCCTTATGAAAAACGGACAAGAGTTTGCTATTGATTTGAGATAACTAATTTTATATGGAATACGAAAAAATATACAATAAATCAACTGACCCCCTGGCATCTAAAATCATAGAGGCTTGTAATGAATACATCTCCCTTGAAGCAAACGAAGCAGGGGCTTATCTTGGTGGTGTAGATTCAAGGAAAATCCTATATCTCAATGCTATTGCCTTAGCCGGACTTACAAGGGATAAAGTAGAATTTACAAAAAATGTCTATGACATATTAGAAGATCAAAATTACCATTCAGCCAATGCTTATTATCTTTCACCAGACGATGATTATTTTTTAAAGACACCAAGGGATGAGATTCTTTGTAACGATGAATTATACAAAGATTTGAAATAATGCCCTATCGGGCTCAAATATCATTGGAAAAAACATTAGTCATTTGAGTCATTTTGACACAATCTTAAAAGTAACCTCGTGACCGGGATTTTCTTTGATGAGGATAGCTTTCATTTCATCTACTGATTTGTGATTATCAAGGGCAGCCTGAATGACCTCTACCAGTTTCTTCCCATCAAGATAAGCCCAAATGTATTTTCGTTTATGCCTCATAAGCCAAACTCTCCATCATCAGAAATTAACTCATGCTGTCGATAGGAATAATAATCTTCTTTTGTAATAATCACATGGTCGAGAACACGAATACCCAGTATTTTTCCTGCTTTACAAAGTTGTTCCGTTGCCTCGTTATCTTGTGGACTTGGCTTAATACACCCGGAAGGATGGTTATGCACTAATACGACTGCCAAAGCGTTATCTTTTATAGCCCACCAAAATATCTCCCGTGGATGCACGATAGTCTTATTAGCAAGTCCGATAGTAGCAATATGCTTTTTTATAGTGCTATGTTCTCCATTCAATGTTATCACTAAAAAATGTTCCTGTCTTTTAGTAGAGTATCGTTTTGTCAAAGCAACAATATCGCTGGGATGCTTTATGGTGTATCCCTTATATGAATCCGGCATAGAGATAATACCACTGACCCCTTTACGCCGCCTGTAAAACCTTCTGTGCAGTCTGAAGAATTTTATTTCCATCAAAAAAGTCTATCAACTTATTGACTTGGTAATTTTCGGTCTGCCGTAATGGTCTTGCATTAGATACGAGGTCTGCTGTGGCCTGATACCAAGCCCACGCTGTTCCCTTGAAATTGGCTAAATCATCTTTTTTAGAATGGATTATACTCACTCTTTCGACATATTCATCAGCCGACCTTTCAGAAGCAATCTTTACCAATTCCTTCTTAAAGTCCCGGATAAAAGCAACCTTACTGATTTTCTTACTTGCCATTTTTTCAGCCTCAATGCTTACAGACCCCACATACTTGACTGCAAGACCAAGATTGTAGGCAGCCTCTTCTTTCCGGCTATTCATCACCGCCGTATGCCTACAAGTCCAAGTTCGTTGAGCATTCCTTATAGCGAGAGTTAAAGTATTGTTGCAACAAATTCTGACATTGGATATACCAGCCATAAGCCCGGTTGAACCATCGTGGCTGTTAGTAAAGTAGAGAAAGTTTTCGATTTTATCACCAAGAATGCTCTGTTCAGGAAGCCTTACGAGAAGGAATACCCTCCGGCCATTGAACAGGGATCCGGCAGTCTCATAACGACATTGAACCCCTTGGCTATTGTTGATTATGTCATCCACAAAGGCAAAGGAATCCTTATTTTGCTGGACCTGATACCTACCCTGCACGATACCAAGGGCTTCCTGAGTATCACTCCTGATATTTGCAAAGTAGTTGGGGATTTCCTTCCCGGCAGCACTGATGGGTATTTGATCCACTGACCAATCTAACTTGGCTATCCTGATAGCTTCCTCAGAAGTCGGGGCATCCTGAACTATCGTCCCTATGCCATGCCAAACTGGTTCCTTAGTGGTAAGCATCCAATCATAACGTCCAAGCCCATGAGCCATTTTGTATCTCCTTGGACTATTATGTAAGCGTAATGTACCTGATGGATTGGTTAGGGATAGGCATTTAATGGCTTGTATATTCTAATGTATATTGCTATACTACTGAGAATCAAAGGCATTAGGAGTCATTATGGCAGCCAAATACATCATCACTCAAGACCGAAAGAAGCTATTCCATTTCAACCTTAAAACCACTACCGGGGAAATCCTGGCTACAAGTGAAAATGGTTATGGAGATAGAAAATCTTGCCTAAAAGAAATCAAAGCATTGCAGAAGGAAATAGTCAAGCTCCAAAAAATCATTACCACAGCCAAGATTGTTGATGAAACAATGAATGCTGAGTCTATTAAAAAATCCGTTCATTCCAAGGCCAAGACTGCCCCGAAGAAAAATGCCTCAAAGAAGGCTACCACTCCCAAGGAAGCCCCTAAGAAGAGGGGAAGGAAGCCGAAGGCAAAATAATCATATAACAGATTTTTTTGATTCGGTGTGTGATATGAAGGTAAGTGGGTCATTTATTTTCATTAATCAGTAGTTCGGGATTTCCGAACTACTGACAATAGGTAGATGAATGTAACTCAATGGCAACTGTCAAGTAATCCTTGACAATTCAAAAAGAGGCTAACCGGGAAGTGGAAAGAATGGAGGATCCTTTTCAAGCTACTAAGCAGAATCTTAGTTTACATATCAATAATGCCTTTGAAGAGGGAGAACCTGACCCAACTGTAAAGTAATACTTGATAGTTCAAAAGAGAGGGGAAAATAGGAAATGCAATAATGCCAACCGAAATACGAGCAGAAAACAACAATATTTTGTCTGTTCTCTACACTCTTACCGCCGTCCTAATTTTTCCCTGCCCGATCTTATCCCGGCAAAGTGAAATCCCCCAGGATGCCAAAGTAGTTTCAGCCCTACGGTTAATTTCATCAACGGATAGCCCTTTATTTTCATCTTGAACCTTCAAACGGATAGCATGAATTTCTTTTGATAATTCAAGAGAATCCTTCAAATCCGGATCATCGGTAATCCGGGGGTCTTTCATATAATCCTGTACTGTTTTCATAAATCTAATACCTCCACAGGACGGTATATCCCAATACCGTCAAAACCTTCACGAATATTGACCTTCCTGACCTTTTCCACCGTCCAGGGCCGGGCAATATGCTCAAAGTTCAAACTCACAATAAAGTCTAACCCATTGGCAGCAGTTATCGCAATATGGGCAGCGTCCGTTGTATAGGCAGATGGAACAGCCTTTTCAGCAATATACAAACCAGCAAGCCGCTTGGAATCCTCATTTTCAGGCAGAACTACGACCCCATAATCAATGACCAGCCGCTTCATCTTATCCCGTTTTTCAAGGTTAGTTTCCGCTTCAATCTCTTGAACCGCATAGATAGACGTATAAGCCTCATACTTCCCGGCTCGAATTTGGTCAAAAATCTGCCATACCTGGGCCTTTAGCTCCGTATAGCCCGGTACGTCAGGGGCATAATAGAAGCTGAACATTGTCGTTTCAAGGTAAATTTTTGACTTTTCCATCAATAAATAATATACCACAAAGCCTGAATTTTGTAAAACGTCTACTTTTTTAGACATATTTCTGCCTTATGTGGCTGCATACCCGTTTTGAGGCCGCTTGTACCCATAGGATTTATTGATATAATAAGATCACCATAAAAGGGGCAGAAGGACTCTTATGTTAGAACAAATCAAATCAGTCTTGTTGGGAGTTGCTATTGGGGATGCTCTGGGGGTTCCAGTAGAGTTTACCAACCATATAGAGATAAAGAAGCACCCTGTTACAGACATGATTGGATATGGCACCCACAACCAGCCTCCTGGAACCTTTTCTGATGATGCTTCATTGACATCCTGTTTGGCTGAGGCTCTAACAATGGACTTCGATCTCAATAACATTGCCTCTAACTTCATTAAATGGAGAAATGAGGATTACTGGACTGCTACCGGGTGTGTATTCGATATAGGGATCACCACATCAAGGGCAATAACCAAACTTGAAGCAGGAGTTGAGCCTGAACTAGCCGGAGGATTTAAGCCAAGAGATAATGGGAATGGCTCCCTGATGAGGATAGCCCCTCTAGTGTTCTACCTGTTAGATAAACGTATAAATGAACGTTTTGAAATTACCAAGAAGGTATCCTCCATAACCCACGGGCATATAAGGTCAGTCATAGCCTGTTTTTATTACCTTGAATTTGCAATGCAGATTATTAATGGAATGAACAAGGTTGAAATTTACAAGAACTTACAACAGAGTATACCTGATTTTCTACATTCAGTATCAATTGAACCTTCAGAAATCAGTCACTTTGACAGATTATTAAAACAAGACATATCCATTGCTCCCTCTGATACCATTAAAAGTGGTGGTTATGTCATTGAAACCATTGAAGCAGCCATCTGGTCCTTATTGACGACTGATAACTATAATGATGCTGTGTTAAAGGCCATTAATCTGGGACATGATACCGATACCACAGCTGCTGTAACCGGAGGGCTGGCCGGGCTGCTCTATGGAATGGAAAATATCCCTGTCCAGTACAGAAATACCATTGCAAGATATGATGACATAATGGATCTGGCTGAAAGAATGAATGACAATTTATTTGAGAGGAAAAAATAATGGATAGTACACATTACATTATTGGGGCCATTGCTGGTGATGTTATTGGTTCTTGTTATGAATGGCATAATGTGAAGACTACAGACTTTACTTTATTCTCAGGTCATTCAAGATTTACAGATGATAGTGTTTTGACCTTTGCAACAATGGACTGCCTGTTAAACAATAAGGGCTATGCTGAAACTTATCATAAATATGGAAATGACTACCCTCATGCCGGATATGGAGGTAAATTCAAAGGTTGGCTACATTCTGATGACCTTAAACCTTTTAACAGTTGGGGTAATGGTTCAGCAATGAGGGTCAGTCCTGTAGGGTGGGCTTTTAATACACTTGATGAGGTTTTAGAACAGGCCAAGGCCAGTGCTGAAGTGACCCATAATCATCCGGAGGGTATTAAAGGGGCTCAGGCTGTGGCCTCCTCTGTGTTTTTGGCAAGGACAGGTAAGACCAAGGATGAGATAAAACAGTATATCACTGAAACATTTAGCTATGACTTGGATCGAAAAATAGATGACATCAGACCTCATTATGAATTTGATGTGAGCTGCCAAGGTTCAGTTCCAGAAGCAATTATTGCCTTTTTGGAAAGCACCGATTATGAGAATGCTATAAGGCTTGCTATATCTCTTGGAGGAGATAGTGATACCATAGGTTGTATTACTGGTGGAATTGCTGAGGCTTTTTATAAGAATGTACCTGAGAATATTGTAGATAATGTCCTGGATCTAGTACCACCTAATTTTGTGGAGTTGCTTGAGAAGTTTTCAATGAAGTATAAGAATAATTTGATAAAATAGGGGTTATTTATGGCTTATATTAAAGAACAAAGAGACCGAGCAATAAAATCTCGTGATGAAATATTCAATGACCCGGGGTTTGGAATATATAATGGAATTAAATGGCCTTTTGTCCTAAAGAATCGGCCTTTTAATCTTTGGGAGGAAATAAAGGAAGATGCTATATCTTATTTTAACAAATATGATATAGATTGGCATAAAGATCGTAATGGAGAACCAAAAGAAGGCCCAGAGGGACATTTATTATCATCTAATATATCATGTATAAATCATTTGTTTCCTTTAAGAAAAAGGCAAGACCTATCCACTTTTGTTTTACAAAACATTGATGATCGTATCATAAGTGCCGAAATTGTTGATGATGGATATGTTGAATTTGAAATAATGGAAGGTAAAAATTCTAATCCCTTAAATGAAAAGAGTTCATCAAGAAAGAGGGGTTCAAAGTCAACTTCTATTGATGCCCTTATGCTTGGAAAGAAAAAGAATGGGAATAATATTTTAGTGTTGATTGAATGGAAATATACTGAAACATATGAAAATCAAGAATGTAGATATAAATCAAAGGACAACTATCATAAAAATTATGTCGATTTATTACAGGAGAAGGATTGTCCTGTCACTTCACCTTCAGATTTTAAAGAATTGTTTTTTGAGCCTTATTATCAATTAATGAGACAGACTTTGTTAGGATGGAAAATGACTGAATTAAATGAATATGGCTGTGATGAGTATATTCATCTACATATAATTCCCTCTGGAAATACTATATTAAGACAAAATATCATTGAACCTCTCAATTGGATGGGTCTGTTAAAAGATCCAAATAAATACAAAATAATCTCTCCTGATGAATTATTCAAGCCACTTATAGATAAAGAAGAACTCAAGCCATATATAGACTACTTGAAAATGAGATATTGGTAACATTATTTGAAGTAAATGTCCTAATAAACAAAACTCTCATAAAAAACTTGCAAAGGAATAGACTTAAACCCTGTTTATGAGTAAGGTTAAATTTTTTGGCTCCAGTATTTCTTTTTCTAACAATTTAAGAAGGCTTTCATCTGTAGTTACATAGTCATACGTCTTTATTTCTTTCCACTCATCATTATTTAGCTTTGCTTCAATTGTTAGTTCATTAAGCTGCTTGAAAGTTATTTTCAATTCAAAGTTACCAACTTTTCCTAAAACCTCTAATTTAAACCCCCAATAATAAGGGAATATTTCATTTTCTTGATCTGTGATTTTAAATCCTTTATCTCGCAAGTTGGTAATAATCTCATTTCTATAAGTATCTAACATAATCCAGGTATACCAACTTCTGGGTTTTGAAACATACAAATGCTCATGATAACTCCTATCAAAACGAAAAGCACCTTCTTGCTGCATCCAGTTTTGCAAATCAGGGGTCTTGTATAATGCTTCATGAGCCCTTTTCATCCTTATTGTAGAATTATCGGCATTATCCCAACCATTGATTTTAGAATCTAATTTCACCGATTCATTTAGGACATCATTTAATTCATTTTCATTCTTTAAACTAAACCATTCTCTTGTAGCGTCCTTTATAGTTTCATCGGAGGCTAACAATTTTTTTAAATAATGCTGTTTTTCATCAGTATCAGTAAAATTCTTTTTAATTATATGAGAATATTCTGCATACCTACTAATCAACGCTCGTAAAAGAATATGTCCATTTTGTCTATAAGTATCATTTATTCCTTTATTATCAAAAATGCTGAAAGCCATATTTTTTCTATGTCTAAATTCATCTTGTTCCATTTCTGGTGTCATAATAAAACTAATAGAACCTCTAAAGAAAGGATGTTTTTCTGCATCAATAAATATATCTTCCCATGAATTATTTTTATTAATGAATATTGCTTTCATTCTTTCTTCTTTAACTGCATTTGCTGAAGAATCTGATTCAATTATATTATTATCATCTGAAAGATACTTATAAATATTTGAATAATTAGATGATTTTTCTGATAATTCTGCAATGAGTTTCATTGCTCCTATCATCGGAGCAGCTCCATCAATATCCGTATTTTCAACTATATTCCAAACAACCCTCATCCATTGTTTAAATTTAACAGGATCATAATCATTTTTCTCTAAAAATAATATTATCCCCAGAAAGACAACTCTCTCAGGTAGTGTAATATCTTTATCATAAAATGAAAATATCTTACCTTCCAATTGCCAAGATGACTGTATATTACTTGGAATAGTATCACAATTATCGTTTAAAACTTCCATAAATGTTTCAAAACTTGAAATAATATCATATGACAATATTGTTTTGAAAACTTCAAAATTTTGATATTTCATTTCATTATACAAAATTTGATAGTTCCCTTCTTTATCCATTGCTTTACTATCCGAAGAAGATTGCAATATATATTTGTTTAAAAAATATCTGTAAAACAGTCTTAAAAACAGGGGGTCAACAATCTTTCCATCAGGATGTACAAAATTACCATCTTTATCTTTTTCATTATCATCATAATTTTTTGTAACTTGCCAAAAATATTGGGTCCAAGTAGCATCTAACTTTTGAGAGATGCTTAAATAATAAGGCATGCTTCTGCCTTTCAATTCTATTTTTTTAGTAAAATAATCTTTTTCAATATTACTTTCATCCTTCATCCAATTAATCAAGTCAGCCTTAAAGTTTTCAAAACTAGTTAATTGTTTTCCACGAGCATTCATTTTGACATACAATTCATCTGTAAGATTAAATCCATTTAGAGGTAGAATATAAAATTGAAGCCTCTGTAATCTATTAAATAAATCCCTGTTTTCATTGCCATATTTTTCATGAATAGCATCTAACATATTTAGCATTGCTTTTATAGAAGGATCCTGTTTATAGGATCTATAAAACCACGGCAAATTCGTTATTTCTTTCGATGGTTTACTATCAAAATCAATAATAACCCTAGTCAAATTTTCACAAAACCTACGTGATGAGGTCCGTGTTTCATATGTAAATTTTTGCAGGGAATTATTTATATTATCCCTTACATCTCCTTTTAATTCCCTAGCCCCTATATAACAATATAATAAAAACAAAGTTGTTAATCTTTGTTGCCCATCAAGAGGAAAAAAAATCTTTGTTTCTTCATCCACTGTGCCATAAATAAAATCCATTTCCATTGTTTTTTCATCAGAACTATTAAGTATTTCAAAAATATTATCAAGAAATCTTTTTCTGACTTCACCTTCTCCAATACGACCTTGTGCATAATCACGTTGAATTTTTGGAATCACGATCTTACTTAATAAAATTTTCATAATTTTATTATCCTTATTTTGTATGATAATTTCTTTTTCTAAAATATCGTTAAAATTATATTTTTGCATTTGAAACCTCATTCTTGAAAGTTAAGAAATTATCTAAAATATTACCTATATGATTTTGATATTGCTCAATATCATTTGAACCCCATTTAGTTCGTGATGTACCTTTTGTATCAAAATATTTTAGAAAAACATGTTTTGTACAAATTGGAATAAACTTTCCCTCCATATCATTTTCGATTATTATTCTTCGTTTTGTCGGGAATAAAGAATTACCATAGCTGCGATTAATATCGGCATTTAATAATGTGAGATTACCTATACTCTTTTTTGCTTCCTCATCGTTCTCTTCTTCACCTGCTAATAAAGTTAATCTTACGTACAAATCTTCAAATTTAATATTAGTAGATTTATTATTTTTAATAAAATCTTCCATATCTAATAAAAGTTGTGGATCTTGCTCTAATTCGTTATTCAAATCCATTTTTGCGATTTCAAGCCATTCTAATCTATCTTTTTCATTTGGTGTCTGTGAATCAATATGTTCAACATCCCAACTTTCTTTCTTAAATAACTCAAAAGGAAATTTTATAATGAAATAATCATCATCTTCTTCTTTATTGTTTTCCATTATTACTTTATGTTGTTTTACGATAAATTCTATATTAAAAAGTAATAATAGTTGTCTAATTGTTTCTTTTTTATCATCATATGACAACCCTATAAAATAATTATATAGTATTTCTCCATCGTCATTCTTTACAGGATTTCCATCATCGTCTTTTTGTTCTTCTTTTGAACACTCAATATTTTCTATATTTTTGAATCCCTTAATTTCTTTAGCTAATGCCTCTGTAAATTTATCTTTCTTTTTTCTAACGACATTTCCATTTTCATCTTTATCATCAACAGTATACATTTTGTAAATATCTATTATACTTACCCCACAATAGATTAGGAATCCAATGTAATGATACCAAATGGGTTTGTTGAACCATTCCTCAAATGTAGAAAAATAATCTTTTATATTATCCCATTCATTTTTTATATCAACAAATGTACTTTCGTCACGAAATTTATTATTAAAATACCGGAATGTCACATATTTATCAGTTCCATATTTTTTTTCAAAATCTCCAGCATCCTTTTTGTTGGCTTGCTTATCAATGTTGTAAATCAAATCAAATAAAAATTCGATTCGAGCTGGAATATCATTTTTTTCCTTATTTAAAAACCACCAAAAATTATCATCTTGCAAAGCATATTCCATTCTATCCCATTCATTTGCAATCTCAGTCTTTCTCTGTTTTACAGCCTCAACATCTTCTTTTTCCTCCAACCTTCTTTTTTGAAGAAACAAAGCTTTGATGAGTTCGGCATTTGTTAAGGGAATTTTGCCCATATTAATGCGAATGAATGTATCAATTGGATTAGCAACATCATTTATTTCATACCAAATTACCTGGACTGTTCCAGAAGTATCCGTCCTTTGATCGGCCATATTATAAACGAATGTATTTATGATACCATCCCTAATATTCTTTGTGTTTCCTTTAGCTATGAACCAATCAGAAATATAAGTATATGCTTGATATATAAAATGAAAATCAATTGTTTCAGCAGATTGCCCTTTTGCTATATTCTCAATAAAATGCTTTGTATCAGGTCGAGTTTCATATTCTAAAACAAACTCTGTTTTCTTATAATCCCCTAAAAGATTTGCTCCTTGTGACACCAAATATGTTAGAATAATTCGTATAGTGGTTAATCGCTGTTGTCCGTCAATAACTTCATACCATTCATTGTTATCAAGTTCACTTTGTAACTTGTTCATTTGTTTATCTTCATCGGTGCATTTTTTTACAACGATCGGCTGTAAGCAATAAAATTCATTATCAGATTTATTTTTTTTTGTTGCAAATGAGTAAATATCATTTAACAAATCTTCCACCTGTTGTTTGTCCCAACGATATCCACGCTGATAGGCAGGAATAAAAAAATTGAGTCCTAATAAATCACTAATTGACTTTAACTCGATTTTATTTTCAGCCATCCTACTCCCCATAGTTCATTTTATCACAGTTGCTTTATTAAGTGCAAGTATTCTCCAAGGTAATGAAACTTTACCCTATCTTTTGTATCAACGCTAAAAAACAGGAGTACTTCTTTGGATATCTATTAACCTTCGAGACTAAAATTTTACTACATCCCAACCCTGTTCTCCTCCATAGGCTTCTTCCATGCCACAGCCTTGGCCTCTTAGCCGGGGCTGATGCCCCCCTTATAGCCCTCAAGAGAACACCGTTTCAAAATTGTCCCTAATGGCATTTTTGATTTTATCCACCCTTGATGATTATGGCTATCGAATTGGCCCATAAGGGCTGAATCAATCCAATGCCCTCGGTTCAATGATAAACCACCATAAGGAAGGGGCATTCTATGGAAAGGAAGCTTACCCCCCCGACCTGAGTCTACTTCTTCCCAAGCTTCCTTCCGGATTTCTTGGCCGGGGTGGCATTAGCCTCCCACCTGTCCAAGGCACTAGCCGGGAACACGGCTATCTGACCCTTGTGGGTATCCGAAAACCAGACCGTATTCACCAGTTTGGCCTCAATATCGACCCCCTGAACTACCATTTTGGAGCTATTTGACAGCCCGGAAGCAATAACCACATCCCCAATCAGCCTTTCCGTTGCTCTTACACTCATAATGACTCCTTTTTGTAGTGGGATTTTAACCAAAAAATGAGTTTTTGTAAAGATTATATTGCACAAAAAAGGGATGATATGGTATTATTCTTTTGAACAGGATACCAAGAAGGAGGCTTCTTTTTGTCCAAACCAGCCAAAGAGACCCCAAGGTCACCAAAGTTGGCATCCCCTGATAGGGTCTAAGCTGAGGAAGTCGGGAGGAAGGAAAGATCATGTTATCCGAAAGCCATTTATGGGAATTTCTAATAAGGTAATACATAATGAAACCACGGGTATTTACATTATTTCTATTATTCATTAGTGCTTTTTCTCCTTTGTTTATAATTATAGCTGTAAAGGATTTTGACTTTTGTAAATATTGTTTTAAACATAAAATATTAATTATCATCATGCTTTCAGTTGTCTTGTTCAGTATTATCATGCTTTTTATTATTATTGGTGCCTATAAAAAAGGTGATGTCATTACAATAAAAAAAGTAGAAAATCGGTCAACTGATATAATAAATTATACAATCCCATATTTACTCTCGTTTATCTCGATGGATTTAAGTTCCCCTGCTGATTTGATATCCATAGGTATTTTTCTCACAATTTTAATGGCGTTAACCATTACCAGTAAATCAACTTTTATAAATCCCATACTGGCAATTGTAGGGTATGGCTTATACGATGTGTCATATTCATATGGTGATAATATTTACTCAAAAATAGTTCTTAGTAAGAAAGAACTTAATCTAGGTAAAAAATACCATTACAATCGCTTAAATCAATTTATGGGTTTAATAACGGAGGTCATTGATGAAGAACAAGACGAATAAACAAATCTTTGCTGAATTAAAAAAGGAAGATTTCTCAAGGCAAATTATTCAATTGGGTATTATCAAAGAATACAAAAGAGATAGGGTATCTCATTATTCCATAAAATATATAAATATTGGAAAGAAACTCGAGAAACGATTGTTATCTATTGTAAACAATACAATCTCTCATACAAAAACCATAGAACAATATCAACTTGACGGAGTGGATATTGAAGATGGCGAAATGAAAAGTATAGAGTATGAGGAAACTGATTATTTCAAAATACAAGAAGAATTACAAAAATTACAGCCCCAAGATTCCATGATATCTGGAATTGGAGAATTATTTCTTGCAAAGGGATACCTTATTATTCTAAGGAATGGGGACAAAATTGTCACAACCGGTTTCAAAACATTGCCAGAAAGCTGGAAATTGAAGAAGGCTAAGGGATTAATACCATTATTATTTAAAGATAATAAGTTTGATGATATGGAGGATGTTCCAATATTCAACATTTCAAATTCGATAGATTTTTTGTATTATCAAGACTTGCTGTTTGTCTTGTCCAAGAAAAATTTTGAATCTGGTTTGAATTTCAGAGAAGGCATGAAAGCAAAGGCTGTTGTTTTTTACGATTCAATCGGACAACTGGGTCTTATTAATAACATTGATTTATTAAAAGACTTTGTTGGTGATAATCAAAAGTATCTGCGAAAGTTATCTGTCATCGAAAATCTCAGCAATTATAAAGATGCAGAATATATTAAAAAAATAGTTAAAATGGCAAAACATTATAACTGGGATATTGGGTATTCAAACGGCAAATTTGAGTTGAATGAGACCAATATTGATACCTTTTTAACTTTATTGCAAAACAAACGACTAAAATCTGAAATTACAGAAGAAATATTTGATGTTGATAGTGCAAGGAAGGTTGAATAGCCCATGAGTAAAGATCAATAGGATATTTTATTATTAGGATGCTCAATGAGTTTTTTATATAATACCTTTCTTAATTACTGCTTGATGTCATATTCTCCTTGTTCACCAACAGATGGAAGTTGCCTATGTGATAACGACTCTCTCTGTGAAGGCCAGTATAGGGTCGTAAATAATTGTATAAATTGTTTATCAAATATGTTTAATGATCCTGACCAGAAATTACGTCGATATAATTGTTTGCCAATAACGCACGGTATTCTTTAAGATACACAAATAGATATGCTTCAAAAATATATCATATTCTGTCAAATACTAAAAAATTATTAAATCAACTTGATAGATACAATATTATTTCAATTAGATGTGGCCCTGCAACAGAAGCAATTGCAATAGAAAAAGTGTTTCGTGATAATAATATTTCACCATTTTGTAATTATTATGGATATGATCCTAATCCAATTCAGAGAATGTAGATAACTTCTTTAATACAATTATGACACCTTTATTTCATAGAATATCAACTGATACATATATACTTATAAATGATACAAATTCAAAATACATGGGAAGAACAGAATTTGAAAATTGGGTTAACACTATGACTTCATTTTATCAAAATTCTCATGTTGTTAAAGGTTATTTTGATTATCCAAGCAGAGAAGATTATATTAAATTCAGTGGTAACTCCAGAGAAATGCCAGAAAATTCATTGATCTTTCAAAATCAAGCTCCAGGCTTTGATACATGGCAAGATAATAATGTTGAATGTAGAAGTGCTTTTATCTTATTAAAAAGAGGTTATAAAATGATATTAAGTGTATCCAGACGAACAGATATTCCTGCATTTTTTCCTCATGGTTTTATAATAGGATAAAAGAAGGCTTTGTTTATGTTCGTAACTCAATGAATATCAATCAGATTTCAAAAATTAAATTGTCTCCAAATATTATTGAATGTATTGTTTTCTGGACAAAAGATCCTTCAAAAGATTTTATAGAAAAACTATCTATTCTTAATAATTTAGGTTATAAATACTATTTTCAATATACTTTAAATCCATATAACAAAAAACTTGAACTTAATCTTCCTAATGAAAATGATAGAATAAAAAAATTTATTAATTTGTCTGAAAGGATTGGTAAACAAAAAGTCATTTGGAGATATGATCCAATTATAATTAATGATAATTATACACTTGATTATCAAAATAAAAATTTTCATGATATTGCTGAAAAATTATCAAACTATACAGAAAAATGTATTATAAGTTTTGTTGACATATATAAAAAAATACAGACAAGGCTTTCTCAAAATAATATTTATGTATTTGATAATTCCACTATTAAGACCATAGCAAAAATGCTTTCAGAAATCTCTAAACAAAATAAAATCAGAATGGATTCTTGCTGTGAACAGATTGATTTATCAGACTTTGGTATTAAACATGGCCATTGTATAGATTGTGAATTAGTTAATAAAATAGTCGGTAAAGAATATAATTTTAAAAAGGATAAGACTCAACGTGATGTTTGTGGGTGTATAACAAGTGTTGATATAGGATCATATAATACGTGTCAACATAAATGTATTTATTGTTATGCAAACTGGATAGATACTTCAAATGCCTTAAATAAATACGACATTAACTCACCACTTTTATGTTCTGAAGTTGAATCAAATGACAAAATTACTGAAAGGATTGTGCAGAAATGTGATTTATTGGAAAAGGAATTATTCAATTAATAATTTGACGGTAATATTTTTTCTTGGTTTGTATTTTTAATAACTTCTCATAAAAAATATTCCGGACATTCTAAATAGTGATGAAATACATTTCTTATT